>JANYGW010000057.1 GCA_025359245.1 Massilia sp.
CGTGTTCGCGCGCGTCTCCTTCGTGCTGTCGGCGAAGGTGCTCGACCCGCAATTCCAGGGCCAGATCAAGGAGCGCCTGAACTCGCGCGACGCGGTGCGCCTGGTGTCGAGCTTCACCAAGCCGCCGCTCGAACTGTGGCTGAACCAGCACGTCGAATACGGCCGCAAACTGGCCGAACTGGTCATCAAGCAGGCCCAGTCGCGCCTGCGTTCGCTGCAAAAAGTGGAGAAGAAAAAATCGTCCGGCGTGGCTGTTTTGCCGGGCAAGCTGACCGACTGCGAATCGACCGACATCACGCGCAATGAACTGTTCCTGGTCGAGGGCGACTCCGCCGGCGGCTCGGCCAAGATGGGGCGCGACAAGGAGTTCCAGGCGATTTTGCCCCTGCGCGGCAAGGTGCTCAACTCGTGGGAGACCGACCGCGACCGCCTGTTCGCCAACAACGAGATCCACGACATCGCGGTGGCGATCGGGGTCGACCCGCACAGCCACGGCGATACGCCCGACCTGTCCGGCCTGCGCTACGGGAAAATCTGCATCCTGTCGGATGCGGACGTGGACGGCTCGCACATCCAGGTGCTGCTCTTGACGCTGTTCTTCAAGCACTTCCCGGCCCTGTTCGCGAACGGGAATATCTGCATCGCGCGCCCGCCGCTGTTCCGGGTCGATGCGCCTGCGCGCGGCAAGAAGCCGATCCAGAAGCTGTATGCGCTTGACGCCGGCGAACTGCTGGTGATCGAAGACAAGTTGACCAAGGAAGGCCTGAAGGAGGGCGCGTGGAGCATTTCGCGCTTCAAGGGCCTGGGCGAGATGAACGCCGACCAGTTGTGGGAAACCACGATGAACCCGGACACGCGGCGATTGCTGCCGGTGATGCTGGGAGATTTCAGCCACACCGATTCGTCGGCGCGCTTCAATATGCTGATGGGTAAGGGCGAGGCGGCCGCGCGGCGCGCCTGGATCGAAGAACACGGAAACGAAACGGAAGCGGATATCTGACCATGATCATCGGGATCGACCTTGGCACCACCAACAGCCTGGTTGCCATCTGGCGCGACGGCAAGGCGAGCATCATTCCGAATGCGCTCGGCCAGCACCTGACGCCGTCGTGCGTCGGCATGGACGACGACGGCACGGTGCTGATCGGCGAAGCGGCGCGCGCGCGCCTGCAGACGCACCCGCACATGACGGCGGCGCTGTTCAAGCGCTACATGGGCAGCGAGCGCAAGACGCAGCTGGGCAAGCAGCGCTTTCGTCCCGAAGAATTGTCGTCGATGGTGCTGCGCTCGCTCAAGGAAGACGCCGAAGCCTTCCTCGGCCACAAGGTCGAGGAAGCGATCATCACGGTGCCGGCCTATTTCAGCGATGCCCAGCGCAAGGCGACCCGCGTGGCCGGCCAGCTGGCGGGCCTGAAGGTCGAGCGACTGCTCAACGAGCCGACCGCAGCGGCGCTGGCCTACGGCATCCAGGACACCCAGCGCGAGACCAAGTTCCTGGTGTTCGACCTGGGCGGCGGCACCTTCGACGTCTCGATCCTGGAGCTGTTCGAGGGCGTGATGGAAGTGCGCGCCTCGGCCGGCGACAATTTCCTCGGCGGCGAAGACTTTGTCAGTGCCATGGTCGACGCCTTCCAGACCCGCAGCGGCATGGCCAAGGCGATGGACAAGCAGGAACTGACCGGCAGCCAGCGCCAGCGCCTGCGCGACGAGGCCGAACGTGCCAAGCGCGTACTGTCGGATGCGCCCAAGGCGACGATGACGTTCATGTACAACGGCGCCGAATTCACCTGGGAGCTGGACGAAGAGGTGCTGGCCAACCTGTGCGAACCGTTGATGCAGCGCCTGCGCGCGCCGGTCGAGCGGGCGCTGCGCGACGCCACTATCAAGGCGTCCGAACTGGAGTCGGTCGTGCTGGCCGGGGGCGCCACGCGCATGCCGCTGGTGCGCAAACTGGTTTCGCGCATGTTCGGGCGCTTCCCGCAGATCCACCTCGATCCGGACGAAGCGATCGCGCTCGGCGCGGCCGTGCAAGCGGGCCTGAAGATGCGCGACGTGGCGCTCGACGAAGTGGTCATGACCGACGTGGCGCCCTATTCGCTGGGGATCGGCATCGCGCGCCAGGTGGGGCCGAACGATTATGAGGGCGGCCACTTCATGCCCATCATCGAGCGTAATTCGACGGTGCCGGTGTCGCGCGTCGAGAACATCACCACCATCCGCGACTTCCAGAAGGAGCTGACGGTCAAGGTCTATCAGGGCGAGGCGCGCCTGGTCAGCGACAATATCTACCTGGGCACGCTGCACTTTCCGATCGCCTCGAAAAAGGCGGGCGAAATCAGCGCCGACGTGCGTTTCACCTACGACGTCAGCGGCGTATTGGAAGCCGAAATCACGGTATTGCCGAGCCAGGAGAAGCACAAGCTGGTGATGAGCGAAAACGCGGGCGTGATGACGCCGCAGGAAATCGAGCAGCGCCTGGCGGAGCTGGCGGAACTGAAGATCCATCCGCGCGACCGCATCGAAAACCGCACGCTGGTGGCCCAGGCCGACCGCCTGTATGAGCAGCTGCTTGGACAGGAACGCGAATACCTGGCGCAGTATGTCGCCGCATTCCAGTCGGTGCTCGACAAGCAGGACCCGATCGCCACGCGGCGCGCGCGCGAATCGCTGATCCAGGCCATGCAGCAGCTGGACGGAGGTAGCTTTCTGTGAATGTGTGGACCATCCTGGGGAAGAAGGCGACCAGCGACGAGCGTGAAATCAAGCGCGCTTACGCAAGGAAGCTGAAAGTCACGCGCCCCGAGGATGATCCGCAGGCATTCCAGGAACTGCGCGACGCCTACGAGATTGCGCTGCGCATGGCCAAACACGCCAGCGCGCAGGATGAGCCGGACGACGAAGACATCGAAGAAGACGTCATTGCCTACACGCCAGCCTGGCAACAGGAAATCGCCCAGCAGCAGGAAACCCCGATCTACACGGCAGCGTACGAAGCGGATCGTGCCATCCCGGTGCAAGGCCCGACACCGAATGCGGAAGCGCGCCAGATATGGGCCAGCTTTGTCGAGCATGCATTCGTGCAGACGCGCGAGCGGCTCGACGAACTCGCTTCCAGCGGCGCGCTGCTGAACCTGCAGGTACGCGATTGTTTCGAACTGTGCGCGGTTCAATACTGCGCCTCGGAAGGCTGCGCCGACGATTTTCGCGCGTCGCTCGCCGATTACTTCGGCTGGACAGATTCCTCCACGTTCATCGCCCGCGAAATGCCCGAGGAGGCGGGAACGGCATTGGCGCGGCTGAGCGCGTACCGCTCTTACCTGCACTTCAGCGCGCAGGCCGCCAGCGACGAAAATATACGCATTCTGCTGGCCGACACAATCGAGCACCAATGGTACAAGACGACCAACGGCAATTTCACGCGCCAGCTCAGGGAAATGGTCCTGCACATCCGCTGGCAGCATCCCGAGATGCTGCACTTCAAACTGAATCAGGCGGTGTTCGAATCATGGGAACGGGCCGTCGAAAGAAAGCGCTACTTCGTCGACACCGCCGTCATTTCGCTGGTATGGGGCATGCTTCTGTGGGTGGGCGAAGTATTCGCGCTGCTGCATTTCAATCGGCTCGAAGGCAACGGCTTCGGCGCCTTCCTGCTGGCCCAGGCCGTCGCATTCGGCGCTACCGCGTGGTTCGCGTTCCGGCGTCCGACCACCGTTCTGCGCACATGGCACGAATGGGGCAATCGGCTGCTTCACGAAATCAGGTACCGCCCCGAATGGCAATTTGGCTGGCTTGGTGTTTTTGCTTTCGCATCGCTGTGCACGTTTATCCCCAATCCATCCGACACTTCCAGGCTTGCGGTATTGGCCATGATGGCGGGATGTGCACTTGCCGGCACCTTCGGCAACAGTGCGGTGATGACCGCATTTGGCCTTGTTTTTTCTACGGCGGTGGGCATCATGGTCGGCCTGTACATGGCGCAAGGCCCGCTTGGTTTGTACGGCCTGCCGGCCTGCATAGGAATGGCTATTTGCTCGATGCAGCTTTTCTACCGGGGCGGTTCGGACCTGCTGGAGTGGCTAGGCATGCGGACGCAATGGATACTACCCGTGCGCATGGTCTGGTACGCAGGCGCTGCCGCATTCATTTATTTCGCTGGCCAGGCACCAGTTCCGCCGATGACGTATGCGGCCGCAGGCTGGGCCTGGCTGGTGGCGGGCATGATCCTTTCACGCCCCAGCGTCGTGCATGCCATCGGCGTTGTCGGCGCCCTCGTCATCAAGATATGCATCGCCATCGCAGTGCCGAAGCCAACAATTCTTAATACCGAGCCCATGTCCATGGTGGTCATCGCCATGCTTGCCATCGCCATTTTCATGTCCGTGAACATAGCGCGGGCAAAAACCAATCAACATCAATTCACCTAAGTACCATGACGACCCAAGACGATCTCTTTGCAGCCCCCCCGCCGCCCCCGCCGGAAGACAGCGAAACGCTGACCCTGTCCACCTTCGCCGAACGCGCCTATCTCGATTACGCCGTCTCGGTAGTCAAGGGCCGCGCGCTGCCGGACGTGTGCGACGGCCAGAAGCCGGTCCAGCGCCGCATCCTGTACCAGATGAGTGAGCTGGGCCTGGCGGCAAACGCCAAGCCGCGCAAGTCGGCCGCCGTGGTCGGCGACGTGATGGGCAAGCTGCACCCGCACGGCGACCAGTCGATCTATGACGCCATGGTGCGCATGGCCCAGGATTTTTCGCTGCGCTACCCGCTGGTCGACGGCCAGGGCAACTTCGGCTCGCGCGACGGCGACGGCGCGGCGGCGATGCGCTACACCGAAGCGCGCCTTAGCCCGATTGCCAAGCTGCTGCTCGACGAGATCGACCAGGGCACGGTCGACTTCCAGTCCAACTACGACGGCCAGCACAAGGAGCCCAAGGCGCTGCCGGCGCGCCTGCCGATGGTGCTGCTCAACGGTGCCTCTGGCATCGCGGTCGGCCTGGCCACCGAAATCCCGTCGCACAACCTGACCGAAGTGGCGGCGGCGGCGGTGGCGATGATCCGCAACCCGAAGATCACGCACGCCGAACTGATGGCCCTCATCCCCGGCCCCGACTTCCCGGGCGGCGGCCAGATCATCACGCCGCCATCGCAGATCGCCGACATGTATGCGACCGGTCGCGGTTCGATGAAGGTGCGCGCGCGCTGGACGATCGAAGAGCTGGCGCGTGGCCAGTGGCAGGCGGTGGTGTCCGAACTGCCGCCGGGGACCTCGTCGCAGAAGGTGCTCGAAGAAATCGAAGAACTGACCAATCCAAAGATCAAGACGGGCAAGAAGGCGCTGTCGCCGGAGCAGCTGACGCTCAAACAGCTGATCCTCGGTTCGCTCGACACGATCCGCGATGAATCGGGGCGCGCCGCGCCGGTGCGGCTGGTGTTCGAGCCGAAGTCGAAGAACCAGGACCAGAACGAATTCATGCTGATGCTGCTGGCGCATACGTCGCTGGAATCGTCGAATTCGATCAACCTGGTGATGATCGGCGGCGATGGCCGCCCGCGCCAGAAGGGCCTGAGCGAAATCCTGCAGGAGTGGATCGACTTCCGCTTCGTCACGGTGCGCCGCAGGACGGAACACCGGCTCGGCAAGGTCAATGACCGGATCCACATCCTCGAAGGACGCGAAGCGGTCCTGCTCAACATCGACGAAGTGATCCGCATCATCCGCAATTCGGATGAGCCGAAGCCGGCCTTGATGGACGCCTTCAGGCTGTCGTCGATCCAGGCGGAAGACATCCTCGAGATCCGCCTGCGCCAGCTGGCGCGCCTCGAAGCGATCAAGATCCAGCAGGAGCTGGCTGCCTTGCGCAAGGAAAAGGAAGGCCTGCAGGACATCCTCGACAACCCGAACACGATCAAGCGCCTGATCATCAAGGAAATCGAAGCTGACGCCAAGCAGTTCGGCGACGCGCGCCGCACTGTCATCGAAGAAGCGCAGCGCGCGACGGCCGAACAGAAAGTCGTCGACGAGCCGGTCACGGTCATCATCTCCGAAAAAGGCTGGGTGCGCGCGCGTACCGCCATCGGCCACGACGTGGCCCAATTCACCTTCAAGGCAGGCGACTCGCTGCATGGCGCCTTCGAATGCCGCACCGTGGATACCCTGCTCGGCTTCGGCGACAACGGCAAGGTGTATTCGGTGCCGGTAGCGGCCTTGCCGGGCGCGCGCGGCGATGGCGTGCCGATTACCTCGCTGGTTGACCTGTCGGGCGGCGTGCGCATCCTGCATTACTTCGCCGGCGCTGCCGCGACCACCCTGCTGATGTCCTCGAACGCCGGTTACGGCTTCGCGGCCAAGGCCGGCGACATGGTCAGCCGCCTCAAGGGCGGCAAGGCCTTCATTACGCTCGACGACGGCGCCGTGCCGCTGCCGCCGCGCGTGATCATGGCCAATGCAAGCGCGGTCGCCTGCCTGTCCGCCAAGGGACGCCTGCTGGTGTTCGGCATGGATGAACTGAAGACGCTGGCGAACGGCGGACGCGGCGTCACGCTGATGGAACTGGAAGACAAGGAAACACTGCTGGCGGTCCAGCCAATCACCCAGAAAGGGGTGACGGTGCATGGCACCTGGGCCGGCGCCAAGCCGCGCGAAGTCGACCTGTCGGCCTCGGGGCTGGCGGTCCACTTCGGCAAGCGCGCGCGCAAGGGCAAGGCGCTGGTGGCCAAGGTGAAGGTCATCACGCTGGCGCCGATCGTCTAGCCTTAACTGGCCTGCGCAACAAAAAAACGGAGCCCGAGGGCTCCGTTTCTTTTACTGCCTAAACCGTTGCCGGATTAGTGCTTGGCTGCTGCTTTTTTGACGTCAGCGGCGGCTTCGGTTTTCACTTCAGCGGTTTTCGCTGCTGCGGTAGCCTTGTCGGCCGAACCTTCAACTGCAGTTTTTTCGACTTTGGCGTCAGCCTTGATCATTTTTTTCTCAGCCGACAGGTTCGCTTTGGCGACCTTGGTCGATGCTTTGGCTTCGGCCTTCATTTTGTCTTCCGGATCAGCTTTGGCGACATCGGCGGCAGCATCTGCGTTCACCTTGACTGCCTTGGCGTGAGCTTTGGATTTCTTGGCGTGGGCCTTGGCCACTGCCTTGGTGTTCTTGTCGTCTGCCTTGGCATCGACTTTCATTTCTTTGGATTCCGCTTTGGCGACATCCTTCTGTGCTTCGACGGTGGCTTTGGCAACCGCTGGCGTTACTGGAGCTGCTGGGGTCTGTGCGTAAACCGAAGTGGCAAACAGACCGGCGATCAGGGTAGCGAGTAATTTATTCATGGTTTATTCCTTTTATTTATATATGGATGGAACTACGCGGACTTTGGGGACCTTGGTCCCCGACCGACCTACTGTTCTCAACTGTATGTTTCGTCAAGGAACGAGGACCAGAATATGGTTATTCGACAACAAGGTCTGTGCGCCACCGCACGTAGCCTAAAAGGAACTTCAATGCGCTGCCGGGGCGAAAAAAAGGCGGCCTCAGCGCGAGCCCGCCTTGACCACCGGGCCGACGGCCTATTTGGCGGGGTGCGGCGCTGCGTACAGATCGATGATCGTGGAAATTGCATCGTTACAAACGTGGCAAAATTTCTCCGTGCGGTCGAACATGATGCATTGCATTTCGGAACGGTAGTAGCCGTTGGCCTCGTAATTGGCCCCTTCGAAGGCACCCACTACGTGCTGGTGCGGCGCGGTCGAGAACAGCACGCGGCTGTGTTCGAGGTCTTCGCGGAACAGCGCGCTCATTTCCGCTTCGGGCCGGTTGGCCGCGCGCAGGGCGGCGCGCCGCTTCTGGTAGGCGCGCGAATACTCTTCGTATTCGGCTTTGGGCCACGGCGTCGGCAGCGGCGTGCCGGCCTTGAGCATTTTCTTCCATTTCAGGCGGGCCGGGTCGCGCAGCGCCGTCACGTTCGGCTCCCACGGCTCCATGCGGCCGCTCGCTGCCGCATATGCCACCGGCGAGGTGTAGTACTCGTCGGCCAGGCCGGCGAAATGGTGGCCGAATTCGTGCACGAACAGGTAGTTGGCCCAGTCGTTGCCGGCCGCCGCGGTGCTGAACTGGCCGAAGATGCCGCCGCCGCCGTAGGTATCGTTGTTGACCAGGATTTCGATGAATTCGTACGGCGCATGCTGGGCGATGTCGCGCAGGGCGCGGTTATCCAGCGTCAGCACATAGCGTTCGCTGCCGAAAATGTCGTAGCGGGTGCCCAGCCTGGACGCATGGTGCACGCCGGTCGACGGACGCGACACGCCCGACTCCGCGGTCGGCACCGCCAGCGCCCAGACATTGAAGTCCGTGGCGCGCTCCTTGAACGGCGACACCGTGAACAGGTGATCGGCCAGGCGGCGCGCGTCGGCCTCGAATTTTTTCATGTCGGCTGCCGTGTAGCCGTCGCCGATGATCAGCAGGTCGACCTTGGCGGGCGACGGACCGTTGACGCGGATCGGGATCGGGGTGGCCGGCGCGGCCTCCTGCTTGCGCACCACGTCGGGGGCGTCGACATCGATGTCGACGCTCCAGGCGACCGAGAACTGGTTGCGTTCGTCGCGCCGCAGGATGCGCACCTTGACCGCGGCGGCGGGCTTGGGAAAGCGCACGGATTCCTGGAAGCCGCGCGTCAGGTGGTTCGCTTCGTCGGTGCTTTTCCACTCGCCGAAGATGGTCGAGAAGCCGCGCGAATAGAGCAGGTCGCCGGTCTTGGCGTCCACCACTTCGACCATGTTCTGGCCACGGCCGGTATTATCGAAGTTCTGCGCCAGGTTGCCTGGCCATGGCAGCGGTTCGATGACCACGCGTTCGAGCGCGTACTGCTCGGACAGGGCGTTGCCGCTGTGGTTGTAGTCGACGCGCACGGTGGCGGGCTGCTGGGCCGCGGCGGCGCCGGCGGCCAGCGCCAGCAGGGTCGCGCAGAACAGGCGGATGGTGGAAAAGGGCATGGCGGATCCTTGCGGGCGTGGGGGTGTCACGCATTGTAATGCCGCGCGATGGGCCAGCCAATAAGGCTATGCCGGATTCGGCTAAGTACGCAACTTCCTATTCCAATTAACGTCATCCCCGCGTTCGCGAGGACGACGATGGGTGGTTATTTGTACTGGTAGAACGGCTGCTGGATCTTGATCGGACGGACGTCCAGCCGCACGTCGTAGATCGAATAGGCGTCGGCCACTGCCGACGCATAGCCGACGCTGTCGCTGATCCGGCTCAGGCGGAATTCGAAGCCCAGGTCGGGCTGCAGGTCGCGCGGGCTGCCGAAGGCGATGCCGATGGCGTCCGGCTGGTCGCTGTCAAGCAGCTTGGTCATCAGGTCGACGATGGCGGTGTGGCCCAGGATGTCGGCGGTGAACAGCGGCCCCTTGTAATACGGCTTGGCCGGATCGAACTTGTTGCCGTTCTTGTCCGGCGACGGCGTAAATACGTGACTACTCAAGTTAAATCGGTCGCCATTATCGAGGTAGCTCAGGCGCACGTTGCTGACATTGAAGTCGCCCGGCGCGCTTACGGCCGTGCGCAGGTCGATCATCAAGGCGCCCTTGTAGCCCAGCACTTCGACATCGCGGTTCGGGTGGATGATCATGGCGGTGTTCTCGTCGATCCCCAGCCCCATCTTGTAGCCCTTGGTCAGCATCACCGGCAGCATGCGCGCGAAACGCCCGCGCACCAGCAGGTGCTGGTCGACGAACACGTCGTCGCCGATGAAGCCCAGTCCGGGCGCCATCTCCATCCCGTCGGCCACGCCGCGCTTGAGGGTCGACAGCACCGAGCTGACATTGTGGAACATGGTCTTGCTCATGATGGCCGCGCCGGCGCTGGTGCCGGCGATGACGCCGCCGCGCCGGTACATGTCCCACAACGCGTCCAGCATCAAGGTGCTGCTGCCGTCAGGCTTGCGCAGCGCTTCGGTGATGCGGGCCTGGTCGCCGCCGACAAAATAGGCGCCGTTGGCCGAGCTGACCTGCGCGGCGAGCGCCGGGTCGTTGGCCGCGGCCTTGTAATCGGTATTGGGCAGCTTGACCGCCACCGGCACCACGAAGGCGTCGGCGCCGTAAAAGCTCAGGCGCGCCGCGTCGAGCCGGGCCGCGCGTTCCGGGCTGGCTGAAGCCGAACCGAATACTGCGATGCGCGCGCCCTTGCCGCCGGCCAGTTCGACGATGCGTTCCCACACGGGCTCGTTCTCGCCGCGCAGGCCGCCGCCGATGATGACCAGGGTGCCCTTGGGCGGGGCCTTGATCTGCACGGTGGGCGTCGGCGCGGCGGCCATCGCCGGCGGGGCCGTCTTCGGCTCGTTTTCGGCCTTGAATTCGGGCTCGAGCGCGACCGGCTTGGGCACCGCATCCTGCGCGTGCGAGGACCCGGCCGCCAGCAGCGCAATAAAAACGACTTGGGCACAGCGGCGGGCCAGTTTCAACATCGGTGTTTCTCTCTCTATCTGAATGAGTAGTTCACGCTCGCGAACGCACTGCGCCCGCGCGGGTCTGTATACGTAGGATCATAACCGGCCAGGAAATAATACGCTTGATTCGAGAACGGCGGCGCTGTATCGAGGACATTAAGCATCCCCGCCCGTAGCTTGACCTGCTTGCTCAGCGCATAACTGGCCGTCATGTCCCACAGCGAATACGCCTTGACCCGGCGCGATGGCAGCAGTGCATTGCTGGCCGGGTCGTAAGTCGTGTTCTGGTCGGTGTATGACGAAGAATACTGATTGGCCACAGTCATGCTGAGCGCGCCGCGGTCGTAGCCGAAACTGAGCCGGTGACGCCACTTCTGGATCACCTGGTCGTTCAGGAACAGGCCAAGATTGCTGCGATCCGGTTCAAGTGGTCCAAACTGGCGGTCGTATTTTAGCACCAGGGTGCCGCTCATGCCGACGCTGAAGCGGCCCAGTGGCGCCGGCGCGGTCTTGAAATCGACGCCGAAGTCGATCCCCGCAGTATTCAGACGGCCCTGATTTTCCTTCTGCAGCAGGATATTGCTGATGTATCCGTCGCTATCGCGCACGATGTATTTGCCGTTGTATTTATTGGGACTGTCGACGATGATCTGTTCGCCCAGCGTGCTGATCACGTTCTTTTTCTGGATATTCCAGTAGTCGAGCGACAGGTTCAGGCGCTGGTTCACATCCCACACGGCGCCAAGGGAAAACTGGCGCGACGTTTCCGGCTTCAGGTCGGGATTTGAGCGGCGCTCCACCGGCCACTGGTCGGTACAGCCGTCGATCGTATCCAGGCCAGTCTTGACGCACTGCGGATCGGTCAGGAAGCTCGCGGCGCTGCCGAAAGTGGTCGGGCGGTTCAGGTCGGCCAGCGACGGGGCCCGGAAGCCGGTGTTGGCCGAGGCGCGCAGCAGCATGCCTGGCGCGGGCAGCCAGCGCACGCCGATCTTCGGATTGGTGGTCGAGCCAACCTGGCTGTAGTGGTCATGGCGCACGGCCAGCTGCACTTCGAGCGTCTTGGTCAGCGGCGCATTGAGCTCGGTGAATACCGACATCACCTTGCGGCTGTCGTCGGTCGCCGTCAGGTCCGCCGCGCCGGTGCCGCGGTCGCCGGCGATATTATTCGACAGTAGCAGCGCCGACGGCGTGAAGATCGTGTTCTCGCGCCGCATTTCTGCGCCGATCGCAATCGCCAGGTCGCCGCCGCCGAGGGCCATCAGCGCTTTGGAGACCTTGCCGTCGATGGCGCTCGAGACGCCCTTCGACTTGCGCGCCTCGTCGTTGATCTTGATGCTGTTGATCAGGTCGCGCCCGGCCTGGCTGGAGGGGCCGAATGGATTGATGGCGCCGGCGCGCACGCCGGCGTCGAAGCGGTCGAACAGGACGTAGCCGTCGACGTATTTGTCGACCGCCCGGTTTTCGGCGCGGCTCAGGCCCAGGTCGTAGTCCCAGCCGCCCACCACGCCGGTCGCGCCCAGCACCACGCGCTGCGCGCTGCTGGTCACTTCATTGGTGCGGTTTCCCGCCTCCTCCATGCGGTAGCGGATGCCGCTGAAGGTGGCCGGCAAGCCCGGCGCGCCCAGCGGCGCGGCGTACTTGGCCGGCAGCAGGCCGACCGGCAAATTGCGGATGCGGATCGGGTTCGGGCTGAGCACATAGCGGCTCTGGGCCTGCGACTGCACCAGTTCGGCGAACAGCTGATGGTCGTTACTGACCTGGAAGGTGGCGCGGCCGATGAAGCCGATCTTGCGCGATTCCGGATACAGCTCGGTGTCCTGCATGTAGTCGTAGCTGCAGGCCAGCGGGCCGCCCGGGCCCTGGGCCGCGTAGACCGTGGCCGGACCGTTGCAGGCGGGCGAACTGGGATTGATGCGGTTGCGCGTGCTGCCGACCGGCAGCACGCCGGACGCGATCAGGGCGTTGCGCTGGGCGCTGGAGATATCGATATTGGCCGGGTAGGTATTGCTCGACATCAGGGCCGGCAAGGTGCTCGCCAGCGGCCGTTCGCCGATGAAGCTGCGCTGGGTCGAGCGCAGCGGATCGAGCTGCTGCACGTCGAGCACGCCGAACACATTGAAGCGGTCGGCAGCCAGCTAGCCCTTGCCGCCGCTGATGCTGGCGGTGCGCTTGCCGGCGCCGCCATGCTGGGTCGCCGCGGCCGAGGCATTCAGGTCGACGCCCTGGTAGTCCTTGCGGGTGATGAAGTTGATGACGCCGCCGATGGCGTCGGTGCCGTAGATGGCCGAGGCGCCGTCCTTGAGAATCTCGACCCGCTGGATCGCGCCGGCCGGGATGTTGTTCAGGTCAACCCCGGCGTTGTCGCCGGGCGAGGCGAAGTTGGCCAGGCGCCGGCCATTGAGCAGCACCAGCGTGGACGACACGCCCAGCCCGCGCAGGTTGGCGCCGTTGAAGCCGCGCTGGCCCGAGGTGCCGTCGGTGATGCTGGCGCCATCGGACAAGGGTGCGGTGTTGGCCGTGATGTTCTTGAGCAGTTCTGCGGCCGTGGTCACGCCGCTCTTGTCGATGTCTTCGCGACGGATCAGCTGCAGTGGCAGCGCGGTCTCGTTATCGAGGCGCTTGATGGACGAGCCGGTGATCTCGACGCGGGCGACCTTGGCCGGTTCGGCGGCCTGCGCGAAGGCATCCTGGCCAACCAGTCCAAAAGCGGCGGCCAATGCAGCGGCCAGAGCAGTCCGGGCGGGCTGCTTTTTGTAGTGCTGACTCATGTCTTACTCCTGTGGTTTTTTTATGTGCGGCTTGGGGCGAGGCGATGGGCGGCGGCGGGTGCCGTCGGTGCTGCTGTTGAAAACCGGGTCGGCACCGTACAGCCATGCCGAGATGGCGTCGGTCAGGCGCGCGGCCTTGGCGACGTTGCCTTTGTTCGATACCATCAGCGACACCACCAGCGCCTCGATGACGGCGATCGCGGCGCTCGCGCTGCTCGGCAAGACCGGGTGGGTGCTCTGGGCATACAGCACATGGGTGGCCACCTTGGCCAGCGCGGAGGCGGGCGAATCGGTGATCGAGACCACGGTGGCATCGCGCTGGCGGGCAAATTCGGCCAGCCGGATCACGTCCAGCGAATAACGCGGGAACGAGATCACCACCAGCACGTCGCGCGCGGTGATATTGGCCAGGTGGCCGGCCGCCACTTCGGTGCCGCCCTGCCCCGCCACCTCGATCACCTGCTGGCAGAACGGCTGCAGGTGCAGCGACAGCATGCCGGCCAGCTGCGAGGACAGGCCGAATCCCATCACGTACACTGCGCGCGCGCCGGTGAGCACGGTGACGATCTGTTCGAGCTCGCGCAGGTCGAGCGACTGGCCGCAGGCCTTGACGTTGGCCGCCGCATATTCCAGGCTTTCGAGGGCCGGCGCGGTGGCCCCGGCGCGGCGCGCGATATTGTGGCGCAGCTTGTCGACCGGCTGCAGCACCGATTGCAGCGTGGCCGCCACCTCGTTGCGCATCGCCGAATAGTTCTTGAAGCCGATATCGCGCGCAAAGCGGCTGATGGTCGCGGTCGACACCTGGCAGCTCTCGGCCAGCTCCTCGATGCCGAGCGCGGTCACGCGCACCTGGTTGCGCAGCAGGTAGTCGGCGATGGCGCGGTTGGAGACCGAACCGTCGGACAGGACCTTGAGCAGGATCTCCCCTAGCGAGGATTCTGCAAAAGCGACCTCAGGCGAGGCATAATCGCGGGGGCGGGCGGGCTGGTTCGACTTCATTGTGGTTCCTGTGCTGGCATGAAAGTAAACGTGCAAGAATTTTTTCATGAAAATTTTCAAGATGCGATCGACTGTACCGGCAACAAAAACAAAACTCAACTCTTTTCTGAAAATATTTTTACATTGATTTGCATTATGAAAAAAATGAGACATAATGACCGCATGCCACGCAGCCGGCCAATCCCAGCAAAACCTATCTGACCATGCACACACACACACATCCCATCTCGCCCACGGACAGCAGCATGTGCTGCCAGCTCACCAGCTTCCACTATGGTTCGCCCGGATCGGGCCAGAAGGTGTATATCCAGGCCGCGCTGCACGCCGACGAAGTGCCCGGCATGCTGGTGGCGCAGTTCCTGCGCACCGAGCTGGCCGCGCTCGACGGCGCCGGCAAGATCCGCGGCGAGATCATCCTGGTCCCGGCGGCCAACCCGATCGGGCTGGCGCAGGCGATCCACGGCGCCCCGTTCGGACGTTTCGACCTCACGACCGGCACCAATTTCAACCGCGCCTACAAACATGTGGCCGAAGACCTGAAAACGTCGCTGCAAGGCCTGCTGACCGCCAGCGCCGACGCCAACGTGGCGCTGATCCGCGAGCACGCGCGTACTTCGGTGGCGGCCTGGAAGCCGGCCACCGACGCCGACGCCCTCAAGAAAACCCTGCTCGGCATGGCGATCGACGCTGACATTGTGCTCGACCTGCACTGCGATAACGAGGCGGTGCTGCACGTCTACGCCGGCACCCCGCTGGCCGACGCGGCCGCGCCGCTGGCCGCCTACCTGGGCGCGCACGCGCTGCTGCTGGCGCTCGAAGCGGGCGAAGAGCCGTTCGACGAAGCCTGCAGCCGCCTGTGGTGGGACCTGGGCGCGCACTTCGGTCCGGCGTTCCCGATTCCGGCGGCCTGCCTGTCGACGACGGTGGAGCTGCGCGGCGAAATGGACGTGAATTACGACTTCGCGCGGCGCGACGCGCGCGGCCTGCTCAACTTCCTGGCCCACGCCGGGGTGCTCGACATGCAGGCCGACAGCCTGCCTGCGCCGCTGTGCGCGGCCACCCCGCTCGAAGGCGTCGAACCGATCGCCGCCCCGCACGCGGGCGTGCTGGTGTTCCTCAAAAACCTGGGCGACCAGGTGCAGGCGGGCGACGCGATCGCCGACCTGATCGACCCGGTCAGCGGCGCCACCACCACGCTGAAGTGCAGCGTGGCCGGCGTGTTCTTTGCCCGCACCGCCCACCGTCACCTGCTGCGCGGCATGGCAGTCGGAAAAATCGCCGGTCCGGTCGCCTTCCGGGCCGGCAAACTACTGAGCCAATAATGAAACTGCGCATCCCGAATACCTTCGTCCTGCTGTTCCTGATCCTGGCGGTGATCGCCATCTCGACCTGGTTCGTCCCGGGCGGGCAGTACGATACGGTGCTGGTGGGCGGCAAACCGCGCATCGATCCGAACTCGTTCCACTACATCGCCAGCAGCCCGCAGGGCTTCGTGGCGCTGATGCTCGCGCCCATCAAGGGCTTCGTGGCGGCGGCCGAGATCATCGGCTTCGTGCTGATCGTCGGCGGCGCATTCGCGGTGCTGCAGCGCACCGACGCGATCGATTCGATGATCAAGAGCGTGGCCAAGGCGCACAGCCGCTCGCGCTTCGTGCGCACCATGATGATTCCGGTGTTCGTGACCATGTTCTCGCTGGGGGGCGCCACTTTCGGCATGAGCGAGGAGACCATCCCGTTCATCTTGATCTTCGTGCCGCTGGCGCTGGCGCTGGGCTACGACTCGATCGTCGGCGTGGCGATTCCCTTTCTCAGCGCGCAGGTCGGATTTGCGGCCGCCTTCCTGAACCCGTTCAATGTCGGCGTGGCGCAGGGGATCGCGGGGGTCGAAGTGTTTTCCGGCGTCGGCTACCGGCTGCTGGTCTGGTTCATCGCCAACGCCGTCACGATCGCCTTTTTGATGTGGTACGCGGCGCGCATCAAGCGCAACCCGGCGCTTAGTCCCACCTTCGAACTCGATAACGAGCTGCGCAAGGGGAAAATGGTCAGCCTGGACGACTTTGCCGGCATGACGCGCAGGCATGGCGCGGTGCTGGTGCTGTTCCTCGGCTTCATGGCGGCGATGGTGTACGGCGTGGTGCGCTACGAATGGAGCGTGGGCGAGATCGCCGCGCTGTTCCTGGTGATGGCGATCGTGGTCGGCGTCGTGGGCCGGCTCGACAGCGACCAGTTCGTGGCCGCCTTCATCGCCGGCGCCAAGGACCTGGTCACGACCGCGCTGGTGATCGCACTGGCGCGCGGCACCATGATCCTGGCGCGCGACGCGCACGTGATCGACACCATGCTGCACGCGCTGATGCCGCTGGTGCAGTCGTCCAGTCCGATCTTCGCCGCCCAGAAGATGTTCCTGATCCAGACCGTGATCAATTTCTTCATCCATTCGGGGACCGGCCAGGCCGCGCTGACGATGCCGATCATGGCGCCGCTGGCGGACCTGGTGGGCGTGACGCGCCAGACCGCGATCCTGGCGTTCCAGTTCGGCGAATTCACGCTGCCGATGATCCCGACCTCGGGCGTGACGGTGGGCGTGCTGGCACTGGCGCGAATCCCCTGGATCACCTGGGCCAAGTGGATGGTGCCGCTGCAGCTGATGTATTTCGTGCTGGCGCTGCTGTTGCTGATACCACCTTGCCTGATGGTCTGGCAGTAGGAATTAGCAATAAAACATGTTATCCTTAAATTGTCATCATGACAATCCTGGATTACGCCATGCAATTGCGCACTGCACCGCTGTACAGTAATGCACCAGTATACTTCGCCCTGTTACTGATGGTGGCGCTGGCTGGTTTCTACCCGTCCAACTATGGCGGGTTCGGCGAAGCGCGGGCGGTGCACCATGTGCACGATGCGCTGGCGGCCCTGTGGATGCTGCTGCTGATCGGCCAGGGCTGGCTGATCCGGATACGCCAGCTGGGCATGCACCGGCTGGTCGGACGCTGTTCGATCGTGCTGGTGGTGCTGTTCGTGGTGTCGGGGCTGATGGTGGTGCGCGACACGCTGGCTGGCGACGGCGACACGCAGGTCGACCTGCGGCTGGCCTTCCTGGACCTGAGCTCGGTGCTGTTCTTCGCCTTCGCCTACTGCATGGCGATCTATTACCGGCGCAACATGGCGCTCCATGCGCGCTTCATGGTCTGCACCGCGCTGCCGCTGCTGGCGCCGGCGCTGGCGCGTGCGCTCGGGCGCTACGTGCTGGCGCCCGATGCCGGTTTCGGCCAGGCGCTGAACATTGCCTATGGCATCAGCGCGCTGATCGTGGTGGCGCTGCTGGCGCACGACGCGCGGACCGGCAAGCTGCGCGCACCCTATCTGCTGCTGCTGGCGCTACTGCTGGTGCAGCAGGGCAGCCTGGGCCTGGCGCCCGACAGCGGGCCCTGGCGCGCGCTGGTCGCCAGCCTGGTCAGCTGACGTAAATATTCGGGAAATACCGTTCCATCAGCGACTCGGGCCGCAGCGGCGCGGCGAAACCGAATTTTTCGTACAAGCCGTGGGCATCGCCCGTGGCCAGCGTGAAGCGGCGCAAGCCCTTGAGGCTGGGGTGCGCCATCACGGCCTTCATCAGCTCGACGCTGTAGCCGCGTCCGCGGAATTCGGGAATGACGAACATGTCGACCAGATTGCCGAAGGTGGAGAAATCGGTGACGACGCGCGCGAACGCCACCTGGCGGCCATCGACGTAGCCGCCGAAGCACAGCGAATTTTCGATCGCGCGGTCGACGATGGCGCGGGAAATTCCCACGGCCCAGGTCGATTGCTCGCTGAGGAATCGGTAGATCAGGGGAACATCAAGCTGAGACCGGTCGGTGCTGATCTGGAAAGAAGATGACAAGCTGGCCATGGCGATTCGGATCCGGCTAAAAACAACAATTCTACCGTCGAACAGGCCAAGAATCACGTTCCCTTGCCTGCGCGACGAAAAAAAACGCTGGGGCACGAATCGCACGCGGCTGGGCTACCTTGTTTATAATCAGGTAAATCAAAGGAACTCCCAACATGACTGCACAACTCTCCAAGAAGGGCGAAGCCTGGTCGGCCCGCTTTTCAGAACCCGTTTCCGATCTCGTCAAACGGTATACCGCTTCCGTCTTCTTCGATAAACGCCTGGCCCTGTTCGATATCGCCGGCTCGCTGGCGCACGCCGAGATGCTGCAGGCCCAGGGCATCATCAGCGCCTTCGACCGCAGCGAAATCGAACGCGGCATGGCGCAGATCAAGAGCGAAATCGAGGCCGGCAGCTTCGAGTGGCTGCTCGACCTCGAAGACGTGCACCTGAACATCGAAAAGCGCTTGACCGAACTGGTCGGCGACGCCGGCAAGCGCTTGCACACGGGCCGCTCGCGCAACGACCAGGTCGCCACCGACATCCGCCTGTATGTGCGCGCCGCGATCGACGACATCACGCTGCTGCTGAACGCGCTGCGCAGCAACCTGACCGACCTGGCCGAGCAGCACGCCGACACCATCATGCCGGGCTTTACCCACATGCAGGTGGCCCAGCCGATCACCTTCGGCCACCACATGCTGGCCTACGTCGAAATGTTCGGGCGCGATTGCGAACGCATGGCCGACACCCGCCGCCGCGTCAACCGCCTGCCGCTGGGCGCGGCCGCGCTGGCCGGCACCACCTTTCCGATCGACCGCGAACGCGTGGCGCGCACGCTCGGCTTCGACGACGTTTGCCACAATTCGCTCGACGCCGTCTCCGACCGCGATTTCGCGATCGAGTTCTGCGCCGCCGCCGCCGTGATCATGATGCACGTGTCGCGCATGTCGGAAGAACTGGTGATCTGGATGAGCCCGCGGGTCGGCTTCATCGACATCGCCGACCGCTTCTGCACCGGTTCGTCGATCATGCCGCAAAAGAAAAACCCGGACGTGCCGGAACTGGCGCGCGGCAAGACCGGCCGCGTCTACGGCCACTTGATGGGCTTGCTGACCCTGATGAAGGGCCAGCCGCTGGCCTACAACAAGGACAACCAGGAAGACAAGGAGCCGCTGTTCGACACCGTCGATACCGTCACCGACACGCTGCGCATCTTCGCCGACATGGCGCGCGGGATCACGGTCAAGCCGGACAATATGCGCGCCGCCGCGCTGCAGGGCTACGCCACCGCGACCGACCTGGCCGACTACCTGGTCAAGAAGGGCTTGCCGTTCCGCGACGCCCACGAAGCGGTCGCGCGCGCGGTGCGCGCCTGCGACGACGCCAAGTGCGACCTGTCGGAGATGTCGCTCGAAACGCTGCAGCAGTTCTCGCCCCTGGTCGAGGGCGACGTGTTCGCCGTGCTGACGCTCGAAGGCTCGGTGGCCGCGCGCGACCACGTGGGCGGCACCGCGCCGCGCCAGGTGCGCGCCGCGATCGCCCGTGTCAGGACGCAGCTGGCGGAATAAACGCAGGGCCGCCGATCGGCGTGAAAGTAAAAAACCAAAACGGAGACCCCATCGCATGTTCTTGTCCCTTTCACGCCTGATTGACCGCCTCAACGAGGGTATCGCCGGCGCCGTCAACTGGGCGCTGCTGGCCGCAGTCGTCATTTGCGCCGGCAATGCGCTGGTGCGCTACCTGTTTAATTACAGTTCCAACGGCTGGCTCGAAATCCAGTGGTACCTGTATGCAGCGATCTTCATGCTCGCTTCCGCCTATACGCTGCGGCGCGACGAGCATGTGCGCATCGATGTCATCGCCGGCCGTTTTTCGAAACGCACCCAGGTCTGGATCGACCTGTTCGGCTACCTGTTCTTCCTCATCCCCGTGTGCCTGCTGATCCTCTGGTACGGCATCCCCTTCGCCGCCATCTCGATCCAGAGCCAGGAAATGTCGAGCAACGCGGGCGGCCTGATCGTCTGGCCGGCCAAGCTGCTGGTGCCGCTCGGCTTCCTGCTGCTGGTCCTGCAGGGCATCTCCGAAATCATCAAGCGCGTCGCCTTCCTGAGCGGGCGCATCGACGGCCACGAGTTCGCCAAGCACGTCACGACGCCACAGGACGAGATCGCCGCGATCAAAGCCGCCAACAAGATCGACTAGCAGGGACTCATGGAACACTTCATCATTGCGAATATCGCGCCCATCATGTTTGGGTCGCTGGTCATCTTCCTGCTGTCCGGCTTTCCCGTGGCGTTCTCGCTGGCGGCCAATGGCCTGTTTTTCGGCCTGGTCGGCATCGAGCTTGGCCTGATGTCGCCGGCGCTGCTGCAGGCGCTGCCGAACCGGATCTTCGGGATCATGGCCAACGACACGCTGCTGGCGATTCCCTTCTTTACCTTCATGGGCCTGATCCTGGAAAGGTCGGGCATGGCCGAGGACCTGCTCGACACCATCGGCCAGCTATTCGGGCCGATCCGCGGCGGCGTCGCCTATGCGGTCATCTTCGTCGGCGCCCTGCTCGCGGCCACCACCGGCGTCGTGGCGGCCTCGGTCATTTCGATGGGTCTGATCTCGCTGCCGGTCATGCTGCGCTACGGCTACGACAAGCGCCTCGCGTCCGGCGTGATTGCGGCATCGGGCACGCTGGCGCAAATCATTCCGCCGTCGCTGGTGCTGATCGTCATGGCCGACCAGCTGGGCCGCTCGGTCGGCGACATGTACCGCGCCGCTTTCTTCCCGGGCCTGATGCTGACCGCGCTGTATGCCGGCTACGTGCTGGCGCTGTCGATCTTCAAGCCCAAGCACATGCCGGCGCTGCCGCCCGAAGCGCGCAACCTGCGCCAGCCCAACGGCGACAGCGGCGTCATCTCGCTCTTGCTGCTGATACTGGCTGCCGTGGGCATTTCCTTCGCCTTCGCCAAGGCATGGGGCGCGAGCCACCCGGAACTGGTAGCGGACAAGCTGGGCATCTACTCGGCCACGGCCGGCATTGCCAGTGCATTCGTCATCGCCTTGCTGAACCGCTCGATGAAACTGGGCCTGCTGTCGCGCATGGCCGAACGTGTGGTGTTCGTCCTGGCGCCGCCGCTGGCGCTGATCTTCCTGGTGCTCGGTACTATTTTCGTCGGCATCGCCACGCCCACAGAAGGCGGCGGCATGGGCGCCGCCGGCGCGGTCATCATGGCGATGATGAACCGTCGCCTGTCGTTCGACCTGCTGAAACAGGCGCTGGCCAGCACCTCGCGCCTGGCCTGCTTCGTCATGTTCATCCTGATCGGTTCGACCGTGTTCGCGCTGGTGTTCCGCGGCGTCAGCGGCGACATCTGGGTCGAACACCTGCTGACCAGCCTTCCAGGCGGGATCGTCGGCTTCCTGATCGTCGTCAACGTGATGTTCTTCCTGCTGGCCTTCTTCCTCGATTTCTTCGAACTGGCCTTCATCCTGGTGCCGCTGGTCGGGCCGGTGGCCAACAAGCTGGGCATCGACCTGGTCTGGTTCGGCGTGCTGCTGGGCGTGAACATGCAAACTTCGTTCATGCATCCGCCATTCGGCTTTGCGCTGTTCTACCTGCGCTCGGTGGCGCCGAAAGAGGTCAAGACGTCCGATATTTACTGGGGCGCGATTCCATTCGTCTGCATCCAGGTGATCATGGTGGTGCTGATCATCGCCTTTCCGTCTCTGGTATCGGTCGACAAGAAGGTCGACATGACGGAAAAGCTCGAACTGAAAATCGACCTCCCCCAGGAAGAGCCTGAACCGCTGGCATTGCCCAAGGACGGTGCGCAGCCGAAGAAGGACGAAGACAGCTCGCCGCAACTGAATTTTTCCACCGACACCGAGAAGAAAAAATGATGGCCTTGGCGTCGGCCGGCTTTGTGTTATTCGTGCGCCGGGCTGCCGAAACAGGCCAAGACATCGGATAGATCGGGTGCGATACTGATTGCCGCATTCGAACAACTGACTTTTCAACCTCACTGAGACGCGACCATGACGGGCATAGGCATCGGCGGCAAAACCATGGACCAGGCGCTGGCCGCCTTGTCCGACATGAGCGGCGACATGGGCGCCATCAGCAGGATCGAACACCTGGCCCGCATCGAGCGCGCCCAGGGCTTCATGCGCGACAACGGCATCGCCGCCGTGTACCTGAACGCCGGCACCAACATGAGCTACTTCACCGGCACCAAATGGTATGCCAGCGAACGCATGGTCGGCGCCATTTTGCCGGCCCGCGGCGCGCTTGAATACATCGCGCCGGCGTTCGAGGAAAGCACGATCAGGGACTTCATGCTGGTCGAGGGCGCGGTCAACTGCTGGGAAGAACACGAAAGTCCCTACCGGCTGTTCATCGACGTGCTGGCCCGGATGGGCATCGCGCCCGACAGCGCCGCGCCGCCGCGCATCGGCATCTGCGAAAGCGCCGCCTTTTTCATCGCCGACGGCATCGCCCCGCTGGCCGCCGGCTACGCGCTGGAAAACGCCAAGCCCGTCACCGCGCATTGCCGCGCGCGCAAGTCGAGCGCCGAGATTGCCCTGATGCAGCGCGTGAAAGACATGACGCTCGAAGTGCACAAGGCCGCCGCCAGCATCCTTCATGAAGGCATCACGACCGTCGAAGTGGCCGACTTCATCGCGCAGGCGCACCGCAAGGTCGGCGCGCCGGGATCGTATTTTTGCATCGTGCTGTTCGGCGAGGCGACCGCCTATCCGCACGGCGTGAGCTATGTGCAGACCCTGAAACCTGGCGACGTGGTGCTGATCGACACCGGCTGCCAGATCAAGGGCTACATTTCCGACATCACCCGCACCTATGTGTTCGGCGAGATCACCGAGCGCCAGCGCTTCGTGTGGAACGCCGAGAAGGCGGCGCAGCAGGCCGCGTTTGCCGCCGCCCAGCTGGGCGTGCCGTGCAGCGCCGTCGATGCGGCGGCGCGCGTGTCGCTCGAGACGAACGGCTTCGGCCCCGGCTACAAGCTGCCGGGACTGCCGCACCGCACCGGCCACGGCATCGGCATGGATATCCACGAGTGGCCCTACCTGGTCGGCGGCGACAATACGCCGCTGGACGTGGGCATGTGCTTTTCGAACGAGCCGATGATCTGCATCCCCGGCGAATTCGGCGTGCGCCATGAAGACCATTTCTACATGACCGAGACGGGACCGAAGTGGTTCACCGAACCGGCCCACACGATCGACGATCCGTTCGGCCTGGCGCGCTGACCCCATGTTCGTCATGCGCGACTTCGCCGCCGCCGACGCCGCCCAGGTCGATGCACTCGGCGTGGCCGCCTTCGAAGCGTACCGCGACGCGTATTCCGACTGGCCCGCCTTCCGCAGCCGGATCGCGGCCATGTCCTCGCTGGCCGACAGCGGCGAGATCATCGTCGTCGAACAGGACGGCCGCATCGCCGGCGCGGTCGCCTACATCGGACCGGGCAAGCCGAAAAACGACATCTTCCTTCCCGAGTGGCCGATCATGCGCATGCTGGTGGTGGCGCCCGCCGCGCAGGGCCACGGCATCGGCCGCATGCTGGCCCAGGAATGCCTCCGGCGCGCCCAGCGCGATGGCGCCGCCGTGTTCGCGCTGCACACGAGCGAGTTGATGCAGGTTGCGTTGCCAATGTACCAGCGCATGGGCTTCAAGCGCTGGTCGGATGCGCCGACGACCTATGGGGTCAAGTACGGCATCTACCTCAAGGACCTGATCCGGTAGCGTGATCGACCTCACAAATATTTACAAATACCGCGTAGTTCAGTTTCCAAAAATCATCTACCATCAATGACGAGCTTACTCATCAGGATGGGATTCATGCCAGATTCACATGACGATTGCACTGTCGCCAACGATAGTGTCAAGGCCTACACACTCGAGGCTGAGTGGCCGCATACCGCCGTTCCCACCGTGGCGCTATTGTCCGGTGCGCTGCTAGCCGCGTGCGGCGGTGGCGGCGGCTCGCCCACTCCGACCCCGGTTCCGACACCGCTGCCGCCGCCCCCGCCGGTGATGCCGACCGCCGCCGAAGCCTCGCGCTTCCTGGCGCAGGCCACGATGGGCACCACGCGCGCCGACATCACCAAGGTCCAGACGCTCGGCTATGCCGGCTGGCTCGACGAACAGTTCGCCCTGCCCGCCTCCGGCACGCGCTGGGACTGGCTCGTTGCCGGCGGCTACAACGCGGCCGCCAACATCAACAGCGAAACCGGCGCCGACCCCTGCATCTGGCGCAAGCTGCTGTCCTCGCCCGACACGCTGCGCCAGCGCGTCACGCTGGCCCTGTCCGAAATCGTGGTGGCCGCCGTCACCGGCTTTGTCGGCTCGGGCTGGAAGACATTTTCCGCCGCCGCCTTCCTCGACGTGCTCGAAGCGAACGCGTTCGGCAATTACCGCACCTTGCTGCAGCAGGTCTCGCTGGGCGCGCCGATGGGCGAGTTCCTGACCTACCGCGGCAACATCAAGTTCAACGCCGTCACCGGCGCCATGCCCGACGAAAATTACGCACGCGAAGTGATGCAGCTGTTTACGATCGGCCTGCTGCAGCTGAACCTGGACGGCACGCCCAAGCTGACCAGCGGCCTGCCGACCGAGACCTACACGCTGGACGACATCACCGGCCTGGCGCGCGTGTTCACAGGCTGGAATTACGATCTGACCGGCACCACCACCGCCACGCCCGACTTCAAGGCGCGCCCGATGACGCAGACCGCGTCGCGCCATGAAACCGGCGCCAAGACTTTCCTCGGCACCACCATCGCGGCCGGCACCGATGGCGCGACCAGCCTGACACTGGCGCTGGACGCCATCTTCGGACACGCCAACGTGGCGCCCTTCATCAGCCGCCAGCTGATCCAGCGCCTGGTGTGCAGCAATCCGACCCCGGCCTACGTGGCGCGCGTGGCGACCGTCTTCAACAACGACGGCGCCGGTGCCAAGGGCAACCTGAAGGCGGTGGTCAAGGCAATCCTGCTCGACGCCGAAGCGCGTTCCGCAGCCGGCCTCGCCGACCCGAATTTCGGCAAGCAGCGCGAACCGATCCTGCGCTTTACCGGCTGGGCGCGCGCCTTCAAGGTCAGCTCGCCGAGCGATACCTGGCCGATCGGCAACACGTCCGACCCCAGCACCCGCCTGGGCCAAAGCCCGCTGCGCTCCGGTTCCGTCTTCAATTTCTTCCGGCCCGGCTATGTGCCGCCCAACAGCCCCATCGGCACTGCCGGACTGGTCGCGCCGGAGTTCCAGCTCACCAACGAGTCGACCGTGGTCGGCTACCTGAACTACATGCAGGCGGTGATCAAGAACGGCAGCGGCGACGCCAAGCCGGATTACGCGGCGCTGATGCCGCTGGCCGACACCGCGCAGGCGCTGCTGGACGAACTGAACCTGGTGCTGGCGGCCAATCAGCTGTCGGCGGCGACGATTGCCCTGATCAAGGGCGCGCTCGACAGCATGGCCGCCGGCACCGACGCCGCACGCCTCAATCGCATTTACGCGGCCCTGGTCATGGTCATGGCCTCGCCCGAATTCATCGTCCAGAAATAGGAGCCGCCTTGAACACCAAAGATGGAATGACCGCATCGCGGCGCGCCTTTCTGAAACGCGCATCGAGCCTGTCGATCGCCGGCATCGCGGCGCCGTGGGCGCTGAACCTGGCGGCAATGGCCGAGGCCAGCGCCGCCACCGCCACCGACTACAAGGCACTGGTATGCGTGTTCCTGTACGGCGGCAACGACTATGCCAATACGCTGGTCCCGTACGACACTGGCAGCTACGCCCAGTATCAGCTGGCGCGGCCCTCGTTCGCCTACACCCACGCCAGCCTCGACGCCACCTTGCTGACGCCGGCCGCGGCCCCGCTCGACTCGGCCGGCGTCGCGCACCAGTACGCGCTGGCGCCCGAACTCGGTTCGCTGCTGCCGCTGTTCAATGCCGGCAAGCTGGGCGTGATGCTCAATATCGGCACGCTGGTGCAGCCGACCACGAAGACGCAATACACCAACAAGTCGGTCAAGCTGCCGCCCAAGCTGTTCTCGCACAACGACCAGCAATCGGTATGGCAATCGTCGGCGGCCGAAGGGGCGACCTCGGGCTGGGGCGGCCGCATGGGCGACCTGTTCCAGGCGTCGAACACGAACACCACCTTCACCTGCGTCAACGTGTCCGGCAATGCCGTTTATTTGTCGGGCAACACGGCGGTGCAATACCAGGTATCGACCTCCGGCTCGGTGCCATTGTCGGGACTGAAAAGCCCGCTGTTCGGCTCAAGCGCCGCGACCGCCGCGCTGCGCACGCTGATCACCGAGCCGCGCGCCAACCTGCTCGAAAACGAGTACAACCGGGTCAGCAAGCGCTCGATCGATGCCAATGACATACTGACTACGGCGCTGGCCGGGGCGCCGGCACTGGCCACTGTCTTCCCGACCGGGAACGCGCTGGCCGACCAGCTCAAGATGGTGGCGCGCATGATTTCGGCCGCGCCGGCGCTGGGCGCCAAGCGCCAGGTGTTTTTCGTCTCGCTGGGCGGCTTCGACAACCACGACGCCATGCTGACCGACCATCCGGTGCTGATGACCAAGCTGGGCGACGCGATGGCGGCCTTCTATGCCGCCACGACCGAACTGAGTGTGGCTGACAAGGTCACCTCGTTCACGGCCTCCGATTTCGGCCGCACCCTGACCGGCAATTCGAACGGTTCGGACCATGGCTGGGGCAGCATGCATTTCGTGCTGGGCGGCGCCGTCAATGGCAAGCGTTTTTACGGCACCGCGCCGGTGGTGGCCAACAACGGCCCGGACGATGTGGGCCAGGGCCGCTTGCTGCCGACCACCTCGGTCGAACAGCTGGCCGCGACGCTGGGGTCATGGCTGGGCGTGTCGGACACCGAACTGCTGGCGTTGTTGCCCAACCTGAGTAATTACAATGTGGGTGTGCGCAAGCTCGGCTTCGTTTAAACTGGCCTTGTACAGGCCCCGGCCTGCGCTTCAGGACATGTTTTCATGGCACAGACGCACGATACGTCGTTTGACGAGTTATTCAAGGCCTACCCCATTCCAATGTGGGTGTATGACCTTGAAACGCTCGCTTTCATGGCCGTCAACACGGCCGCGATCCGGCACTACGGGTTCAGCGAAGCCGAATTCCTGGCGCTGACCATTGCCGACCTGCGCCCCGCCGCCGAACTGCCCAAGCTGTACGCCAACCTGAAGAACGCCCCGCGCGACACGCTCGAAAAATCCGGCACCTGGCGCCATCGCACGAAAAGCGGCGCCCTGATCGACGTCGAGATCAGCTCCCATCCGCTGTCTTTCCACGGGCGCGCCTGCAAGTTCGTGCTGGCCCACGACGTCACCGACCGGGTCCAGGCGCAGCGCAAGATCGCGCGCCTGAACCGCGTGTACGCGCTGCTGTCCGGTATCAACTCGGCCATCGTCCGGATCCGCGACCGCGACGCCCTGTTCAAGGAAGCCTGCCGCCTGGCCACCATGGAGGGCGGTTTCGTCACGGCCTGCATCGACATGGTCGAGGCGGACGGCCTGCACATGCACAACGACGCCCATGCCGGGCGCGTACTGCCGCAGCATGCGCCCGAACTCGACGAGCACTGGATCGCCAACCGCGCCGTGCGCGAACGCCAGGTGGTCGCGTGCAACGACATCGAGTCCGATGCGGCCATGCAACCCTTCCACAAGCACCTGCACGCGCGCGGATTCCGCGCGGCCGCCTCGTTTCCACTGATCGTCGGTGCGCGCGTGATCGCGGTGCTGACCCTGGTCTCGGGCATTCCGGACGTGTTCGACGCCGACGAACTGAAGGTCCTCAACGAACTGGCAGGCGACCTCTCGTTCGCGCTGCTGTTTTTCGACCGCGAGGAGCAGCTCAGCTACCTGGCCTATTACGACGCCATGACGGCGCTGCCGAATCGGCGCCTGTTCCAGGACCGGCTGACGCAGCTGCTGCACCATGGCGGCACGTCGATGGTGGCGGTGGTGCTGATCAACCTGGACCGTTTTTCGCAGCTGAACGACACCATGGGCCGCCACACGGGCGACGCCCTGCTGGTGCAGATCGGCGAGCGGCTCGGGCACGGCCTGCCGGACGGCTTCAACGTGGCGCGCATCGGCGGCGACACCTTCGCGCTGACGCTGGATGGCCTGGCGCGCGGCGAGGAAGCCGGCGAACTGCTGCAGCGCAGCGTCTTCGGCGCGCTCGACCAGCCGTTCCAGCTGGACGGCCAGGAAGTGCGCATCTCGACCCGCGCCGGCCTGGCGCTGTATCCGGCCGACGGCGGCGACGCCGAAACGCTGTTCAAGCACGCCGAAGCGGCGCTGAAGAACGCCAAGCTGTCAGGCGAGCGCTATCTGTTTTACGCGCCGCGCATGAATGCGGCGCTGGCCGCGCGCATGGCGCTCGAACACGCCTTGCAGACGGCGCTCGAAGAAGGCCAGTTCGAAATGTATTACCAGCCGCGTGTGGACCTGCCGTCCGGCCGCATCGTCAGCGCCGAGGCGCTGATTCGCTGGAATCATCCGCAGCTGGGCGTGGTCGGCCCGGTCGACTTCATCGCGCTAGCCGAGGAAACCGGCTTGATCCGCCCGATCGGCGCCTGGGTCATCGACGCGGTGTGCGCGCAGATCGAGCGCTGGCGCGACGGCGGTTCGGTGCTGGTGCCGGTGGCGATCAATTTGTCGGCGGTGCAGTGCGTGCAGACCGAACTGCTCAACATCATCGCAAGCACCATGGCCGCGCACGGTATCGGCCAGGAACTGATCGAGTTCGAACTGACCGAGACGGCGGTGATGAACAATCCGGACGAGGCGACGCGCAACCTGCGCGCGCTCAAGGCGCTGGGGGTACAGCTGGCGCTCGACGATTTCGGCACTGGTTATTCGTCGCTGGCGCAGCTCAAGCGCTTTCCGTTCGACTTCGTCAAGATCGACCGCTCGTTCGTCTCCGGCGTGGGCAGCAGCGCCGACGATGGCGCCATCGCGGCAGCCATCATCGCGATGGCGCACAGCATGGGCATGAAGGTGGTGGCCGAAGGCGTCGAGACGCAGGCGCAGTTGGATGTGATGCGCACCTTGCAGTGCGACGAGATCCAGGGTTTCCTGTTCAGCAGGCCGCTGCCGGCGGACCAGTTCGATGCGCTGGTGCGCTCGGACAAGCGGCTGTAAGCATCACAGAAACCGCACTTTCAATTACCATACCCAAGATACCAACGTCGTCCTCGCGCACGCGAGGAGTCGTTGCCGTGGGGCGGCAACGACGGCTCTTAGTTCGGCACCAGGCGCAGCGAGCGCTTCATCACCAGCGTCAAAATATCGTAGCTGGCCACCAGTTCGTCATTCTGGTTGGTCACTTGCACATCCCACGCCACCACGCCCTGCCCCACGCCCTTGTCATCGGTCCGATTGCGGTCGACCTTGCGCTTGCAGGTCAGGCGCGCGCGGATCGTGTCGCCGATCGCCACCGGCGTGATGAAGCGCAGATTATCGAGCCCGTAGTTGGCCAGCACCGGTCCCGGCGCCGGCGACACGAACAATCCCGCCGCCGCCGACAGCACGAAGTAGCCGTGCGCGATGCGCTTGCCGAACTGCGAATCCTTGGCCGCGATTTCGTCGAAGTGCATGTAAAAGAAGTCGCCCGAAATTCCGCCAAAGGCCACGATATCGGCCTCGCCCACGGTGCGGCGGTGGGTCAGCAGCGAGTCGCCCATTTCCAGGTCTTCGAAATATTTGCGGAACGGATGCAGTTCGCTCTCGCGCACGGCCGCACCGCGCACGTACTCGCCCGTGACGGCGGCCAGCATCGTCGGCGAACCCTGCAAAGCGGCGCGCTGCAGGAAGTGGCGCACCGCGCGGATGCCGCCCAGTTCCTCGCCCCCGCCCGCGCGGCCCGGACCGCCGTGCTTCAACTGCGGCAGCGGCGAACCGTGGCCGGTCGAATCGACCGACGCTTCGGCGTTCAATACCAGCACCCGGCCATGCGAAGCCGCCATGGTCGGCACGGCCTTTGCGGCGATCATCGGATCCCTGGTGACCAGCGTGCTGACCAGGCTGCCCTTGCCGCGCGCGGCCAGCGCCAGCGCTTCGTCCAGGTCCGTATAAGTCATCATCGTGCTGACCGGGCCGAAGGCCTCGACATCGTGCACGGCGTCGTTGCCCATGCCGTTACGGCACAGCAGCAGGGTCGGCGAGAAAAAGGCGCCATTGGCAACGCCGTCGCCGACCGGTGCAAAGCCGTCCTTTTCGCCGAACAGGATCTCGTTGCCCTTGGCGAGCATGGCGACGCGCTCGCCGACATCGCGCTGCTGGTCCATCGAGGCCAGCGCGCCCATGCGCACGCCTTCCACCGACGGGTCGCCGACGACGATTTTCGCCAGGCGCTGGCGCAGGCGTTCGCCGACCGCCTCGACATGCTGCTGCGGCACGATGATGCGGCGGATCGCGGTACATTTCTGGCCGGACTTGCCGGTCATCTCACGCGCCACTTCCTTGACGAACAGGTCGAATTCCGGGTCGTCCGGCGTGACGTCCGGGCCCAGGATCGCGCAGTTAAGCGAGTCGGCTTCGGCGGTGAACGGCACCGAATTGGCGATCAGGTTCTTGTTTACGCGCAGCTTGGCGGCGGTGTCGGCCGAGCCGGTGAAGGTGACCGCGTCGAAGCCGCCCAGGCGGTCCAGCAGGTCACCGGTGCTGCCGATGACCAGCTGCAGCGCGCCGTCGGGCAGCAGGCCCGAATCGTGGATCATGCGCACTACCGCTTCGGTCAGGTAGCTGGTGGCGGTGGCCGGCTTGCCGATGCACGGCATCGCCGCCAGGAAGCTCGGCGCGAATTTCTCGAGCAGGCCCCAGATCGGAAAGTTGAAGGCGTTGATGTGCACCGCCAGGCCGCCGCGCGGCACCAGGATGTGGGTACCGGAGAAGCCGCCGTTCTTGCCCAGCGCGATAGCCGGGCCTTCGTGCAGCACATTGGACGACGGCAGTTCGCGGCTGCCCATGCTGGCGTAGGCGAACAGGGTGCCGATGCCGCCCTCGATGTCGACCCAGCTGTCGGCGCGGGTGGCGCCGGTCAGGTGCGAGACCTTGTACAGTTCTTCCTTGCGCTCCATCAGATACAGCGCCAGCGCCTTCAGGCACAGCGCGCGCTTCTGGAAGTCGAGCGCCATCAGCGCCGGCACGCCGGTTTTGCGCGCGTACGTCACTGCTTCGTCGAAGTCGATTTTCTCGGCGTGGGTATGATAGATCAGCGCGTTATTGAGGGCGCTGTGCAGCGGCACGGATGCTTCGGCGCCGAGCCAGCGGCCGCCGATCAGGCTTTGCAGGGTTGCTACGTTTTGCATGGGAGGTCTCCGGATTTAGTCTTTTGGGGCGTGCATGTCGGGGCCGAAATCAATGCGCTTGCGGTCGGCTTCGGGTTCGGTCAGCGCGTCCACTTCGCGCATTGTCTGCAGCGAGCGGATCGCCAGGTCGTGATACTGTTTCGTGCCGAAGCTTTTCCAGGCGATGTCCTTGTCGGCCAGCTCGCGCACCACGCGCGCGGGCGCGCCCATGACCAGGCTGCGCGGCGGGATGATCATGCCGGCCTTCACAAAGCTCATGGCGGCGACGATCGATTCTTCGCCCACCACCGCCCGGTCCATCACCACAGCGTTCATGCCGACCATGGCGTTGCGGTGGATGATACAGCCGTGCAGCACGGCGCCGTGGCCGATGTGGCCGTCGACGCCGACCACGGTGTCTTCGCCGGGAAAGCCGTGCATGACGCAGGTGTCCTGCAGGTTCGATCCTTCTTCCATGATCAGGCGTCCGAAGTCACCGCGCAGCGATGCCAGCGGACCGACGTAGCAGCGCGGACCGACGATCACGTCACCGATCAGCACCGCCGACGGATGGATGTAGGCGCTGGGGTGGACCACCGGCCGCACGCCATCGATTTCATACACCTTGACCATGCTATACCCGCTCGACGATCAGGGCGATGCCCTGGCCGACGCCGATGCACATCGTGCACAGGGCGTAGCGCCCGCCAGTACGGTGCAGCTGGTTCACTGCGGCCATCACCAGGCGCGCGCCGGATGCGCCCAGCGGATGCCCGATCGCGATGGCGCCACCGTTCGGATTCACGTGCGCGGCGTCGTCGGCCAAGCCCAGGTCGCGCGTGACCGCCAGGCCTTGCGCGGCGAATGCTTCGTTCAATTCGATCACGTCCATCTGGCCGATGGTGAGCCCGGTCATCGCCAGCACTTTCCTGGACGCCGGGGACGGCCCGAAGCCCATGATGCGCGGCGCCAGGCCGGCGGCGGCCATGCCGACCACGCGTGCGCGCGGCGTCAGGCCAAAGCGCCCTGCCGCTTCGCTTGAGGCAATCAGGATCGCGCAGGCGCCGTCGTTCAGGCCCGACGCATTGCCAGCGGTGACGGTGCCGTCCGGCGAAACCACGCCCTTCAGTTTGGCCAGCATCTCGATGGTCGTATCGGGCCGTGCATGTTCATCGGTGTCGAACAGGCGCGGCTCGCCCTTCTTCTGGTGGATCGTCACGCCGACGATTTCTTCCTTGAATACACCGGCCGCGTTGGCCGCGGCCCAGCGCTGCTGGCTGCGCAGCGCGAACGCATCCTGATCGGCGCGGCTGATGCCAAATTCCCTGGCGACGTTTTCGGCCGTTTCGGGCATGGTATCGATGCCGTACCTTGCCTTCATCAGCGGATTGACGAAGCGCCAGCCGAGGGTCGTGTCCTCGATCTTGGCGGCGCGCGAAAATGCGCTGTCGGCCTTGCCCATGACGAACGGTGCGCGCGTCATGCTTTCCACGCCGCCGGCGATGATCAGGTTCGCTTCGCCGGCCTTGATGGCGCGCGCGCCAATGCCGACCGCGTCCAGGCTGGAGCCGCACAGGCGGTTGATGGTATTGGCCGGTACTTCAGGCGGCAGGCCGGCCAGCAGCGCGGCCATGCGGCCGATGTTGCGGTTGTCTTCACCGGCCTGGTTGGCGCAGCCGAAGTACAGGTCGTCGACGGCAGTCCAGTCGACCTTCGGATTGCGCGCGATCAGGGCGGCGATCGGCAGCGCAGCCAGGTCGTCGGCGCGCACGCTCGCGAGCGAGCCGCCGTAACGGCCAAAAGGAGTGCGGATGGCGTCGCAGATGAAGGCGTCGTTGGTTTTGTTCATGGTTGGCTCTTTCAGGTTTTTGGGCGCTGGTCGATCACGCGCTTGGCCTTGCCGGTCAGCGTGCGTTCGATGCCGTCGGGCGACACCAGCGTGACCTTGGTGGTCACACCGACAAAGGTCTTGATATGGTGTTCGAGTTCGTTCGCCAAGGCCGCGACGTCGCCCGGCGCCAGCGAGCCGTCGCGCAGTTCGCCAGTGACGGCCAGCTTGTCGAGATGGCCATCACGCGTGACTACCAGCTGGTAATGCGGCGCCAGCTTCGGCATCTTGAGGATCAGTTCCTCGATCTGGCTCGGGAACACGTTGACCCCGCGGATGATCAGCATGTCGTCCGAGCGCCCGCTGATCTTGCCCATGCGGCGCATCGCGCGCGAGGTCGGCGCCAGCAAGCGCGTCAGGTCGCGCGTGCGGTAGCGGATGATCGGCAGCGCTTCCTTGGTCAGCGAGGTAAATACCAGCTCGCCTTCGGCGCCGTCGGGAAGCACTTCGCCAGTCAGCGGGTCGATCACTTCAGGATAAAAATGGTCTTCCCAGACCACCGGGCCGTCCTTGCTTTCGATGCATTCGCTGGCCACCCCCGGCCCCATCACTTCGGACAGGCCGTAGATGTCGACCGCGTCGATGCCGGCACGCGCTTCGATCTCGAGGCGCATCGCATCGGTCCACGGCTCGGCGCCGAAGATGCCGACTTTCAGCGACGACTTGGCGGCATCCATGCCCTGGCGCGTAAATTCCTCGATGATGTTAAGCATGTACGACGGCGTGACCATGATGATGTCGGGCTTGAAATCGCAGATCAGCTGGACCTGCTTTTCGGTCTGGCCGCCGGACATCGGGATCACCGTGCAGCCAAGCCGCTCGGCGCCGTAGTGCGCACCGAGGCCGCCGGTGAACAGGCCGTAGCCGTCCGAGATATGGCACATGTCGCCGGCCCGCCCGCCGGCCGCGCGGATCGAGCGCGCCACCACATTGGCCCAGGTATCGATGTCGTTTTGGGTGTAGCCGACCACGGTGGCCTTGCCGGTGGTGCCGGACGAAGCGTGGATGCGCACGACTTTCTCGCGCGGCACCGCGAACAGGCCGAACGGATAATTGTCGCGCAGCGTCTTTTTATCGGTGAACGGAAATTTGGCCAGGTCGGCCAGCGTGCGCAGGTCTTCCGGATGCACGCCGGCGGCGTCGAAGGCCGCCTTGTAGTGCGCGACATTGTCGTAAGCGTGCTTGAGCGACCATTTCAGGCGCTGCAGCTGCAAGGCTTGCAGCTCGTCGCGGCTGGCCGTTTCGATCGGCTCCAGGTCGCCCGGTGCGGGTATGCGTTGAACCATACGGATCTCCTCAGTTTACTGGGCGACCAGGCCGCCGACACGATGCGATTTTCCGCGCAGGAGGGCCACGGTGCGGCCATCCTGGTTGCTGACCTTGACGTCGTACACGCCGGTTTTTCCGGACAGTGCCTGCTCCACCGCTTCGGCGCTGAGCAGGTCGCCCAGGCGGCCCGGGGCCAGGTAGTCAATGGTACAGGCGGCGCCCACCGTGTTGTGGTTGTGGGAATTGCAGGCAAACGCAAAGGCGCTGTCGGCAAGCAGGAAAATGTAGCCGCCATGGCAGATCTGGTGGCCGTTGAGCATGTCCTGGCGCACTGGCATCGTCATGCGCGCAAAGCCGGGACGGATCTCGGCCAGCAGCATGCCCAGCGCCTGGCTGGCCGGGTCGCGCTCGAACATGGTTGTGCCGGCCAATTCAGCCAGTGCTTGCAAGTCATCCATGGAAGGTAGTTCCATTGGCCAGCTTGCGGCGCAGCAACGGCGAAACGCGATAGCGGTCTTCGCCGTAGGTCGCGGCCAGGTTGGACAGGACTGTGACCACCTGCGCCATGCCGACCGTGTCGGCCCAAGCCAGCGGTCCGCGCGGATAGTTGACGCCTTTCTGCATCGCGATATCGACCGCTGCGGCCGAGCAGACGCCCTGGTTGACGGCGTCGGCCGCCTCGTTGGCCAGCATCGCCACGGTGCGCATCACGGCCATGCCGGGCACGTCGTCGAGCAAGGTGACTGCGAAGCCGGCCGCCTGGAACATGCCGACCACGGCAAAGTACGCGCTGTCGCTGCACTGGTCGGCGCGCGCCAGCGCAATGCGGGGCGCGCTGGCCGCATCGAGCGCCAGGTCGTACAGCACGGTGTCCGGATGCTTGTTGGCGTTGGCGCGTTCGGTTGCCGTGCGCCCGTCGGTCAGGAACACGGCGGCGCCGGTGCAATGGAAAGCGGGCGCCTCGTTGTGCTCCGCGTTCGGCAGCGGCTTGCGGTGCGCGACCGTATAGCCGGCGCTCTTGAGACGCAGCTCCATCGGTCCGGTGACCGCCTTGGTCACGCCCGGCTCCATGCTGATGCTGACCGATTCCGGGCGCGCTTGCGCGGGCTCGGTATGCGGCGCCGGCTTGGCCGCGGCGTCGCCATAGCGATAAAATCCGCGCCCCGATTTGCGCCCCAGGAAGCCGGCGTTGACCATCTCCTGCTGGTGCACCGACGGCATGAAGCGCGGATCGCCGAAGTAGGCGTTGAACACCGACTGCGTGACCGAGAAATTGATGTCGTGGCCGATCAGGTCCATCAGTTCGAATGGTCCCATGCGGAAGCCGCCCGCCTCGCGCATCACCGCGTCCAGCGTGGCCGGGTCGGCGGCCTGCTCGGACAACAGGCGCAGGCCTTCGGCGTAGAACGGACGCGCCACGCGGTTGACGATGAAGCCGGGCGTCGACTTGGCGTGCACCGGGTTCTTGCCCCACGCGGCGGCGGTGGCGAACACGGTGTCGGCCACATGCCCAGAGGTGGCCAGGCCGCTGATCACTTCGACCAGCGCCATCAGCGGCACGGGATTAAAGAAGTGCATGCCGACCAGGCGCTCGGGCCGGCGCAGCTTGGCCGCGATCGCGGTGACCGAGATCGACGAGGTATTGGTGGCCAGGATGCAGTCGTCGCCGACCAGGCTCTCCAGGTCGGCGAACAGCATTTGCTTGACGTCGAGGTTTTCGACCACGGCTTCGATGACGAGGGCGGCTTTGGTGATCTCGTGCAGGTCGACCACGCAGTGCAAGCGCGCCGCGGCCGCTGCCGCTTCGGCGCCGCTCATGCGGCCCTTTTCGGTCAACTTGCCGTACATCGCGTTGATGTCGTCAATCGCCTTGGCGACCGCCCCGGGGCGGGTGTCGAACAGATGGACTTCGTAGCCGGCGCTTGCCGCCACCTGGGCGATGCCCGAACCCATCGCGCCGCTGCCGATGACGGCGACGATGCTGCCTTTTTCGAGTGCCGGCGCCATGTTCATTCTCCGGTGAAAACGGGTGGACGCTTGGCCATGAAGGCGGCCACGCCTTCGCGGTAATCGCGGCTGTAGCCAAGTTCGCGCATCATCTGGCCTTCCAGCTTGAGCTGCTCTTCCAGGCTGTTGGCGTAGCTGGCGGCGAAGGCTTGCTTGGTGAACGCCAGGCCCTTGGTCGGCGCGGTCGAAAAATGCACGGCCATGTCCATCGCCTCGATCATCAGCGACTCGTCGGGCACGCATTTCCAGATCAGGCCCCACTGCTCGGCCTTCTCGGCGCTGATTTTTTCGCCCAGCATCGCCATGCCCATGGCGCGCGCGTGGCCCACCAGGCGCGGCAAGTGCCAGCTGCCGCCAGTGTCGGGGATCAGGCCCAGCTTGCAGAACACTTCAACGAAGCTGGCCGATTTGCCGGCCAGGACGATGTCGCAGGCCAGCGCCAGGTTGGCGCCGGCGCCGGCGGCCACGCCGTTGACGGCGCAGATAACCGGCATCGGCAGCGACTTGAGCGTCATCACCAGCGGCGCATAGAAAGTTTCGACCGAGTGGCCCAGGTCGACGCCGTCGGCGCCCGGTTCGACCGCGCGGTCGGACAGGTCCTGGCCGGCGCAAAAGCCGCGTCCGGCGCCGGTCAGCAGCAGCACGCGCACGCTGTTGTCGGCCTTGACGGCGTCCAGCGCATGGCGCACTTCGAGGTGCATGGCTTGGGTGAAGCTGTTCAGCTTATCGGGGCGGTTCAGCGTCAGCGTCGCGATGCCAAGACCGATCTGGAAGGTGATGTTTTCGTAGTTCATGTGGTTCGCCTTATTCAGCCTGGTCGAAATCGATGACCACCTTGTCGGTGACCGGGAAGCTCTGGCAGGAGAGCACGAAACCGCGCGCGATCTCGTAGTCTTCGAGCGCATAGTTCGCGTCCATGTCGACCTTGCCGTCGAGGAGCTTGCAGCGGCAGGTCGAGCATACCCCGCCCTTGCAGGAATAGCGCATATCGATCCCGGCGCGCAGGCCGGCGTCGAGGATCGATTCCTTGTCCTTGTCCATCGTGAAGCTGGTGTGGTTGCCGTCCATGATGACCGTCACTTCGGTCTCGTGGCGCGCGGCGGCATCGAACACGCGCGCCTTGTGCTGGTGCTTCGGGATGCTGGCGGCGAACAGTTCGATCTTGATGTTTTGCTTCGGCATGCCGGCTTCCTGCAGGGCCGCGGAGACGCCGTGCATCATGTCTTCGGGGCCGCAGATGAAGGCCACGTCGATGTCTTCGATGCGGATCCAGTGCTTGAGGAACTGCTCGCACTTTTCCTTGGTGATGCGGCCGTTGAACAGGTCGATGTCCTGTTGCTCGCGGCTCATCACGTAGGCCAGTTTCAGGCGCTGCGTGTAGATGTCTTTCAGGTCGCTCAGTTCGTCCTTGAAGATCACCGACGACGAGGCGCGGTTACCGTAAAACAGCGTGAAGCTGCTGTTCGGCTCCGTCAGCAAGGTGGTCTTGATGATCGACAGGATCGGCGTGATGCCGCTGCCGGCGGCGAAGGCGACATAGCGGCGCGCGCTGGCGGCGTCGAGCGGCACGTTGAAGTGGCCCATCGGCGGCATCACGTCGAGCGTCATGCCGGCCTTCAGGTTGTCGTTGGCCCAGCACGAAAACAGGCCGCCCTGGGTGCGCTTGATCGCCACCCGCAGCGCGCCGTCCTGCACGGCCGAACAGATCGAGTACGAACGGCGCACGTCCTCTTCGTCGATCGTGGTGCGCAGCGTCAGGTGCTGGCCCTGCTGGTATACAAAGCTGTGCGCCAGTTCGGGCGGCACCTCGAAGGTGACGGCGATGGCATCGCGCGTTTCATGCTTCACCTTGGCGACGGACAGTGGATAGAATTTGCTCATGGGGTGGCCCTAGTGGCACTTGAAATAATCGAACGGTTCGCGGCAGTCGAGGCACTTGTAGAGCGCCTTGCACGGGGTCGAACCGAACTGGCTGGTCAGCTCCGTATGGCGCGAACCGCAGTTGGGGCAGGTCACGATCAATATCGGCGCCGCGCCGCGCTTGACGCCCGCGTGCAGGCCGCTGATGTCGATCACCTTCTGGGCCGGCGGCGCGATGCCGTAGGCGGCCAGCGCCACCTTGCCGGCCTCGCTCATCCAGTCGGTGGTCCAGGCGGGCGAAAGCTGGTTGACAATCTCGACGTTGCCGATGCCCTTGGCCTTGAGCGCGTCGCGCACCGCGTCGGCGATCACCTGCATCGCCGGGCAGCCCGAATAGGTGGGCGTGATGGTGACCTTGCAGGTCGCGCCTTCCCAGGCCACCGCGCGCACGATGCCCAGGTCGACTACCGAAATTACCGGGATTTCCGGATCGGTGACTTCGCCGAGCCAGGCCCACACCTGTTTTTCACTCACCAGGCGGGTAATCATTACCACTCGGCTCCGGGATAGGCGCGCTGCAAGAACTGCATCTCGGCCAGGATGTAGCCCAGGTGCTCGCTGTGGCGGCCCTGCTTGCCGCCCTGCTGCATCCATGCGGCCGGATCGGGCATCGCCAGCGTTGCTTCGGCGAAAATTTCGGCCACGTGCTCGAGGAAGTCGGCGCGCAGGCCGGCCGCGGCCGGGGCCACGCCGTCGGCCACCATCGCCTCATCGAGCGCGTCGTAGTTGAACATTTCGCCGCTGTACATCCACAGCGCGTTGGCCGCGCTTTGCGTCTTGGCGCGGCTGTCCGGCGTGCCGTCGCCCATGCGCACGATCAGGTCGCCGCTGCGGCGCAAATGGTAGGTCACTTCCTTGATCGACTTCTCGGCGATTTCGGCGATGCGCTGGTCGCTCGACCTGGCCAGGCCCTGCATCAGGAAGTAGTGCCAGGTGTCGAAGTAAAACTGGCGCATCATCGTGTCGGCGTAATTGCCGTTGGGCTGCTCGACGATCAGACAGCAGCGCATCTCGTGGGCGTCGCGATGGTAGGCCAGCTGGTCTTCGTCGCGGCCGCGCCCTTCGAGTTCGCCGGCGTAGGTCAGCCACATGCGGGTCTGTCCCAGCAGGTCGAGCGCGACGTTGGTCAGCGCCATGTCTTCCTCGAGCGCAGGGCCTTTGCCGCACAGCTTGGACAGCTGCTGCGACAGGATCAGTGCATTGTCGCCCTGGCGCAGCAGGTAGGTGATTTTGTCGCAATGGTCTGCCATGGCGACGCTCACAGGTTCTTCACTTCTTCCGGCATCGGGAAGAAGGTCGGGTGGAGATAGACTTTGCTGTTGGACGGCTCGAACAGGGCCTCCTTGTCGGCCGGGCTGCTGGCGACGATGTCGGCGGCGCGCACGACCCAGATCGAGACGCCTTCGTTACGGCGCGTGTAGACGTCGCGCGCGTTATTGACCGCCATTTCGGCGTCCGGGGCGTGCAGGCTGCCCACGTGCTTGTGGGCCAGGCCGTGCTGGCTGCGGATGAACACTTCCCACAAGGGCCATTCTTTACTCATGTGATTCTCCAGTATTTTTCAGGCGGCCGCGCGTGCGGCTTTTTTGTCGGCGTAGGCGACCAGCGCAGCGCGGAACCACTCGCCATCGTCCCAGGCCTTGACACGGGTGGCCAGGCGCTCCTTGTTGCACGGCCCGTTCCCCTTGAGGACGTTGTGGAATTCGCTCCAGTCGATGGTGCCGAATTCGTAGTGGCCCGTCTCGGCGTTGAATTTGAGGTCGGGATCGGGCACCGTCAGGCCGAGGAATTCGGCTTGCGGCACGGTCTGGTCGACCATGCGCTGGCGCAGTTCGTCGTTCGAGAACAGCTTGATGCGCCACTGCGCCGACTGCGCGCTGTTGACCGATTCGGCGTCGGACGGGCCGAACATCATCAGCGACGGCCACCACCAGCGGTTCAGCGCATCCTGCGCCATTGCCTTCTGCTCGGGCGTCCCTTTGGCGAGGCTCAGCATGATGTCGTAGCCCTGGCGCGCATGGAACGATTCTTCCTTGCAGACGCGGATCATGGCGCGCGCATATGGGCCGTACGAACAGCGGCACAGGGGGATCTGGTTGATGATCGCCGAGCCGTCCACCAGCCAGCCGACCGCGCCCATGTCGGCCCACGACAGGGTCGGGTAATTGAAGATGCTCGAGTACTTGGCCTTGCCCGAATGGAGGGCGGCGAGCAGTTCGTCGCGCGACACGCCCAGCGTTTCGGCGGCGCTGTACAGGTACAGGCCGTGGCCCGCTTCGTCCTGGATCTTGGCCAGCAAGATCGATTTGCGCTTGAGCGTCGGCGCGCGCGTGACCCAGTTCCCCTCGGGCAGCTGGCCGACGATTTCGGAGTGCGCATGCTGCGAGATCTGGCGGATCAGCGTCTTGCGGTAGGCGTCCGGCATCCAGTCCTTCGCTTCGATCTTGATGCCGGCGTCGATGCGGGCCTGGAAGGCCAGTTCGTCGGCGCCCATGTCCTCGGCGCTTTGCACCTTCTTGAGTCCGGTTTCCACCAGTTGTGCGTACATGGCAATACCCCCTTGCGGATTCTGACCTTCCATAATACGATACACAAATCGACTTGTATATCGATTTTTGTGAATCATATCAAAATCACGTTAAGATTCGCCTATGAAACAATTGACCAGCACCGAGTGGATTGCCCACTTCCTCGCCACCGACCCGCCGCGTTCGAAATCGCTGGTCATGACCATTTTCGGCGACGCCATCGCGCCGCACGGCGGCACCAGCTGGCTGGGCAGCCTGATCGAGCTGCTCGAACCGTTCGGCGTGTCGGTGGCGAGGAAGTGGGCAATCCACTCGGTGCTGGTCAAT
>JANYGW010000080.1 GCA_025359245.1 Massilia sp.
ACGTGCTCACTGAGCTGCCGAAACGCCAGCCCGGTGACGACATGACCGACCTGCTGCCGTTCAACTACGCCAAGCCCTAGCCGATTCGCCCCGACAGGCCGGCGCTCGCAAGGCCGACGGTGTGGTTTAAATCTCGCTTACGGTAAGCTTGATCAATTGATGAACTTGAAAGAACAAATGCCGCTAAGGCGAGGAAAGGAAAATAATTATGATGTCAATACATGACGATTTGTTCGGCGACCTGTCAGTAGAGTTCTTGTCCTACTCCGGTGAATGTGATGTGCCATTTTTCGGCACGTCGAAAAAATTCGATGTGAAAATTCAAACTGCCGAGGATATGAAGATTCACGAAGCACAACGGGCGGTATTTGCAGATTTCAAGATGCATAAGGAACTTTACGCACAGCAAGCTGAAAATGCAATTCTTCACTATTATCTGGAAGAACTTGAAGATTTCAGGGATCGCTTCGATCCGGAAACAGTTGATGAAAATGCCCCAATTATCACCGAGGTAGGTCAGCTTAAGGACTTGTTATCTTGGGGTGGCGTGACTATTCGGCTGTTCGAAGCATGCGGAAAAAGTTTCGGTTTGGTATATGACTGCTCGTGGGATGAAGATAATGGAGTCGGGGTCAAATTTGTGGATGGATTGGTTGTTGAGGTAGGTCCACAGTACATTCTCGTATAGTGTGCATTTTCAAAAAGACACGACCCACGGGGCAATTTGGGAAATCCGGGAGGTGTCCTGGATTTTGTGTAAACGGGTTTTCGTTTGGTGCTGCGAGATCCGGTCTTCAAACTGGATGGTGAAGCGGTTGAGTGCTCCTTTCCCGGATATGTCGTCGAGATCCCCGAGTCATTGATTTGTAGAAGTCCCCCGTGCAAAGGGATGCATCGTCCAACGCCGGCCACTTCCTGCCGGTGACGCGGATTTCCCGGATTGCGGCTCGCTCGCCGGGCCCGACCGGATCGCAATGGGTCAATCCGTACGCCTTTCAGGCCAAACTGCGGCACAGTTGCCTGGCAGCGCCCTTGCTCGGGCAGAATGCAAACTTGTGAGTCACAAACCTCCACCTGATCATCGCCTGTACCCGAGGTGACGGCCGGGTGTCGATGACCGCCACCCGGCCACTCCGGAAATTCGCGCGGCGCGCATAGCGTGCTAGCGGCGGAATGTCGACGGAACTATTAACCATTGGAGCTTCTTATGCATATTGTCCAGCCGAGCGGGGGCACTCCGACGCGCACCATCCCATCAGTGCGACACCTGCCGATCGGGTTTTTCGGTTCGGTGATGAGCTTGTCCGGCCTGTCCCTGGCGTGGCGCCTTGCCTCCAAGGCCAGCGGCGCCAACGTGGCCGTGTCGAGTGCGATCGGCATCTTGTCGCTTGCCGTGTTCGCCGTGCTCGCGCTGTGCTACATGGCCAAGTTGCTGCGTTATCCGGATCTGGTGCACCAAGAGTTTTCGCATCCGATCATCGGCAACTTCTTCGGTACCGTAGGCATCAGCATCCTGCTGCTGTCGAGCGTCATCAGCGCCTACAGTACGGCCGCCCAATTGGTGGTCTGGATCATCGGCGTCGTCGTGACCTTGGTTCTCAGTGCCACCATGATTTCCCGCCTTCTCGACGGCAACGGCGCGCCCACCAACGTTGTTCCCGCCTGGCTGATCGCCGGCGTCGGCAGCCTGGATATCGTCGTCACCGGCGCGGGTTTTACTTCGGCCTGGGCGCACGAGATCAACCTGCTCGCGGCGGGCATAGGCAGCGTCAGCGCCGTCGTCTGCTTTATCTTGATTTTTTCGCGGCTGGTGCACCATGAACCGCTTGCCGCCGGCATGCGGCCGTCGAAGCTAATCCTGGTGGCGCCGTTCGCCGTGGGCTTCATCGCGTATGTCAACCTGGTGCACAAGGTCGACATGTTCGCGTCGCTGCTGTTCTACTTCGGGCTATTCCTGTTTGTGATTATCAGCTATCGCCTGTTCCGCAAACCGACGCCTTTTTCTCCGAACTGGTGGGCGATCGGGTTTCCGATGGCGGCGCTGTCGAATGCGGCGCTGATGTACTCGAGCGCCACAGGCGGCCTGGCACTCTATGTCATCGCCATGCTGCTGCTGTTCTTGCTGACCGCGGCCATCTTTGTCTTGTCGATCCAGACGCTGCGCACCCGGCTCATGATCAGCCGCCCCTGATATTCAGGCGCCGCGCAAGGCGGAATAAGCCTGCACCAGGGCGTCCAGGGAGAAGCTTCTATTGCGCCCGCTGGGGTTCGGCAGTATCCAGACCCGCGCTGGCCCGAACCGCTCCTGCTGCTCGCCCCATGCAATCACCTGCTTGCCCGAAATGCCCGCATACGCCGCCTTGCCGAGGAACGCGATGTGCCGCGGGCGATGGAACTCCATCTTTGCCAACAGCGTTGCCGCTGCCTGCGTGAATTCATCGGCAAGCAGCTGATCTGCGCGATTGGTCGGACGGCCCACGGCAGTGGTCAGGCCGTAGCCGAGTTTTAGTATGGTTCCATCATCCTCCGGCGCGATCTGCTGCTGCGTATAACCGGCGAGATGGAGCACGCGCCAGAACCTGTTGCCACGACCGACGAAATGATGGCCGCTTGCGGCGGCGCTCACGCCGGGATTGATGCCGCAAAAAACGACCGATAATCCGGGCCCGAGCAGGTCGGGCAGCAACTGCGCTGGTGTGACTGGAGGCATATGCGGCACGCTTGCTAGCCTGGGACAGGTAGCGGCGCTATCGATGGAGCGCCCTGGCCGTCGTCCTGGATAGCCGGAACCACGTGATCGCGTGGGCGTGGCGCATCGTCGGCGCGCACGCGCTCGCGGTAGCGCTTCGGAGTGATGTCCAGTTGTCTCGTAAAAATCATGCGCATGTGCGTCGCGTTGCGGAATCCGCAACGGAAGGCAACCGTCTTGAGCGGAACATCGGTCTCCTCCAATAGCTTGCGGGCGACATCAATGCGCAGCTGTTCAACAAATACAGAAGGGGTGACGTGCGCATGCCTGGCAAACGTGCGGGAAAATGTGCGCCTGCTGATCCCGACGGCATCGGCAATATCCTCGATAGTGAGCACATCGGAGATATGCTTGGTGACGAACTTGACCACCCTGGACACAATCGAGTCCTGGTCCGGACCGACTGCCAGATAGGGACTGTACTGCGACTGGCCGCCATCGCGGCGAATGTAGACGATAAGGCGCTTGGCCACCTTCATGGCGAGCTCGTGTCCCCAGTCTTCGGCAATGAGCGACAGGCACAGGTCGATGCCTGCGGTAACGCCGCCGCAGGTGAACAGATTGCCGTCCCGAACAAAGATTTTATCGGGTCGCACGTTCGCTTCAGGGAACTGTTCCGACAGCATTTCGGCGTCATCCCAATGGGTGGTGATTTCCCGGTTTGCCAACAGTCCTGCATGGCCAAGCAAGAACACGCCGGTGCATACGGCACCGAACCTGCTGGCGCCTTGCGCTGTCGCGCTCAGCCAGCTCAAAAAGCCCTGTTCCGGACGAAACTGCGGTACCCGCGGACCACCGGCGACGAGCAGCAGGTCGCTCTCCAGGTGGAAATCCTGGTAGCCGCAATCGACCTTGAACGCCAACCCACTGGAGCTGACCACGCTACCAGCTCGTTCGCCGACCAGGGAAATCTGGTATCGGTCCGCTTCTGGCAGAAACCGATTCGCTTCTGCGAACACATCGAGCGGTCCGGCGACATCGAGTGCCTGCACCCCATCAAAAACCACCAGTGTCAGCTTCATCGTCCAGTTCCTTTCACCTGCAGAATCCCGGCGCGCCCAACGCGATCGGCAGCGCTTGCGCGGCATGCGAACGCGGCGACTGTCCGCAACGGGCCCTCCCCTCGACAACGCAGGCTCAATCGCTTGGCCAGACGTGGCGCGCCATCACTTCGGCGCCGGTGGCGGCGGACGGATCCCGGTGTACTGCGCCGACACCAGCTTCCACTCGCCGCCGCTCTTGTGCGCCACCATGGTCCCGCGCAGCGCAAAGGTGCGCGTGGCGCCGCCCGCGACCATGGTGTAATTGAACTTCAGCGACTGCACCGCGACATCACCGTACACGCGCGTCAGTTCGCTTTCCAGCGCCAGCTGCGGCGCCTCGACTTTTTTGTCCGGGGCGTAGAAGCCCAGCATTTTGGCGCGGTCGTCCAGTTCGCCCGCAGGCGACACCTCGACATAATTTTCGGCCGTCAGCGCCCGTATCGTCGGCAGGTCGAAGGTGCGCTGCGCTTCGACGAAGCGGCTGGTCAGCCGCGTCACCGCGGCCACGTCATCCTCGCTGGCCGAGGCAGGGGCCGCGCCCAGCATCACGGCTAGTCCAGCGGACACTAAGCGGGCAATGCGAAAACATCTCATGACAGATTCCAGGTCGTTGTTTGGCAACGGACCAATGTAAACACCCCACCGTTACAAGTCAACTTGGTGCATATCGCCCGCGTGGTCGGCGCCGCCCAATAAATCCCACAGTTCGCGATACTGGAATTGATCGAGCATCGGGACAATGCGCGCGACCAGATCGGCGTGCTCGGCGGCGATGGCGTTGAGCGCCAGGTTCAGCCTGGTGCGGTCGAGGTCGCGCGTGGCTGCACGCAGGGTGTCGCGCACGCTCACTGGCAGATGCGCGAAATCGGCGCGCGTCGGCGCTGCCGGCAGGCTGGCTGCATGATCGATTTCAACCTCGAAGCGCACATCGAGCTGCCGTTCGAGCATGGCGAAAAAAGGCGCCTCCTCGAGCGGCTTGCGCATGAAGTCATCGGCCCCGGTGCCCAGCGCGGCCGCCCGTTCGTCATCAAACGCGCTGGCGCTGAAGATCACGATGCGCGGCTGATGGCCGCCGCGCGCCCGGATCTGCGCCGTCGCGGCCACGCCGTCGAGGACCGGCATGCGCCAGTCCATGATGACCAGGTCCGGCGCGAAGCTGGCGCACAAGGCCAGCGCTTGCGCGCCGTCGCCCGCCTCGGCCAGCACGAAACCGAGCGGCGTGAGCAGGCTCACCAGCAGCAAGCGCGATTCGGGCGTATCGTCGGCCACCAGCACCCGCTTGCCGCGCTGTTCCGGCGGCAGGCTGCGGATCAGGTCCGCCGGCAGCGCCGCCGTGCCGGCCGCGCAGCGCATGGTCAGTGCAAACCGGAACACGCTGCCGACGCCGGCTTGCGATTCGACCGTCAGCACGCCGCCCAGCAGGGCAACCGCCTGGCGCGCCACGGCCAGTCCAAGGCCGGTGCCAGCCGCGCTGGCGTGGGTGGGCATTTGCATGAACGGCTCGAACACGCGCGCCTGGTCTTGCGGCGCTATCCCGATGCCGGTGTCGCGCACGGCGAAGGCGACCCGCTGCTGGCCGCCGGCCGGCGCATCGGCGCGCACCTCCAGCGTCACGCTGCCGTGCTGGGTAAATTTGATCGCGTTGCCGACCAGGTTGATCAACACCTGCAGCAGCTTGCCGCCGTCGACCCGCAATGCGCCCAGCGGACCGCTGCAGGCGAGCGCCAGCGTCAGCCCGGCCTCCTGCGCGCGCGGGCCCAGCATATCGGTCACATCGTCCAGCAAGGCGGGCAAGTCGACGTCGTCGAGCGCCAGCTTGACCTGGCCCGCCTCGATCTTGGACAGATCGAGCACTTCGTTAATCAGCGCCAGCAGGTGGCTGCCGGAGCGGTTGATGATGACCAGGTTGCGGTGCTGCTCCGGTTCCAGGTTGTGCGCCTGCGCCATCAGGCGCGAGAAGCCGATCACCGCGTTGAGCGGGGTGCGCAATTCGTGGCTCATGTTCGACAGGAAGGCGCTCTTGGCGCGGTTCGCCGCCTCGGCCTGGTCGAGCGCCGCCACCAGCGCGCCGGTGCGCTGTTCGACCACCGCTTCGAGGTGGTCGTGGGCGGCGCGGATTTCCTCTTCCTTGGCGCGGATGCGCACGAACAGCTCCTGCAACTGGGCCGCCATGTGATTGAACGAACGCCCGAGCGTGTCGAATTCTTCCAGCCGGCTGGGCGGCACCTGCTGGGCCAGGTCGCCGCGTGCCATGTCCTGCGCGGCGCGTGCGATGCGGCCCAACGCGCGGCTGACCCGTCCGGCCAGCAGCACCGCCATCAGCAGCGCCAGGAACAGGGCCAGCGCCAGAAACAGGGCGGACTGGCTGCCGCCTTCGCGCACGGCGCCGAGGAAATTGGCTTCGGGGAGCGCCGTCACCACGACCCAGTCGACATGGCCGCCCTGGTCGCGGTAGGGCGTGGCCTGGGCCAGCCAGGTATCGCGCGACAGCGGCTGGGCCTGGATCACATCGAAACGGAAGGTGGTGCTGCGCTGTACCTGGGCCACCCCGCCGGTCGCATGCGCGAGGCCGGCGACGGCGGCGCGCAGCACCGGGTCGGCGCTGCGTTCGACCGGCAGCGGCCCCTGGCCCCGCACCGGATCGTAGGCGGCGTCGGACGAGGCGACCAGGCGCCCGCGCCGGTCGAGGATGGCGACCCGCCCTTCCTTGGCGATGCTAATGCCCTGCAACAGGGTGCCGATGCCGTCGATGCGCGCCAGGCCGTCGGCGTTCTGCTTGGGGTCGAGGTAATCGTCCATGCTCATGTTGATCGTGATGGCGATCTCGCGGTGCAAGCGCTCGGCCAGCGCATTGGCGGCGGCGTCGCCGCTGCGCAGCGTCACGAAGGCCACGGCGCTGACCATCACCAGCACCAGCAACATGAACGGCAGCGCGATGAAGGCGCGGATCGGCCATTGCGAGGCGCTGACGCTGGTGTCGGCGGTCTGCTCGCGGCCGCTCTGCCAGGCCCAGGCGCCGGCGCCCAGGCGGCGCTGCTTCACGTGGCCCGGGATGTCGGCCCAGAACATGCCGTAGCGGCGCGCCAGCGGCAGCGCCGCCAGCATCGCCAGCGGCGCCATCAGGAACGTGATGCTGGTGGTAAACAGCAGCGCCGGCGTGATGGTCCGGTACGAGATCTCGGGCGTGAATTTGCCGGAACAGATGTAGCCCCACAAGGGCGGCTCGGTCAACAGGAACACGGCCACGAACAGCCCGTACCAGGCCCAGGTGCGGGCGCGGCGAAAGTCCGGGGCATGCCCGATCAGCTGGTAGGCGAGCCAGAAACAGGCCGGATTGATCCAGTAGCCGGACAGCCAGTCGGCAATGAAGCCCGGCGGCGTGCCTTCGATCAGGTCCGACAGCATGTACACGGGCGGCACCACCACCAGCGCCGGATAGCCGAACAGTACGATGCACAGGAAGACCACCAGGTCCTTGAGCGATTCGAAAGTCTGCGCGCCCGGCACCAGCACGATGCCCGAACCGATGTAGCCGGCCAGCGGAATGAGCAGCGCGGTCAGGGCGGCGGCGCGAAACGCCTTGGCGTCCCAGGACTGGCGTTCGCGCCCCAGCGCCCAGCGCCCGCCGAAGCGCAGCGTGAAGCGGCCAAACGCGAGGATCATCAGCACAAAGCCGACCAGGTAGGCGAAGCGCCCCCACGCCTCCAGGAAGGGAAAGGGAATTGCGGCGAACACCGCCTCAAGCCGGGACACGATTGCGTTCAATGCACACTCCCAGCGGCCTCGTGCGCGCAGAAGCACCACTGCGCGCACGGGCAGAATACAGTCCGGAGCCGGGGATGGTTGTGCGGCCACGGGCCAGGCTCAGTGCAGCGCAAGAATAGCGCGCGCCCGTGCCCGCGACAATGGCAATGTGTGGCAACCGCCTGCTTGCCGGGCGGGGCGGCGTGGACTGGGTTATCGGCCGGCGCGGCCGACACCGTGGTGCTGCGCCGCAGGCCGGCGCGAATCGCGTGGCCGCTCAGTTCTTCCGCCACAGTGTGATATCCATGGCCTTGCCCATGACAAACATCATGCCGGCCCATTGCTGCGTATGGCCCGCCGGGGCCGGCGCATCGCGCGCGGCAATCAGGAGCGGACCCGGCAGTTCCTCGCCGGGGCCGAGCACGTCGAATTCGAATTTATTCCATTTTTTGGCGGGGTCGATGACCAGCACGCTGGTGACGAACCTGGCCTCGCCCGCCTCATGGCTTGCGATGGCCGCGGCGGTTTGTTCCATCGATAGCTCAGCGGCGCATTTGCGCATCTCTTTCATCGTCGCTGCGGACATGGCCGTGCTCTCCTTCGGTGCGATTGCGATCACTGGTTTCGGCAGTGGTAGCAAATTGTGCACTGATAAAAGCGATGAATTATCGCCAATTGTCACTTGTGCTTTTTTGGCACGCTGGTCGTCATGACGCCGTCACACGGCGGACATAGACTAGGCCTTTTCAGTCCGGAGTCTTTTGTGTCCATGCGCTTTCCCTTCCTGCCGCTGCTGTTTGCCCTGTTCACGTCGGCCGCCGCGCTGCCGCACGCCACGGCGGCCGGCAACGCCCTCATCGTCGGCCAGGCGATCGACTTGTCCGGTCCCAACGGCAGCATTGGGCGCGACTACGTGGCCGGGATCACGACCTATTTCGACAGCGTCAATACCAAGGGCGGCATCAACGGCAGGAAGATCCAGTACGTGGTCAGCGACGACCACGGCCTGCCGGCGGACTCGGCCAGGATGGTCGGCGCCCTGATCAAGGAGCAGCATGCCGACTACCTGCTCGGCGCGATCGGCGCCGATGCCACCGCCGCCATCCTGGCCGCGCCCGCCTTTGCCGAGTCGCGCCACATGCTGTTCGCGCCGCTGGCCGATTCGTCCGGCGCGCCCGCGGCGCGCGTGCTGTACTGGCGCCCCAGCATCGAAAGCGAATTCCTGTACCTGCTGGTCTATTTTGAAAAGCTGGGCATCAAGCAAGTCGGCATCGCGCTGCAGGACACGCCGCAGAACAACAAGTCGTTCCGCTTCCTGAGCGCCGAAATGCGCAAGCGCCACATCACGCTGGCCGGCGTGGCCCAGATCGCCGGCAGCGGCGCGGCGCTGCAGAGCCAGGCCCAGCGCCTGAGCGCGGCCGGCGCCAAGCTGGTCATCACCATCGGCGACACCTATGCGTCGGCCCAGTTCCTCAAGGCCTTCCGCCGCTTCGACACGGCAACCTTCGTGGCCGGCACCTCGCTGATCAACCTGCAAACGCTGAGCGAAATCGCAGGTAGCCGCGCCACCGAATTCACGGTGTTTTCGCAAGTCGTGCCCAATCCGGCCAGCGCCGTGTCGCCGCTGCAGTCGGAGCACCTGGAGATGATGAAGCGCTTTCGCGACGAGCCGGTGTCGTCGGTGACGCTGGAAGGCTTCGCGGTCGCCAAGACGCTGGTCAAGATGATGCGCCTGGACGCGGGCACCAAGGGCAAGCCGGCGGCGCTGGCCGCGATGGAACTGGGCGGGATGAGCGTGGGCGCGCCGGACGGCGCCAACAATATGTCGCGCTACGTCGATATCGCCCTGTTCCAGCGCGGCGGCGGCCTGATGTTTTAGCCCCCCTCGGAAAGGAACTCCCATGTCGGAACGCAGATTTGCTTTTGCCAGCGTGTCGGTCGCGATCGTGCTGGGCGTGTTTTTCTATCCGCCGCCGGCGCGCCATGCGGCAACGGCCGCGCGCGTCAGCCAGGGCGCCGATGTCGCCCGGCTGCAACAGGTGCGCAGCGCCGCGCCACAAACGGGCGGCGCGCGCGGGCAAAACGGCGTAGACTAGCCGTATTGCCATAGGGAAATAACAACATGGGACTCTCCGCACTCGGCGCCGGCCTCTCGGCACTCAAGGCCAACCAGCAAGCGCTGGATGTGGAGGCGCACAATGTTGCCAACCTGAGCACCGACAATTTCCAGCCAGAGCAGGCCAATTTCCAGGAGTCGAGCGGCGGCGGGGTCACGCTGTCGGCGCAGGGGCTGAGCTTGTCCAGGAGCGAGGGCGGCACCGACCTGGCCAAGTCCTTGACCAACTCGCTGACCTACAAGGCCGGCTTCCAGCTGGCCGCCAAGGTCATCCAGGCCGCCGATGAACGGATCGGCACGCTGATCGACATTTCGGCCTGACAAATTTATTTGCAGCGATGCAGAATTCACAGCATCGCTGAAGACCACGAATATGAACCAACGTCGCCCTCGCGCAAGCGGGGGCCCATGCTGAACGTGCTCAGTATGGGCCCCGCTTGCGCGAGGGCGACGTTGGTTTGAGTTCGGCGACGAAGCGATTTCTGCTTCGCCGCGGCCATCAATTGTTCAGCAACACCTGCGCAATGATCCCGGTAGCGATGGCGACCAGCACGTAGTCATTCCCGGTCTGCACCCAATGCTGCCCGCGCGGCGGCGCGCTCAGGCGGTGGCCGCGCCAATCGTTGACCACATATTGCTGGCTGCGGTAATCGCTGGACAGGCGGCTGCCGCGCCGCATGTCGTGGCGTGGCCCGGCGCGGGCCGCCGCGCGCATCTTGCACCGGGGTGTAGTTGTGCATTAGCAGCCACGGCTGATCTGTACGCTATCGATCAGAAGCACAACGCCGAGCGACATGGTCGCCAAAAAAAATGCCCCGGCGATCCGGGGCATTTTTCATGTACAGCCGACAGCAAGGATTACACCGCCCGGCACATGGTCCAGAACGTGGCCAGCGTTTCATCGTAGGCCTTCACGGCTGGCGCAACGGCAGCCGGGGCCAGCGGGTTGGCCACGCCGGTGTCGCCACGCGCATTCCCGGTCGCATTCGTCGCACCCGCACCGTCGATGTTGACGTCGACACCGGCAGCCTGCTTGGAAGTCAGGCCGGAAACGCACACCGTCGGGCCGGCCAGGCCGTAGGAGCCGACGCTGACGCCGATAAAGCCGCCCGTGCCCGCTTTCGGCAAGCCAGCCTGTGTGGACGGCGCAGTCGGGTCGCCGCTGGTCAACAGGGAGGCACGCAATGAACGCCACAGGGTCGGCTGTTCGCCGGCGTTGGTGAATGTCTGGGCCGGGGTAATCTGCAACACGCCGTTTGGCGTCGCGCTAAAGGCCACGCCGGTCCAGCCGCGCCCAGTCAGCGCGGGCGCCGCTTCATCGCCGGGAATCGCGTGGTAGCGGTCGACGTAGGAGTTGTAGGCAGCCGAAACGCCATTCATGTCGGCCACCACCGATTTGATACGCGCATTCTCGATCATCTCCTGGCCTTTCAGCACGCCGCCGAGCAGCAGACCGATGATGACCAGCACGATCGCAATTTCCACCAGCGTGAAACCGCTCTGCTTGCGCGTCAGGGATTTGTTGTGATTCATATATGCTCCGCTAAAAATGAAATCGGAATCGACTTCCTGATTGCGAAGTTACCACAGCGCAATAGATACACAACCTGTCTAAATTTTTTACACGTGGATTGATATCCACAGTCAAGATGACAAGTCCGCCACGGCCCGCACCGGGCAGCGCACGTGGAAGCACAGGGTGCGCGCGCCATCTTCGCTGACGAACAGCGCGCCGCCTTGCAATTCCATCAAGTGTTTCGCCTGGTACAGCCCGATCCCGAGGCCGGCCGGCGCGCTGCTCCAGAACGGCTCGAACAGGCGTTCCAGCGCCGGCGTGCGCGGCGCTTGCGGCGCCTTGACGGTGATCTCGACCATGTCGTCCTGCGTCGCGATGCCGATCTGCAGCTGCAGGCCGGCCAGGTTGTCGCGCAGGCCCAGGTCCTGGTAATTCTTCAGGATATTGTCGAGCACGGTTTCGAGCGCAGTGCCGGCCACGTCGACCATGCCGTCGCCGTCGATCACATGGGCCAGTCCGTATAGTTCGCACAACTGCGCCAGCAGCGGACGCAAGGCCACCTGGCGGCTCGGCTCGGCCGGCGCCACGCCCAGCGTCAGCGTGCGCACGATGCGGTCGGCGCGGTGCCGGATCAGCGGCGTGGCCACGCGCAGGTAGTCCAGCACCTTGTGTTCCTTGCCGGCCGGGACCGACGACAGCTGGTCGCTCATCAGCTGGATGAACTGGGCGATGTTTTTCATGTCGTGCTGCAGGAACAGGTTCAGCTTCGACATCTGCGACAAGGTGGCGTCGGTGCTGCCGGCCTTGATCAGCATGTCGGTGCGCAGCAGCAACATGAAGGTTTCGATCAGCGCTTCCTCGAAATAGCGCTGTTCGCCGCGCCCTTCGTGGCGGTAGAAACGCAGCGCCAGCTTCATTTCGCCGACCTCGACCTGGCGCTCGGTCAGCCGGCCCTTGGCCACGCCGGACTGGCCTTCGCGCAGCACGCCGAACCAGTCGAGCCGCCAGACGATGCCGCGCAGGCTGGAGCGCGCCAGCAAGGTCCACGCGTGCGCCAGGAAGGCCGGGGTATCGAAGCCGTGCTGCTCGTTCAGGCGGATCAGCTCCAGGTTCAGCATGCTGGCGCGGCGCGCCTTGTACCACAGCGCCGCCAGCACCGTGCCGATCGTCACGCCCACCAGGATCAGGTACAGGTGCACCTGCTCAATCATCGCGCGCGATCCCGAATTTCTTCATGAAGTAATAGACGTTCTCGCGCTTGACGCCGAGCCGCTTGGCGCTCTGGAACACGTTGAAGCCGGTCTCCTTGAGGATCTGGCGCACCAGGCGCTCCTCGGCGTCCGAGCGGATGCCTTTCAAGCCTTCGCCGGCCTGGGCGTTGACGGCGATGCGGGTGATGCCTTCGCGGCTCAGTTCCTGCTCCTTTTGCAGGAACAGCGTCGCGCGCGTGATCGCGCGCAGGATCGCGTCGTAGGCCACCGGCTTGGCCAGGAAGTCGAACGCGCCTTCGCGGATCGCCTCCAGCGCCGCCGCTTCCTGGTCCTGGCCGGTCAGCACGATCACCTTGGCCGTCATGATCTCGGCCTGGATCGCCTTCAGCGTGGCGATCCCCTCGGTCATGTCGTGCGCGTGCGGCGGCAGGCCGAAGTCGAGGATCACGATCCGGATCGCCGGCTCGGCGCGCAGCATCTCCATGGCGCTGGTGCGCCGGTCCGCCTCGCTGACCTTGAAGTCGTTCATTTCCAGCAGCCCGCGCAGCATGGTGCGCAGCGCCGGGTCGTCTTCGACCAGCAGGATCTGGATCGGCGCCGTCATGGGGCCGCCTTGGGCGCCGACAGCGCCTTCAGGCGCGCCAGCAGGAAACGCCGTTCGTTCGGATCGGTCAGCTGGCCGCTGGCGAGCATGCCGCCCATCAGGATTTTGGCGCTGTCGATTTCGTTCATGTCTTCCAGCACAAAAATCTCCGTTTGCCTGGCCCAGCTTGGCACCAGCGCCGCGCTGGTGTGCTCGCGCAGCGCGCGCGCATAGCGCAGCGCCAGCGGCATGTCGTGCAGGTGGTGCTTGGCTTCCATCGCGATATACACCTCCGAACTCCAGCGCCGGTCAGGGTCGCCCAGGAAGCGCTGGTGGACAAATTCGAGCATGGGGCGCTTGCGCTGTTCGTCGCTGCTGTCCGCATACAGGTGGGTGGCCGCAAACAGCGGATACTGGGCCAGCGGGTCGAGGTCCGAGATCCGCTCCAGCCAGCCGGCCAGGTCGGCCACGGGCAGGCGCCGTACCTCATCGGCGCCCTGCAGGTGCAGCATCAGCAGTTTCGACAGCGCGACCGGCTCGCCCAGCGCCGACAGGCGCAGCAGCGCCAGCGACGGCGGCGCCGACAGCTCGCCGGGGCGCGCGCGCGGGGCCGGCGCCAGCGCGTGCCAGGCCACTTGCGCCGCCAGCGCCAGCACCAGCAAGGCCAGCACCGCAACCGGCACCGAGGACAGGGAGCGTTCGCGCATGGTCAGATATTCTTGCGGTACAGGTCGAACAGCGCCACGGCGCCGATCAGCGCCATGCAGATCGCGGTCTGCGCCACGATAGCGGGCAGTTCGGCGACGGCGCCGCTGTGGTACACCAGCCACTCGGTGCGGGTAAATTGGTCCAGCCGCGGCAGGATCGCGCCGAGCGCGTCGAACACGGCGCCGATCACGCGCTGCGAGGCGCCGTGCTCGCCGGTCTGGCCGTGCGCCATCAGCTGGAACGCGGCGACCGAGCGCGCGCCCAGGTAGAACGCCAGCGCGGCGCCCAGCGCGGCCATCACGTTCTTGAACGTCAGGATGCACAGCAGGCCGAAGCCGGCCACGATCCACAGTTCGCATAGCAGCGACACGGTCCACAGCGCCGCCTGCAGCGGCGGCGCGTACAGCAGCATCAGCAAGCCGAACAGCGTGGCGGGCACGAGCGCGATGGCGGCATAGCCGAGCAGCTTGCCGAGCAAATACGCGGCGCGCGGCAACGCCAGCGCCAGCAGCAGCTCCTGGCCCTTGTCGTTGAATTCGCGCGCCATGCTGGTGACGACAAACGTGGCCAGCATGAACACCGCGCCGAGGCGGGCAAACGCGGCCACCAGCGCAGCCTGGACCTGGCGGCTTTCGGTGATCGCCAGGCTGTCGAGGAAGCCGCCCAGGCCGAGCCCGGCCAGCGCCACCGCGACGATCAGCCACACCAGGCGGTTGCGCAGCGCTTCGAGCAGGGTGTAATAGGCGATCGAACGAATTTGTTTGAGCATGGCGGAAAAACGGCGGCGGTCCGGCGAAATAGTTGATAATCAGAATAATCGCACATTTGCAGGTAAACACGGGCCTCGACATGCAAACACCATCGCGCACTACTTCGCCCGGCTTCACGCTGATTGAAATGGCCGTCGTCCTCGTCATTGCCAGTGTGGCCGCGGTGATGGTGTTCAAGGCCAGCGGCGCCATGCTCGGCAACGAGAAACGCAAGACGGTGCGCATCACGCTCGACACGGTCGATACGGCGCTGGCCAATTTTGTCGCGGCCCACAAGCGCCTGCCCTGCCCCGCCGTCGGCAGCATCGCCAGCGGCGCGGTCAATGCCGGCGTCGAGCAGCTGCTGCCGGCCGGTACCTGCAACCCGGTCACCCAGCAAACCGGGGTCGTGCCCTGGGTCACGCTGGGGCTGTCCGAGACCGACGCCAGCGACCCGTGGGACGGGCGCCTGAGCTACCGGGTCGACCCGGTGCTGGCCGGCAGCGCCCCCTTGACGCTCCTGATGAACATGAGTAATTGCGATCCCTCGTCGATCGGCGCGGTCGGTCCTGCCGCCAGCTGCATGACGCCGGTGCTGCCGTGCACTGGCACGGCCGGCTGCACCTCGCCGGCCAATTTCCTGGCCGGCAAGGGGCTCGACGTGTGGGACGGCCGCAACGCCGCGGCCGGCTTCGCGGCGCGCCAGAACAACCGCATCACCGGCAGCGGCGCGGCGTACGTGCTGATCTCGCACGGCCCCAACGGCATCGGCGCCTACAACAGCCACGGCACCTTGCAGCCGGGCACGATGCCGATCAATCCGGACGACGAACAGCCGAACGTCAACAACCAGGCGGTGGTGCTGGTTGCGACCCAGGTTAACGTCTACCGCGATGCGCCGCAAAACGAGAACGAGGTGCTGCGCGTGGCCCTGCCCGGCCCGCCGCCGCCGCCGCAGACGCAAGTCTATTTCGACGACTACCTCAGCCACCCGACCATCATGGCGGTGCTGACCAGGGCCAATCTTGGACCGCGCGCGCACTGACCGCCAGCGCGGCAGCGTGCTGATCGCCATCGCCGCCGCGCTGGTAATCGTCGCGCTGGCGTTCTTCGCCGTGTTCGCGCTACAGCAGAGCCAACGCAAGCTCAACCTGACGACCGGCCAGCAGGCGCGCCTGGCCCGGCTCGATGCCGCGCTGGCCCAGTTCGTCGCGCGCAACCGCCGCCTGCCCTGCCCGGCCGACGGCACGCTGGTCCGCGGCGACATCAAGGCCGGCGTGGAATCGCCGTCTCCACCCACCGGCGTGTGCAACCCGGCCAACCAGATTCGCGGCACGGTGCCCTGGGCCACGCTGAACCTGACCGAAGACGACGGCCTCGATGCGTGGAACAGCCGCATCAGCTATCGGGTCCAGCCCTCGCTGGCGAGCAGTGTGCTGAACCTGATGAACATGAGCTGGTGCACACAGGCTGGCGCCACCAACGGTGCGCCCGGCGCCGCCAATGCCTGCCAGCCGGCGCCCTGCGTAGCGGCGGCGTGCATGGATGACGCCAACTATTTATACGGAAAAGGCTTGCAGGTGCAGGACGGCAGCGGTGGCTGGCTGAACCAGCCTTCGCCCGCATGGGCCGGCGCGCCGACCCCGCCGCCGCTGTCGAGCGGCGCCGCTTACGTGCTGATCGCCCACGGTCCGAACGGCAGCGGCGCGTTCGGCGCGAATGGCGGCACGACGACCCAGACCTGTCCCGTCGTCGGCCCGGAGATGGGCAACTGCAACGGGGTGGTGCCTTTGAACGCCGCCACGATCTATATTGACCAGCCGCCGGTCGACCAGCCAGGCGCGACCTACTTCGACGATACGCTCAGCCACCCGACCCTGGCCACCGTGCTCGAGCGCGCCGCACTGGGCCCGCGCGCGGTCCACTAAAGCGCGCTACTGCGCCGGTTCGGGCTGCGCTGCCGGACGCGGTTTCGGCACGGCGGCCGGCTGGTAGACTTCGCTGACCTTGCCGGTCAGCGCATCGACCGTCTGGCCCGGCTTGAGGCTGACGCTGCGCCCCGAGCGCAAGGTCAGCGCGACCCGGCTGGCGTCGCTGCCGCGCACCAGCCTGGCGCCGCCCGCCAGCCGCTCGGGGCCGGTATGCGCAACCGAATCGATCCAGGTCGTCTCGCGCCCCGAGCCGCTGCGCCGCACGATGCCGTTGACGACCAGGATCTGTTCGCCTTCAACCGGCACATAGGCCGGCTCGGCCGGCGTCGGCGTGGCCGCTGGCGCAGCCGGCGCCTGTCCGGCCGGCGGCGGCGCCGTGCGGCGCGCGCGCTCGAGCACGGCACGTTCGGCGGGCGTGCTAAACAGCCGTCCGATGTCCTGGGCGGCGGCGCCGCGGCCCGCGCAGAGCAGGCACAACAGCATGGAAAGCAGGGCGTGCCGGCGCATCATGGCGCCACCACTGCATTCGGGTCGACCACAGGCGTGGCGTCGCCGGCGCTGAGCCAGTACAGCGTGCACTCGGCCGACAGGCGCGCCGCGCGGCTCTCCTGCGGCACCTCGCCCAGCGAATTGATCAGGCACTCCTTGACGGTGAAGAAACCACGCGTCTTCAAGTCGCGGAAAAAATTGACCAGGTCCATTTCGTGCAGCAATTCCATGCGCAGCGCAACGCTGGTGGCATGCAATTCCATCGGCGCGCCCAGCAGCGACGGGTCGATCGCGACCACCTGCTGCGGTGCGAACGAGAACGCCACCGGCAGCAGGCCGTGCGCTTTCTGGATCGCCTGGATCGCTTCGACCATGGCCAGCCGGTTCTCCGGTCCGACGAAGCCGCGCGCGCCCAGTTCGGCGAACTTGCGCTGGAAATCGCGGATTTCGATACGTTCGATTTCGGCATGGCTGAGCCGTTCCTGGGCCGCGAGCTGGCGCCCCTGGGCCGCCGCGGTGCCCGGCCTGGTCTGGAGCAGCACCAGGCGCCCGGCCGTGACCAGCGCCCCGCTCAGCAGCAGGCTGACGGCGCACACGATGGCGGCCTTGCGCACATACGGCCAGCCGATCTTGCGAAACGAGTAGGCCTCGACCACCAGCTTGGGTTTGGCCGGCACCGGCTTGGCCAGGCCGACAGGATTTTTCGCTTCCATGCTCAGGGCTTCCAGGTGACTTTAATGGCGAACAAGGCCTTGGCGACGATATTGTCGTCGCCGGCCACGTTGTCGAGTTTGACCGTGGGACGGGTATCGAGTGGTGGCAAGGTCACTTCCGCGTGCACGCCCGCCTGCTTGTTCAGGCCGGCCGCGAGCCGGTTGACGCTGTCGATGGCGGCCCGGTAGTCATCCTTGAACGGCACGATCTCGCCTTCGACCAGCAGCGTTTGCGCGGTCCGGTCCGGAATGCCGAGCTGGCCCGGCGGCGGCGGGAAGTCGCCCTGTACCGGTGGCGGCGGCGGCGCCGCCGGGTCGACCGGCACCAGCAGCGTGGCCGCCTCGATCGCCTGCCATTGCAGCTTGTTGACCTTGATTTCAGGAATGCCGTTGAGCACGCCGCTGAGCACCGCCATCTGCACGCCCGGCAGCGGCACATTGCGGTCGATCATCATTTCAAGGTCGACTACCGACTTCATGTTGTGCGGCGTGACCAGGGTCGCCGGCATGCCCTTGACCACGACCTGGAAGCGGGCGTCGGTGGCCATCGCTTCCTGGTCGAAACGCAGCGCTTCCTGGCGCAAGGCAATGATGGCGCGCACATCGAAGGCGGTCCAGATCAGCGCGCCGAGCGCCATCGTGCCGCTCAGCACGTAGAGCAGCATCCTGGCCTGCAGCAGCTGGTAAAAGTGCTTCTGGTCGCGCAACGGGAAATGCGAGGGCACGCGCGCGCCGGCCAGCAGCGCCATGTACAGCGCATCGGCGTCGGCGCCGCAGTCGAACTGGCCGGCGCGCAGCAGCAGGCGCGCCTCGTCCAGCGCCAGCGCCCGGTAGTGGACGTCGGGCGTGTCGACCAGGTCCGGCGCCAGCGCGTCCAGCTTGTCCTGGTTCGCCAGCAGCACCAGCCGGACCTGGGCGCCGCGCGCCAGCAGGCGCGTGCTGGCCATGAACTGGCGCGTCTTCGCCGTTTCGACCCGGAACGCTTCGGCCAGCCGTTCGGGGGCATGGTCGAACAGCGGCGTCAGGCGCGAAAAGCGCAGCGCGCCTTCGTGGAAAAAGCTCTGGCGCAGCCCGCTCGACTGGTGCGTCACCAGCAGCACCGGCCCGGTATCGAGCTTGAGCTGGTCGAACAGCAGCTGGCTGAGCGACGCGAGCGAATACACGCCCACCAGCGGCACCGCCTGCGCCTGCATCACGGCCAGCCAGCTTTTCGGCAGCTCGGGCTTGGTCAGCGCATTGAACAAATAGCGGTCGTCCTTGCGCCCTTCCTTGTCGCGGCCCTGCAATTCGGCATGGCGGAACTGGGTGTCGCGATACAGCTGGGTCAGCTTGCGCTCGACCAGCGCCAGCCGTGCCCTGCCGGTCACGTGCGGCGCGGTGTCGCGCTGGAAGTCTTCTTCGATGACGTCGACCAGCAGGTAGGACGGCACTGCCGGTGCCTGCGCCAGGTAGGCGCCGAACAGCACGCGCCCGCCCTCGTCGTTGTCGAAGCTGGCCGCGCGCGTCAACGCCGTGCCCTGCCAGGCATAGGCGACCAATTGCTGGTTGTTCAGATAAAAAAGCTGCTTGCGCACGATTCCCCTTGTGATGGTGCTGTGCCGTTCGGGCCTCAGGTCTTGATCTTGCTGATGGTGTCGTAGATCGGGCCGAGCACCGACGCCATGATCCACAGCAGCATCATGCCCAGCACCACCGTCATCACCGGCGAGATCAGTGCCTGCACGCGCTCGATCTGGTCTTCGACGTCGCGGTTATAAAAATAGCCGACATTGCGCAGCGCATTGTCGAGCGCGCCGGTGGCCTCGCCCACCTTGAGCATGCGGATCACCAGCGGCGGAAAGATGCCGGTCAGCTGGAACGCGGCGGTCACGCCCTGGCCCTCGGAAATGAGCTGGCGCACCTGGCGCAGGCCAAGCGCGACGTACTGGTTGTCGACGATGCCTTCGGACAGGCGGATGCAATCGAGGATGGTGATGCCGGACCCGTACATCAGCGCGAAAAACGTCACGAAGCGGGCCAGGATGATCTTGTGCATGACCGGGCCGATGATCCACAGGCGCAGCTTGTACTCGTCGGCCAAAAAGCGCGCGCGCGCGCTGTTTTTCAGCGCCACCTTGGCGCCGACGAACACGAGCACGGGAAAGGCCAGCACCAGGTACCAGTAGCCGATCAGGAAATCGGACACGACGATCAGGGCCCGGGTATGGATCGGCAGCGTCTGCCCCATGTTCTTGATGAAGCCGGTCAACTGCGGCACCAGGTAGATCATCAGGAAAAACGTCACGCCCATGACGACGCTGCCGACCACGATCGGGTACATCATGATCATCTTGGTTTTCGAGGCCAGCTCGTCCTGCCACTTGATGCTTTCGGACAGGCTCTTGAACACGTCCGACAGGCGTCCACTCTGCTCGCCGGCCGTGATCAGGCTGCTGAAAGCGAGGTCGAACACCTCCGGATGGCGCTGCATCGCTTCGGACAGCTGCGAGCCGCCCTCGATGTCCTCGATCATGTCGGCCACCACTTCGCGCATGCGCGGCTGGTCCAGGCTGTCGCGCAGGTCGTTCAAGCCTTCGATGACGGACACGCCGGCGGCGGTCAGCTGCTCCATGTGGAAACAGAAATTGATCAGGTCCTTGCGCGTGATCTTGCGCCCGCCGAAGGAGAAATTGCGCTGGCCGGCAGGCTTGCTGTCGATCAGGTCGAGTTCCATGCGGCGCAGCCGCATTTCCAGGTCCGGCTGGTTGGCTGCATCGATGACGCCGCGTACCAGCTTGCCAGCCGGATTCATCGACGTATACGAATACAGCCCCATTACATCAGCCTGTCGGTCAGGTCGACCACGCGCGAGATTTCATCGAGCGAGGTCGAGCCGTCCAGCACCCGCCGCACGGCATCCTCGACCAGCGGGCGGAAACCCATGGCCATGGCTTTTTTCTTCAGTTCGCTGGTGGTGGCGCGGCGCGCGATCAGGTCGTCCAGCTCTGAATTTAGCTTGAGCATTTCGACGATCGAGATGCGTCCCTTGTAGCCCTGGTGCGCGCAGCGCTCGCAGCCGATCGAGCGGTGGATGGTGGCCGCCGGATGCACTTCCGACAAGCCCAGCAGGCGCCGTTCGACCTCGTCGGCGACGAAGGCTTCCTTGCAAAAGCCGCACAGGCGCCGGATCAGGCGCTGGGCGATGATGCCGATGATGTTGCCGGCCATGATGTCGGGCAGGATGCCGATGTCGAGCAGGCGCGGGATCGCGCCCACCGCCGAGTTGGTGTGCAGCGTCGAATACACCTGGTGGCCCGTCATCGCGGCCGAAAACGCCATCTCGGCCGTCTCCTGGTCGCGGATCTCGCCGATCAGGATGATGTCCGGATCCTGGCGCATCATCGAGCGGATGCCGGTCGCAAAATCCAGTTTGGCGGTCTCGTTTACCGACGTTTGCCGAATCATGGCCATCGGATATTCGACCGGGTCTTCGAGGGTCATG
>JANYGW010000086.1 GCA_025359245.1 Massilia sp.
GAGATCAAATGTCCGATGCCGGTGCGGTTGAAGACCTTCCAGTCCGACTGGTCGATGGCGCGCTGGTCGCCCACGACCAGGGCCACGATGACGCCGGCGTATTGCTTGCCTGGCAGCGCGCGCTGGATGCGGGCGCGCAGCGTGGCGCGGCAGTGCTCCACCAGATTCGATATGCTGAACACGAAGCTGTCGATGCGGCGATTGCCCTGCGCGTCGGGACGGACATAGCCGGTGGCGCGCACGCCCTGCTCCAGCAGCCACACTTCGTAATCGAAGCCGTACGGATTGGCATTGCCGTGCGGGCGTTGCAAACGCACGGTCAACTGCCAGCGCTCGCCCGGCTGCACGTCGCCAACCGCCTGGTGGTCGCCCTTGAAGCCGTTATACCAGGCCAGCGATACGCGCGGCGGAATGACGATGTGGGGATCGCTGACGTTTTCGACGACGAAGTTAAAGCGAACGCCCTGGTCGAACTGATAAGGCAAGCTGTCGATGGTGCCGGTCAGGGTCAGGTCGCGCCCTTCCTGGTCCTTGGGCAGCTGCGGCGCCAGCGCCAGCGTGGCCAGCAAGGCTGACCACGCAAAGCCAAACAGGCATCCGGCCAGCGCCGCGCGCAGCGGACCGCGCAGCAAACACAGCAGAAAACCGATGGCAGCGCAGGCTGCCATGGTGGCGTTGTCGGGCAAGGTCGGGCGGGTTTGCAAGAACGCCGCGCCGCTGGCAAAGCCAAGGAGTGCACACCGCATCGTAACCCCGCCAGGTCGGCAAACTGCCAATATGATGCCGAATCAGCCCGGCTGCCTTGTTGAAGGTCTAGGCCGCTTAGGAATAGTGTTCTCTTGCGGGCCCCATGCGCCCTGGTTGCCAGCCAAGGCGGCAGGATCAGCACCCTACGCGACCAGGAGCGGGCAGGCGAATTACTTTGCCGGCCTCCAGCCGTCGTCGGTGGCGTACGGCAGCGCCTTGCCATCAAATACGATGCGTATGCGCCGCTCCCCTTTCGCGCCTTTGGTTTCATCGACCGTCACGTTGAAGTCGATGGCGGACATGATGGCATCGCCATAACGTTCGTTGAACCAGCGCTGCAGCGCCGGACCGTACACTTCGACCGCCTCGTGCATGCGATAGATAGCGCCGGTCTGCCAGCGTATCGGCGGCGTCGCCAGCGGTGTCATCGCACCTGGGGTCAGACCGAGCTGGGTTTCAAGACAGGTCTGCGACGGTTTCTCCAGCGGCGCCTGCCCGGTCAGCACCGCGCCGACGCGAATCGGCAGCAGATTGCAGGCATGGCCCAAAGCCTCCAGTGTCAAACCTTTCGCATGCGCAGCCTGGTTCGCCAGATCCAGCGTCGGCTTGCGATGGTCATAACTTTCGAGCGCCTGGCTGTCGACGACGCTGGTGTGTTCTCCGGCATGTGCTGCTGAGATAAAACCCAGGCCTACGACCAGAATCGCCAAGAGATTACGCATGGAATGGTTCATGGATGTCCTTCTTTCTGATGTGAACACGGAGGAAGAGCCGATGACGTAGCTGGCTCAGGCGGCTGCCGCAGTGGCATGGGGATATCAATAGCACGGGGCCACGCGCGAAAACGCAACTGCAGCGCTCGTCTATTGCGCCGCAATAATGATTGCGCATTCTTGCGCCGGCCAGGCGACTGCTGCGTATGCAATGTGAATGAAGGCCGGTGATCAGCCTTGCGCGTGACCACCAGCCAACATAGTCCTCAGACGCGGAAGCGCCACGAACGCATTATCGGTCGTAGCCGCCTGCACCTCACGCAGCGCGAGGCCGCGCAATTCGCCCAGCACCGCCCCGATCGCAGGCAGCTGCTCCGGGCTGTTGCGACCCGGGTGTATCCACGCCGGCGCAATATCCGGCGCATCGGTTTCCAGCACGATCGCTGCCAGCGGCAGCGTCGCGGCCAGGCGCCGTATCTGCAGCGCACGCGTAAACGTCATCGCGCCGCCGAAGCCCAGCTTGAAACCGAGGTCGATGTAAATTTGCGCCTGCTGGAAGCTGCCATTGAAAGCGTGCGCGATCCCGCCGGCCGGGCGCATCTGGCGCACGTGCTTGAGTATCTGGTCCTGCGAGCGGCGCACGTGCATCAGCACCGGCAAATCGAAGTCGCGCGCCATGCGCAGCTGCTCGCGGAAGAAATGCTCCTGCTTTTCGCGCATCGCCGGCCCGCACAGCATCGGGATGAAGAAGTCGAGGCCGATCTCGCCGACGGCGACAAAGCGCGGATCGGCCAGCGCCGCCTCGATCGCCGCGCGCAGCGCCACCAGGTCCTCTTCCTGCGCTTGCGGCACATAGATCGGATGGATGCCCAGCGCGTAACTGGCGTTCGGCGCCGCCGCGGCCAATTGCGCCACCACGCCGAAATTACCCCGCTCGACCGCCGGAATGACGATCATCGACACCCCCGCCGCGGCCGCACGCTGCGCCACGGCCAGCGACTCGGCGCCGAATTCGTGCGCGTCGAGATGGCAGTGGGTATCGATCCACATGGTCAGTGCCCGGCTGGCTGCAGCCCGGCTTCGGTCAGGCGCAGCACGCGGTCGCAACGCTGCGCCAGTTCGTTATCGTGGGTGACGATGACGAACGCCGTGCCGAGAGTACTTGACAGATCAAGCATCAGATCGAAGATCTGCTGCGCGGTGGCGTGATCGAGGTTGCCGGTCGGTTCATCGGCCAGCACGCAGCCCGGCTGCGTCACCAGCGCCCGCGCCAGCGCCACGCGCTGGCGTTCGCCGCCGGACAGTTCGCCCGGCACGTGAATCGCGCGCCTGGCCAACCCCACTCTCTCCAGGATCGCTTCGGCCTTCTTGAGTGCCGAGGCGCGGTTTTCGCGCCGGATCAGCAGCGGCATGGCTACGTTGTCGAGCGCGGAAAACTCCGGCAGCAGATGGTGGAACTGATACACGAAGCCGAGCGATGCGTTGCGCAGGTCGCCGCGCGCGGTTTCCGACAAGGTCGCGAAGTCAGCCCCTTGCAGCGTCACCGAACCGGTGGTCGGCGTATCGAGCCCACCGAGCAGGTGCAGCAGCGTCGACTTTCCCGAACCGGACGCACCAACGATGGCGACGTGTTCGCCGCGGAACACGCTGAAGTCGATGTTGTTCAGCACCGGCACCCGGTACGAGCCCTGGACGAAAGTCTTGCCGAGGCCACGGCAGGCCAGTACCGCTTGCCCGCTCTGCTTACTCATAACGCAGCGCCTCCGCCGGCTTCACGCGCGAGGCGGCAAAGCTTGGATACAGCGTGGCAATAAAGGCCAGCACCACCGACACGCCCGCAATCCCCGCCACATCCGGCCAGCGCAGGTCGGCCGGCACGGTATTGATCAAATAGATATCCTTGGACAGGAACTGGATGCCAAACAGGTGCTCGATGAACGGAATGATCACGTCGATATTGAGCGCGACCAGCGTCCCGAAAGCGACGCCGGCTAAGGTGCCGATGATGCCGATCAGCGCGCCCTGGATCATGAAGATCTTCATGATCGAGCGCGGCGATGAACCGAGCGTGCGCAGGATGGCAATGTCGGCCTGCTTGTCGGTCACCGTCATGGCCAGCGTCGCCACCAGGTTGAAGGCGGCCACCGCGATGATCAGCGCCAGGATAATGAACATCATTTTCTTCTGGCTCTGGACCGCGGCGAACCAGGTCGCGTTGTTCCTGGTCCAGTCGCGCAGCTGCAGCTCACCCGGCAAGCTTTTGTACAGCTCCAGCGCCACTTCCGGGGCCTTGTGCATGTCGGCGATGCGCAGCCGGATCCCGGCCGGCGCGGCCAGGTTGGCGATCGACATCGCGTCATCCATATGCACGAAGGCCAGCCCGGAATCATATTCCAGATAGCCCGCTTCGAAAATCCCGCTCACGGTAAAGTTGACCATCCTCGGCGTCATGGCGCCGGCGGCATTGTCGCCCGACGCGACCGCCAGCGTGATCTTGTCGCCCAGTTTCACTTCCAGCGCATGGGCCAGGTCGATGCCGAGGACGATATTGAACTCGCCCGGGCGCAACGCGTCGAAGCTGCCCTGCTTGATCGTCTTGGCCACGTCCGATACCTTCGGCTCTTCCGACGGCAGGACGCCGCGCACGACGGCCGGTTTCATGACGCCGTCGTACATCAGCATGCCCTGCGTTTCCACGAACGGCGCGGCGCCCTTGACCGCCGGATTCTTGAAGGCTTCCTTTTCGGTGGCCTGCCAGTTCGGCATCGCGCCCCTGGCGTCAAAGACTTCGATATGCGCCAGCACCGACAGCATGCGGTCGGTGACGTCCTTCTGGAAGCCGTTCATCACCGACAGCACGATAATCAGCGCCGCCACGCCGAGCGCGATGCCCGACACCGAGATCAGCGAAATGAACGAGATGAAGCTATTGCGCCCGCTGCGCCGGCCGGCGCGCGTGTAGCGCACGCCGACGGCCCATTCATACGGCAGTTTGTCGATCAAGCTCATGCGCCGACTCCGATTGGCAATGAGGCCGAAGCCGATTCGGCCGCCTGCAGCCCGTGTTCGCTCAGGCGCAGCACGCGGTTGCAGCGCTGCGCCAGTTCGATATCGTGGGTCACGATGACGAAGGCGGTGCCCAGCGTCGACGACAGGTCCAGCATCAGCGCAAAAATCTGCTGGGCGGTGGCGTGATCGAGGTTGCCGGTCGGTTCATCGGCCAGCACGCAGGCCGGCTCGGTGACCAGCGCGCGCGCCAGGGCCACGCGCTGGCGCTCGCCGCCGGACAGCTCGCCCGGCACGTGGATGGCGCGCTTCGACAGGCCCACGCGGTCGAGGATCGCGGCGGCTTTTTTCAGCGCCGAGGCGCGGTTCTCGCGCCGGATCAAGAGCGGCATGGCCACGTTGTCGAGCGCGGAAAACTCCGGCAGCAGATGATGGAACTGGTACACGAAGCCGAGCGAAGTGTTGCGCAGGTCGCCGCGCGCGGTCTCGGACAGGGTCGCGAAATCGCGGCCCTGCAGGCTGACCGATCCGGTGGTCGGCGTGTCGAGGCCGCCGAGCAGGTGCAGCAGGGTCGACTTGCCGGACCCGGACGCGCCGACGATGGCCACATGTTCGGCGCGCTGCACGCCGAAGTCGACGTTGCTGAGGACCTTGACCTGGTAACTGCCCTGGCTGAAGGTCTTGCCCAGGCCAGAACACGAAAGAACGAAATTACTCATAGCGCAGGGCCTCCGCAGGTTTGACGCGCGAGGCGGCGTAGCTTGGATAGATGGTGGCCAGGAAGGCCATCAGGACGGCGATGCCACCGATGCCGAAGACATCGGGCCAGCGCAGATCGGACGGCAAGGCGCTGCTCTGGTAGATCTCGCTCGACAGGATCTGGCCGCCGGCCAGGTGCTCGAAAAACGGCACGATCACGCCGATATTGAGCGCCACGATCACGCCCAGCGCGACCCCGGCCAGCGTGCCCAGCGTGCCGATCAGCGCGCCCTGGATCATGAAGATCTTCATGATCGAGCGCGGCGACGAGCCGAGCGTGCGCAGGATGGCGATGTCGGCCTGCTTGTCGGTCACCGTCATCACCAGCGTCGACACCAGGTTGAAGGCGGCCACGGTGATAATCAGGGTCATCACGATCAGCATCATCTTCTTTTCGGTCTGCACGGCGGCGAACCAGGTCTTGTTCTGCTTGGACCAGTCGCGCACCAGCAAGTGGCCGGGCATGCTGGCCTGCAGCTGCTCGGCCACTTGCGGCGCCTTGTGGATGTCGTCGATGCGCAGCCGGATGCCGGACGGCGCGGCCAGGCGCTCCATCTTCTGCGCGTCGTCCATGTGCACGAAGGCCATGCCGTTGTCGAATTCGTAGTGCCCGGACTGGAACAGCCCGACCACGGTAAAGGTGCGCATGCGCGGCAGCATGCCGGCCGGCGTGACCTGCGCCTGGGCCAGCGCCATGGTCACCTTGTCGCCCACTTGCAGGCCCAGCGAACGGGCCAGCGCATAACCGAGCACGATATTGAATTCGCCGGGGCGCAAGGCGTCCAGGCTGCCCTCGCGCACCGTCTTGGCCACGTCCGAGACTTTGGGTTCTTCGGCCGGCAGCACGCCGCGGATCAGCGCCGGGCGCATGGCGCCGTCGCGCAGCAGCATGCCCTGGCTCTGCACGAAAGGCGCGGCGGCCTTGACGGCGGGGTTTTTCAGCGCGTCCTGCATCGACTCGCGCCAGGCCGGCATGCCGCCGCGCGTGTCGACCACCTCGATATGGGCCAGCACCGACAGCATGCGGTCGGTGACGTCCTTGCGAAAGCCGTTCATGATGGACAGCACCACGATCAGCGCGGCCACGCCGAGCCCGATGCCGGCCACGGAAATGAGGGAGATGAAGGAAATGAAGCTGTTGCGGCCGCTGCGCCGGCCGGCGCGCGTGTAGCGCAGGCCGATCAGCCATTCGTACGGCATCTTGTGGGTGATACTCATGAGCTCCAACAGTGTATTTTAGGTAAGAGCGCAGTTTGCCATACAAAGCTCAACCTTGACAGGGCTGCGCCCAAACGGAACGTGCTGAAAGGCGCCCCCCTCGCCTCCACAAAAATACCTTGAACCTGCTGCGCTGCGCCAAATCAAACGGCTAATGGTTTTCTGGCAGGAGTGTCACGATGGCGTTCAATTTATTCGACGCGCAAGGCGTCCCGGTCGAGCAGCAATGCTTCACCTGGCGCGACGTGGTGCAAAAGCCGATCAGCAAGCTCGACGACGACGCATTTACCCGCGTCCGCATCATCCTGATGGGCGGCATTGAAAGCGAGGCGCTGCGTTTCGCCCACATGGCCGCGCGCTGCAAGCAGGCGCTGCGCGTGCCGCTGGCCCAGGTGCGCCGCACCGAGCAGCAGCAGGCCAGCATGCTCAACGGCCTGATCGCTCCCGACCATTCGCCGCTGGAAACCACGATCGCCTATGAGCAGACCGCGGTCGAGCTGACCGCCGCCATTGCGCAGCGCGAACCCGATCCCGCCCTGGCGCAGACCTGCCGGTTCACGCTGCTGGACGACCTCGACCACCTTTACCGTTTTGCGGCCCTGCTCGACCGGCAGGAAGGCAAGGACGCCAACGTCATCCTGCAAAGCCATACCGACGTGCTGCCGGGCCGTCCCAGCAGCGAACAGCACCGCAGCCCGCGCGACGCGCCATGTCTCTCCATAGCCACCAGCCAGGCAGCGCTCCAGACCCGGCTCCATGCGCTGACCATGGTGGCCACCAAATACCAGGCACGCGACTACTACATGGCCACGGCCGCGCTGTTCGCCGATCCTTTGGCGCGCCAGCTCTACGCCGAGATCGGCGCCATCGAAGAGCAGCACCTGACCCAATACGCATGCCTGCTTGACCCGGCCGACAGCCTGATCGCGCAATGGGTGCTGCACGAAGCGAACGAGTGCTACCTGTATTACAGCTGCCTCGAACAGGAAACCAACCATCAACTGCGGTTGATCTGGGACCGCTTCCTCGACTATGAACTGGGCCATTTCCACCTCGCCTGCGACGCGCTCAAGAGCTGCGAGCGGCGCGATCCGGCCGAGATCGTCGGGACCGAGATCGGCGCCCCGCTGCAACTGCATAGCCAGCGCGCGTTCGTGCGCAAAGTGCTGGCCAGCGAAGTCGGCCTGCGCACCGATGGCGCCCGCTTCGTCCCGCGCGAGCAGGAGGGGAATGCGACGCTCACCTACCGCAACAAGATCAACGCCGACGGCTCGCCCAGCGATGCGGTGGCGTCCGGGTATATCTGGATGCCGGGCACGGAGCTGCATCGCAAAGGGGTCGTCAGCGCGTTCGGCCGCGGCGCGTCCTGAC
>JANYGW010000110.1 GCA_025359245.1 Massilia sp.
TGAAAAGTCGTTATTCTAAACATGTTGCAGGTTTGGTTTTTAAGTTGGCAAACCGAGGTTAACACTCGTAAACCAATGCCTGCAACCCTCTCTCAACTAGTCAACACAATTATCCCGGACAGCAGTGCGCGTGCGCGAGGAAGACGGTTGTTAGGGAAGTGTTTCGAGGTTTTGCATATTTTTCCGGCGCATCAGCCCGCTTGTCCGATAAAATTGCGGTTTTGCTCAAATTTTCATCATTAAAATGACGATTGCACAAACCGCAGCCAGCCAACCCTTTCTATTGATACGCAACCTCGTCAAGGATTTTGACGGCGTGCGCGCGGTCGACGATATTTCGGTCACCATCAACAAGGGCGAGATCTTCGCCCTGCTGGGCAGCTCCGGCTGCGGCAAATCGACCTTGCTGCGCATGCTGGCCGGCTTCGAAACGCCGACCTCGGGCAGCATCACGCTGGCCGGCCACGACATGGTCGGCGTGCCGCCCTACGAGCGCCCGATCAACATGATGTTCCAGTCATATGCGCTGTTCCCGCACCTGACCGTGTGGGACAACGTCGCCTTCGGCCTGCGCCGCGACGGCCTCAAGGCGCCACAACTGAACGAGCGGGTCGACCAGATGCTGGCGCTGGTGCAGCTGTCGAGCTACGCCAAGCGCAAGCCGCACCAGCTTTCGGGCGGCCAGCAGCAGCGCGTGGCACTGGCGCGCAGCCTGGCCAAGAGTCCGCAGTTGCTGCTGCTCGACGAGCCGCTCGGCGCGCTCGACAAAAAGCTGCGCGAACAGACCCAGATGGAGCTGGTCAACATCATCGAGCAGGTCGGCGTGACCTGCGTCATGGTCACCCACGACCAGGACGAAGCAATGAGCATGGCGACCCGGATCGCCGTCATGAGCGAAGGGCGCATCCTGCAGGTGGGCGCACCGGGCGACATTTACGAAACCCCGAATTGCCGCTTCGTGGCTGACTTCATCGGCAGCGTCAACCTGTTCGAAGGCCAAGTGCAGGTCGATGAGCCGGACCATGTGATCGTCGAAACCAAGGAGTGCCGCCATTACGTCAGCCACGGCATCACCGGCACCGCCAACATGGCGGTCGGCGTGGCCGTGCGGCCCGAGAAAATCGGCCTGCAGCTGACGCAGCCCACGCTGGCACAGCGCGCATCACCAGCCGAACATGGCTACAACTGCGTGGCCGGCGAAATCGCCAACGTATCCTACTTCGGCAACGAAACGCTGTACCACGTGCGCCTCGACGCCGGCAGCACGATCAAGGTCTTGCGCACTAACGCCGCGCGCCACGAAGACGGCCGCCTCGAACGTGGCCAGCGCGTGTTCGCGTGGTGGGACGGCAGCGACATCGTCGTTCTCACCAACTGAGGCGGCCATGACGACGACTTCGCGCCAAAAGAACGCAGGCCGCCGGCTGGTCATCGCCGTGCCGTATGCCTGGCTGGTGTTCGCTTTCCTGATCCCGTTCCTGATCGTGCTGAAGATGAGCTTTTCGGAGCTCGACGAATCGGGCAGTCCATTCAGCCCGCTGGTGACGATGGTCGATGGCGTCATCAGCGTCAAGGCGAAAATTGCCAATTACCTGTTCATCGCCAAGGACGACCTGTACGTCCTGACCTACCTGAGTTCCCTCAAGTACGCGGCCATTACCACTGCCCTGTGCCTGTTCATCGGCTACCCGTTCGCCTATTTCATGGCGCGCGCCAAGCCGTCCGTGCGCCCGGCGCTGCTGATGCTGGTGATGCTGCCGTTCTGGACCTCGTTCCTGCTGCGGATCTACGCCTGGAAGGGCATCCTGGCCAACCAGGGCATCCTCAATTCGCTGCTGCTGTCGATGGGCGCGATCACGGAGCCGATCCACATGATGAACACCCCGTTCTCGCTGGTGATCGGCATGACCTACGCCTACCTGCCGTTCATGATCCTGCCGCTGTACGCCAACCTGGTGAAGATGGACCTGCGCTTCCTGGAAGCGGCGGCCGACCTGGGCGCGACGCCGATGCAGGCGTTCTGGCGCATCACGGTGCCGCTGTCGAAGTCCGGCATCATCGCCGGCGCGATGCTGGTGTTCATTCCGGCGGTCGGCGAATACGTGATCCCGGAGCTGCTGGGCGGCCCCGAGACGCTGATGATCGGCAAAGTGCTGTGGGATGAATTTTTCACCAATAACGACTGGCCGCTGGCGTCGGCGGTGGCGGTGGTGGTGATCCTGCTGATCCTGGTGCCGATGGCGATCTTCAACCACTACAAGGCGGAGCAGGAAGCGGAGGGCCGCGCATGAACAAGACCTTCATTCAACGCTGGTTCGGGCGCGGCTGGCTGTCGCTCGGCTACCTGTTCCTGTACCTGCCGATCGTGGTGCTGGTGGTCTTTTCGTTCAATAGCTCGCGCCAGGACATGGTGTGGAGCGGCTTTTCCACGCAGTGGTACGCGGAGCTGTTCAAGGACGCCGAGATCATCAGCGGCTTCCTGCTGTCGCTCAAGATCGCTTTCTGCACGGCCTGCGCGGCGGTCACGCTGGGCACCTTCGCCGCGTTTGTGCTGAACCGCTACAAGCGCTTCCACGGACGCGTGCTGTTTTCCGGCATGGTCAGCGCGCCGCTGGTGATGCCCGAGGTGATCATCGGCCTGTCGCTGCTGCTGATGCTCGTTTCGGTGCAGAAGATTTTTGGCTTTCCCGAGCGCGGCGCGATGACCATCTGGCTGGGCCACACCTTGCTCGGCATGGCGTATGCGGCGGTGGTGGTGCAGTCGCGTTTGCAGGAAATGAACAAGTCGCTGGAGGAGGCGGCCATGGACCTTGGCTGCAAGCCGCACCAGGTGTTCTTTCTGGTGACGCTGCCGAACATCACGCAGGCACTGGCGTCGGCCTGGCTGCTCACTTTCACGCTTTCGCTCGACGATGTGGTGCTGTCGGCCTTCTTGTCCGGACCCGGTTCGACGACCATGCCGCTGGTGATTTTTTCGCGCGCTCGCCTGGGCCTCGATCCGCGCGTCAATGCGGTGGCGGCGATTACCATTTTGGTGGTGTCGATTGGCGTCATCGTCGCCAGCCTGATGATGGCGCGCGCCGAACGGCTGCGCCAGCAGCAGATGGCGGCGGCGTTCAAGGCCTGACCGATCTGTGGCGACTGGATTTTCCAGTGTCAGTTAAGCTATGGGTGACACCGTTTAACGGTCAACTTGGGAGCATGGCATGGCAAGCACACAATGGCATGAACGCGCAGCATCGATCAACATGGACGGCCGCGCCTTTATCGGCGGCGAGCGCGTATGGTCGAAATCTGAGCAGCAGTTCGACAATTTCTCACCGATCGACGGCCGCAAGCTCGGCGCCGTAGCGCGCTGCGGGGCGGCCGACGTCGACGCCGCCGTTGCCAGCGCGCGCGCGGCTTTCGAGGACCGCCGCTGGGCCGGAAAATCGCCGGCGCAGCGCAAGCGCACGCTGATCAAATTCGCCGACCTGATCCTCGCGCATGCCGAGGAACTGGCGCTGCTCGAAACGCTCGACATGGGCAAGCCGATCAAGTACAGCCTGAGCGTGGACGTGCCGGCGGCGGCCAACTGCATCCGCTGGTACGGCGAGGCGGTCGACAAGATCTACGACGAAATCGCGCCGACCGCCGACAACAGCCTTGCGCTGATCACGCGCGAGCCGGTCGGTGTGGTGGCTGCCATTGTGCCGTGGAATTATCCGATGATCATGGCAGCCTGGAAGATCGCGCCGGCGCTCGCCGCCGGCAACAGCGTGATCCTCAAGCCGTCCGAAAAATCGCCATTGACCGCCTTGCGGCTGGCCGAAATCGCCATCGAGGCGGGCCTGCCGCCGGGCGTGTTCAACGTGGTTCCCGGCTACGGGCACGAGGCCGGCGCCGCGCTGGCGCTGCACATGGACGTGGACTGCATCGGCTTTACCGGCTCGACCAAGGTCGGCAAGCAGATCCTGCAGATGGCTGGGCAGTCGAACCTGAAGCGCGCGTGGACGGAACTGGGCGGCAAGTCGGCCAACATCGTGTGCGCCGATTGTCCGGACCTGGACGCCGCCGTCAGCGCGGCCATTGGCTCGATCTACTTCAATCAGGGCGAGAGCTGCAACGCGCCTTCGCGCCTGTTCGTCGAAGCGTCGATCAAGGATGCCTTCCTCGAAAAGGCGATGGCGATGATGCCGCGCTTCCAGCCGGGCGACCCGCTCGATGAAGCGACCATCATGGGCGCGATCGTCGATGCGACGCAAATGAAGACGGTGATGGGATACATCGAGCAGGGCAAGCAAGCCGGGGCCAGGCTGCTGTTCGGCGGCGCGGCGGCGCGCGCGGAAACGGGCGGATTTTATGTGGCGCCGACGCTGTTCGACCAGGTCGACAGTTCGATGAGCATCGCGTCCGAGGAGATCTTCGGGCCAGTGCTGTCGGTGCTCAGTTTTACCGACATCAAGGACGCCGTGCGGCAGGCCAACGGCACGCCATACGGCCTGCAGGCGGCGGTATGGACGCGCGACATGACGAAGGCGATCCAGACCGCGCGCGCGCTGCGTGCCGGGACCGTGCACGTGAACCAGTACGACGGCGACGATATCACGGTGCCGTTCGGCGGCTACAAGCAGTCCGGCAACGGGCGCGACAAGTCGCTGCACGCGTTCGACAAGTACACGGAGTTGAAGACGACCTGGATCCAGATCGGCTAGGCGATGTCGTCCTCGCGCACGCGGGGACCCATGCTGATTATGAGTCGCGTCGACGGAACTTCAGTATGGGTCCTCGCGTGCGCGAGGACGACGTTTGTATTTGTACTGGAATTTTTCTTTACGATTTCTGCGTACATCAATTCGCGAATACCTCTCGCACCACGGTGTACCCGCCATCAGGTCCGAGCGTCGATTCCATTAGCGCGAATCGGTCGACTCTCCAATCGATAGCAGGCCCTTGCTGCGGCGGCACAGCCCCGCCAGCGCGTCGCGCCAAGGTCACGTGCGGACGGTAGGGCCGCTCGTCGAGCGGCAAGGCGAGCCGCTGCAGCACCTCCGCAAGCGTTGAATGCAGCTGTACTAGCGGAGCAGGAACTGCCTCCGGCTCCAGCACCGCAACGCCGTGCGGCCACAGCACCGCACGCCCGAACTGAATCTCGAATCCCGCGAAAGGAATGGACAGGGCCGCGGCCAGTTCCGGCATGCGTTCACGCGCCACGTCGCCGATAAAATGTAGCGTTAAATGCAGCCGTTCGGTGCTTACCGGCGTGGCCGAACGAGGCCAGCCCCACGCATCGCGCCACGCAGCGAAATTGCCGCGCACGGCGCGGTCGGGGAACAAGCCAATGAACAGCCGCACTGTGGATGATGGGACCACGGCTCGGCTATCCGTGCACGCTGCGACTATCTGCTGGCGCCTGCTCGCGTTCATTCAACCCGTAGTCGCGCACTACCGCCGCGATCCGCAGCCGGTAGTCGGCGAAGATGCCTGCGCGTCCCTGCGACTGTGCGGCCCGGTGCTCCTCGGTGTTACGCCACTGCTTGACCGCTTCTTCGTCGCGCCAGAACGACAGCGACAGGATCTTGTCCGGCTGCGTCAGGCTTTGGAAGCGTTCGATCGAAATGAACCCGTCCATCGTGGCCAGCAGCGGCGCCAGCCTCCCGGCGATCGCCAGGTACTCGTCCTTGGTATCAACGTGCGGGCAAACTTCAAAAATGACGGCAATCATGGTCGTTCTTTCACTGGTGAATTGAAAAACTGCGGCAGGCGCGCGTTGGCCGACGGCGCATAGGTCCAACCAAGCAAAGCTGGATCGAGCTGCAGGTCCAGCAGGTGTTCGATTGCGCTGGTCGCGATGGCAAGGGCCAAGTCCTGGCCAGGGCAGGCGTGACGCCCGTGACCGAATCCCGACAGCTGCCGTTCTGGGCGTTCAAGCAAGAATACCTCGGCTTGCGGATTGGCGCTGGCATCGCGTCCCGCAGCCGCCAGCAGCAGCAAGACGGTGTCGCCCGGCTGCAGCGCCATGCCAGCGACACTGATCGGATGGGTGACGAAGCGGCGGGTATTTTGTACCGAGGGATCGTAGCGCGCGACCTCGTGCACGAATGCGCCGACCAGCTGCGGATCGGCACGCAGGCGCGCCAGCAACCCGGGTTGGCGCAGTAAAGTGACGACGCAGTTGCCGATCAGTCCAGCGGTCGCCTCGTGCGTCTGCGCCATCAGGCCGACCAGGTTGGCGATGATGGCGTCGCTGTCTTCCCAGCCGGCCTGTGCGGCGCGCCGGCGCACATCGTCCGCCAAGGTGCCGGGGGTAGACGCTTGCATCAGTTCCATCAGCGTGTGCGCTGCCGTGCTGGCGCTGGCCAACTGCTGCGCTGTCGACAACGGAGACAGGCAGCGTACAAAGTCCGCCACCAACAGCGCCACTTGCGGCAGTTCGGCGTCGCCAAAACCGAGCAGGCCGGCGACGACGTAAGTGGGCAGGTCGCACAGCCAGCGGGTGAGCGCAGTGCCGTCCGGCAGTCCGTGGTGCGCGTCCAGTGCCCTTGCACACTGCGCGCTGCGTTCGGCAACCGCCGCCAGATCGAGCGCTGCCAGCGCCTGCCCGATGACCCGCCTGGCGCAGGCATGGACGGCGCCCTCGTTCATCCTCACCAGCCGCGCGAACACGGTCCCAGCGCTGCTGCCGGCGATCGCCTGCGGCACTGCTTCCGCGGGCGGGCGCACCACGCACTGAGGGTGCTCCATGATTTCTTCGATTACCGCCGCGCGGCTGGCAATCCATAACCGCAGGTCGGGATCGAAAACCAGTGCCGGGCCGGCCAGCAGCTCCCGGTAGTAGGGATAGGGATCGGCGTGGCTGGCAGCGGCGATGGCGTTCAGTGGTGGCATAAGTGCTCTCCGGTCGCGGGAAAACTTCATTGTACGGATTGATCGTGCCGAACATTTCGTCTACCATCAAACTGTGGAATACCTGTGGAACGAACCATGTCCAATGATTTTGCCGATACCCGCCTGGCCGGCGTTGCAGGTGCCATCGCCGAGCCGGCGCGCGCCCGAATGCTGTGCTGCCTGATGGATGGCCATGCGCGCACCAATACCGAACTGGCGGTCGTGGCCGAGGTCAGCCCGTCGACCGCCAGCGTGCACCTGGCCAAACTCAAGGAGCAGCAGCTGGTGCATGTGCTGGCACAGGGCAAGCATCGCTATTACAGCCTGGCCGGCGCCGAGGTCGCGGCCGCGCTGGAGGCCTTGATGCTGGTCGCGGGCCTGCCACGTACGCCCTTTGTGCCGAGCACGCCGGACCGCCTGCGCAATGCGCGCACCTGCTACGACCACATGGCCGGCACCGTGGCGGTCGGCATGCATGACTTCATGGTGCGCAATGACTGGCTGCGGCCGGACGAGAGCGGCTACCTGGTGAGCATTGACGGCGCCGCAGCCCTGGCACAGCTGGGGGTCGATCCCGACCAGGTGCGCAAGTCGCGCCGGCGCTTCGCTTGCTCGTGCGTGGACTGGAGCGAACGCCGGCCGCATCTTGGCGGCGCGCTCGGCGCCGAGCTGATGGCGCAGCTGCTTAAAAAAGGCTGGATCGAACGCGACCTCGATAGCCGGGCGCTGGGCATCAGCCGCGAAGGCAAGCGCCAGTTCAAGCGCATTTTCGCGCTCGACGCCTAATCGCTGCTGGTCGGCGTCACCGTGTCGATATACAGGACGGCGTCATACGCCTGTGACGGGATGATGGCCTGCGGATTAATTCCCCAGCTGCGCGCGATGATGGGTTCGAACATCCAGGCGCTTGCCGGCTCCGCCTTCGCGCGCGAAAAATCGACAAGCCCGTATGTCGCCGCGCCGTTCGCCAGCACCGCTTCCATGGTCTCGGGCGCCGGCGGTGAAATCGAGACGACCTTGCCATCGTTGAATTTCTGCGCGCCGCTTCCCATGAAGATCCCCACGGTATATAGCTCGGCCTTGCGACGCTCGGCAAGATAGGAACCCATCAACTTGGGCGTGGCATCGGCCGGCTGCCTGGCGATATGGTCGTTGTGCGCCCAGACGATCACCTTGCGATTCGGGTACAGCCGGTCTAACAAGAAATTGAGATTCTCGGCCATCATCTTTTCGCGCCTGGCGTAGCGCGCATCGCCAGGTGTAGAGAGATATTCCACGTGGGCGCCAAGGGTAATGGCGACCTGGCGCGCGAGGTCGATGTCATCGGCCGAGATGCCTTTCGCGAGGAGGCGGGCGCGTTGCGCGCCGATCAGCTGCGCGCTCTGCGCAGCGAACGCCTGCAGCCCGGCCGGCTCTGCAGGGGGCAGATACCCGTCAGTAGCGGCCATCCTGGCCTTCATCGCGGCGAACGATGACGCCAGTGGGGAGTCCAGCGCCTCGAGCATGGTTTGCAGCCGCAACAGGTGTTCGACGCCGGGGGCGCTGTCGAGAGAATCGAAACCCGCCAGTGTCAGCGGGGCGCTCGACTTGCGCGCGGCAGCGAGGTAGTCGAACAAGGGTAATCCTTGCGCAGTGCGCCAGTTCGGGAAAAAGCAGCGCTGCATGATCTCGCGCGGCGGCAGTGTGCCCACGGCGCGGTCGGCGTCGTGGCATTGTCCAAGGGACCCTTCGACCGCGATGACGTCGTAGCCCATCTGCTGATGCAGGAATTTGACCAGGCGCACCTTGGCAAGATTGAACTCGGCCACGCCATGGCTGCTCTCGCCCAGCTGGACTACCCGCTTGCCTGCCAATAGCGGCTTGAGAAACTGCAGGTCGCTGAAATCATCGCTGTCCGGCGCATGCAGCGGATGCATCCGCGCGCGCACATCGGCGCGCCATGCGGGTTTGACCTGCGGAATATCGGCCGCGATGACCGGCCACGCGCACGCAGCGGCCAATGTCATCAGGAAGAACACGATGGCCCGCCTGATGACCGCCTTCATCAGAAGCAGTGTTCCGCTGCCGGGAAGCTGCCGTCCTTGACCGCGCCAACATACGCGCTGACCGCGGCATCGATGCTGGTCTGGCCATCCATGAAGTTCCTCACGAAGCGCGCCTTGCGGCCCGGGAAAACGCCGAGCAGGTCGTGCATCACCAGCACCTGGCCGGAGCAGTCAGGGCCGGCGCCGATGCCGATCGTCGGGATCGCCAGCAGCTCCGTCACTTCCTTGCCCAAGCCGGTAGGAATCGCTTCGAGCACCAGCATCGCCGCGCCGGCCGCCTGCAGCAGCTTGGCGTCGGCCTTGAGCTGGTCCGCGCTTTCGATGGTCTTGCCCTGCACCTTGTAGCCGCCCAGCTGGTGCACCGACTGCGGCGTCAGGCCCAGGTGCGCGCATACCGGCACTGCCCGGTCGGTCAGGAAGCGCACGGTCTCGGCCAGCCAGGCGCCGCCTTCGAGCTTGACCATGTGGGCGCCGGCCTGGATCAGCTGCACGGCGTTGTTGAAGGCCGCTTCCGGCGTGCCGTAGCTGCCGAACGGCATATCGGCCAGCACCATCGCGCTCTTGTTGCCGCGCGCGACAGCGGCGGTGTGGTACGCCACCTCGGCCACCGTCACCGGCAGGGTCGACGTCTGGCCGTTGCAGACCATGCCCAGTGAATCGCCGATCAGCAGCACTTCAACGCCGCAGCGGTCCATCAACGACGCAAAGCTGGCGTCGTAGCAGGTCAGCATGGCGATCTTGGTGCCGGCTGCCTTCATCGCGTTCAGCGACGGGATGGTGACCGCTTTCGTGGCGACTGGTTTCAAAGGCGCCGGAGCATCCCCGCCCGCCATATCCTTGCCTTGCAGGTATCCGCTCATATTAGTCCTTTGATATCAATAAGAATGACGACCGCATAAGTGTAATGCGAACCGCGGGAAAGTGCTGGAGGGAGGCCTCGAATACTACGCGCTGGCCCCGAGGAAGAGCAACGCGTACCCGAGCGCGGCCGCGAAGCCGAGGAAGGGCAAGGAGTAGCCGTGAAACATGATCCAGGCGCGCCGATCGCCGCTCATGCGCAACGCGATCAGATTGGCCAGCGAACCGACCATGAAACCGAAACCGCCGACATTGACGCCGTAGGCCAGCACCTTCCAGTCGCGCGAATATTCGGCCAGCGCGATCGCGGCGGGAACGTTGCTGACGACCTGCGATGCCGCGATGCCGGCGAAATACAGATGCTGTGCCTGCGCCAGGCCGATGCCGGCCATGGCGTCACGCACGGAGGCCAAACCGGCGACCAGGCGCAAGTCGACAAACATCAGCACGAATACCATCAGCAGTCCCCAGTCCAGGTTGGCCAGCACGCGCGGGCGCAGCAATGCGAACGCCGCACAGACCGGCAGCAAGGCCCAGAGCTGGTAGTGCTGGTCAGCCGCCACCAGGAACGGCAGGTAGAGCGCGAGCGATAGGCCCACCAGATAGCGATCCATCGGTGCGTGCGCCTGCTCGTCGCTGACCATGATTGCCCGCTGGCTGAAAGCGCACGCTGTGAGCGCCAACAAGGCCAGCATGGTGATCAGCACAAGCGGCAGCATGTGCAGCACGAAATGACCGAACGGTACCTTGGAGAACTGCCAGATGAACAGATTCTGCGGGTTGCCGATCGGCGTCAGTGCGGAACCCGCATTCACTGCCAGGGCTTCGAACACGATCAGGCGCGTGGCGGGCATGTCGGTGATGCGGCAAACGCCGAGCGTCAGCGGCACCACCACGAACAAAGCCACGTCATTGGTCAGCACCGTCGAGAGCAGTGCCGCGGCCATCACCAGGCATAGGGCGGCAGCACGCTCGGTGCTCATCAGCTTGATCAGGCGATGGCCAAGCCAGTGCATGGCGCCGCCCATTTCCATGCCTTTGGTGAGCAGCAGCAGGCCGGTCAATGTCGCGATGGTCGGCCAGTCGACCAGTGCCGGATAACTAGCCAGGCGATTGGGGGCGGCCACGCTGAGCACGCCAAGGCCGGCGAGCAGAATCAGGAAAAACGTATCCTTGCACAGATTGCGAAACAACAAGCGGAGCGGGTGCGCAGAATCGGCTGCATCCATCAATCGGCCTTGCTGATGTCCTGGCCTGAAACGGCAGGCAGGAACTGAGCGGCCGGCCCGCGTGCGGGAATGACGATATCGGGAGCGATTTCCAGCAGCGGCACCAGCACGAAGGCGCGGTCGAGCATGCGCGGGTGCGGCACGTGCAGCTGCGGCAGGTCGATCGAGGCGTCGCCGTACAGCAGGATGTCCAGGTCGAGCGTGCGCGGAGCGTTGCGGTAAGGGCGTTCGCGCCCGTGCGCCAGTTCGATCGCGTGCAGCGCTTCAAGCAGCGCCGGCGCCGACAAAGGCGTGTCGATGCAGGCCACCGCGTTAATGTAGTCGTCGCCCGACGAATCGATGGGCGCAGTGCAGTATTTGCTTGAACGCGCCAGCATGACGCTGCCTTCCAGCGCGGCCAGGCGCGCCAGCGCGTCATCGACATTGGCGCTGGCATCGCCCAGGTTGGCGCCGATGCCGATGTAGGCGATCATTCCTCGCCCGAGCTTTCGGTGGCGCTGCCGCCCTCGGCGCCGGTCTTGCGCGGGCCACGGCGCGGCGGACGCTTGCGTTTCGATCCCGACGGCGATGCCACGGCGGTAGTGAGCAGTTGCTCGCGTTCGACCGCATCGCCTTCGTAGAACGCGGTCCACCATTCGCCGATTTCCATCTCGATCTCGCCCGACTCGCAGCGCAGCAGCAGGAAGTCGTAGCCGGCGCGGAAGCGCAGGTGTTCGAGCAGCTTGTACGGCGCCTTGCCGTTACGGCGTTCGAAGCGCGGCTGCATCGACCAGATGTCGCGCATGTCCGAGCCGATCTTGCGCTGCAGGGCCAGTTTTTCGGTCTGCGAATCGAGCACGTCGTCGGCGGCCAGGTGCAGCGCCGGGATCGGCGATTCGCCGGCGGCGCGGTAGGCGGTCCATTTTTCGACCACCTGGTGCCACAGCAGCGACGCGAACAGGAAACCGGGCGAGACGCCCTTGCCGGCCTTGATGCGGTTGTCGGTCGATTCGAGCGCCAGGGTCACGAACTTCATGCCGATCGGCTGTTCCAGCACCACGTCGAGCAGCGGCAGCAGGCCGTGGTGCAGGCCTTCCTTGCGCAGCTGCTGCAAACAGGCCAGCGCGTGCCCGCTCATGAGCAGTTTCAGCATTTCGTCGAACACGCGCGCGGCCGGCACGTTGTTGATCAAAGGGGCCATGACGGCGATCGGCTCGCGCGTATGCGGCTCGATCGTGAACTGCAGCTTGGCCGCAAAGCGCACCACGCGCAGCATGCGCACCGGGTCTTCGCGGTAGCGCGCTTCGGGCTGGCCGATGATGCGCAGGATCTTGCCCTTGATGTCGGCGATGCCGCCATGGTAGTCGAGCACCTGCTGCGTGGCCGGGTCGTAGTACATGGCGTTGATGGTGAAGTCGCGCCGCATCGCGTCTTCGTGCTGCGGCCCGAAATTGTTGTCGCGCAGGACGCGGCCGTGTTCATCCTTCGGCGCGCTCGATTCGCCGGCGCCGCGGAAGGTCGTCACTTCCAGCAGGTCCTGGCCGAACATCACGTGCACGATCTGGAAGCGCTTGCCGATGATGAAGGCGCGCCGGAACAGCCGCTTGACCTGCTCGGGCGTGGCGTTGGTGGCGATGTCGAAGTCTTTCGGTTTCACCCCCAGCAGCAGGTCGCGCACCGCGCCGCCCACCACGAAGGCCTTGAAGCCGGCTTCCTGCAACGACGAGGTGACGCGGATCGCGTTCGACGACAGCAGTTTTGGATCGATGCCGTGTTCGGCCGCCTCGAGGACGACCGGCTCCGTCAGGTCGCGTACTGGCTGCTTGTCTTTGACGCCAAGGAATTTGCGGATGAATTTTTTAATCATTGAATAGATGGAGTAAAGGCCAGCCAAGGCTCGCCGCATGGGTAGAGAGCGCGGCGTTCGGGTTGGTCGCAACAGGGTGGGTGACGACGGACAGGAGGGGGATATCGTTATGCGAATCGCTGTAGAAGTGGCTGCGCCCGAAAGCGTCCAGCGGGGTGCCGATCTTCTCCAGCCATGCATGGGTGTGGGTGACTTTGCCGGGCCCGGAAGTGGGGCTGCCGAGCAGCTTGCCGGTCAGGTTGCCGTGTTGGTCTTCTTCGGGCACGGCGGCGATCAGGTGTTCGACCCCGAGCGCCCTGGCGATCGGCGCCGTCACGAAGCGGTTGGTCGCGGTGATGATGCAGACCAGGTCGCCGGCGTCGATGTGCTTTTGCAGCAGTGCGCGCGCCTGCGGCAGGATCGCCGGTTCGATCACCTCGGCCATGAACTGCTGGTGCATCGCGTCCAACTGCGCGCGCGGAAAGCGCGCCAGCGTGCCGAGCGCGAATTCGAGGTATTCGACGGCGTCGAGCGTGCCGGCCTTGTACTGCTCGAAGAATGCATCGTTGCGGCGCTTGAATTCGATCGGGTCGACAGCGCCTGTACGTACTAAGAACTGGCCCCATTCGTAGTCCGAGTCGATCGGCAACAGGGTGTGGTCAAGGTCAAACAGGGCCAGGTTCTTCATTCTTTGGAGTCCGCCTGGGGGTGGGTTAATAGCAGGTCGCGCAGCAGCGGTAGCGTGACCGGGCGCTGGGTTTCGAGGGAATACTGATCGAGCGCATCGAGCATCGTCGACAGGGAGCGCATGTCGCGCTTGAAATGGCTAAGCAGATAGGGTAACACGGTAGGCGACAGCGTCAAACCTCGGGCTTCGGCCGCGTGGGTCAGGGCGGCGATTTTTTCCTCGTCCGACAGGCCATGGATCTGGTAGATCAGGCCCCAGCCCATGCGCGTGCGCAGGTCTTCGCGCACCGGCAGCACGGCCGGCGGCACCGGCCCGGTCGACACCATGTAGGCGCCGTGCTCGCGGATCTGGTTGAACAGCGCGAAGGCGTCGATCTGGGAAGCGGCCGACAACTGGTTGCAGTCGTCGAGCAAATACAGCGACACGTCCGGCGAATAGGTGAAGTCGGCCTCGCTGGCGTCCGGACCGATGTAGCGCGCACCGGGCGTGGCGGCCAGGCCTTGCAGCAGATGGGTCTTGCCGGCCGCGGTTTCGCCCCACAGGTAGGCGAAATGCTCGCGCGAGCTGCGTTCGGCGAACTGGTGCATCAGGTGCGCCAGCTCGGCGTTTTGCCCTACTTCGAAGGTGTCGAGGCTGCGGATCTGCTCCGCGCCCAGGTCGAGTACCAGCTGTTTCATGGTCTAGGCATTGTAAAAACTGCTCCGCAAGTAGCTGTGGCGCAGGTGCCGGAAGGCGACCATCAGCACCGCCGACGCGGGCAGCGCCAGCAGCACGCCGGTGAAGCCGAACAGCTGGCCGAAGGCGAGCAGCGCGAAAATCACGGTCAGCGCATTGAGGCCGATCCGTTCGCCGACCAGGCGCGGGGTCAGGAAGAAGCCTTCGAGGACCTGGCCGACGCCGTACACCGACGCCACCACGATCAGGCCGTACCAGCCGGGGAACTGCAGCACCGCGGCCACCAGCGCCAGCGACAGGCCGATGCCAAAGCCGATGTAGGGAATGAAGATCAGCAGGCCGCTGAGGATCCCGACCGGCAGCGCCACGTCGAGCCCGGCGAGCATCAGCGCCGACGAATAGAACAGCGCCAGCACCAGCATCACCATCAGCTGGCCGCGCAGGTACTGGGCCAGCAGGGTGTCGACTTCGCGCGCCATGCCGACCGTCTGCACCACGTAGCGGCGCGGCAGGGCGACGGCGATATTGCGCAGGATCCGGTGCCAGTCGAGCAGCATGTAGAACAGCACCACCGGCACCAGCGTCAGCGTGACGATAGAGCCGAGCACGGCGCCGCCGCCGATGCGCGCCGACGTCAATACGGTGGCCCAGATTTCATCGCCGCTGGTGGCCATCTGCTGGGTGAAGATTTTCTTGATGCCGTCCAGGTCGAGCTGGACATGGATGCCCATCTCGCGCAGGCGCGGCGACAGCATGGCGTCGAGCTTGGCCAGGAACAGCGGGATTTGCGCCTGCAGCAGCACGACCTCCTTTTGCAGCACCGGGATCACGATCAGCACCAGCGCCAGCAGCGCGGACAGGAACACCATCAGCACCAGCACGGCGGCGGCGGTGCGCGGCATGGTGAAGCGGCCGATGCGCATCTGGTCGAGGTAATCGACCACGCCATTGAGTGCGTAGGCCAGGATCGCGGCGGCCACGAAGGGCGGCATGATCGGCCCCAGCGCGTACAACAGGAATCCGAATGCCAGCCAGATCGACAGCCAGAAGGCGGTTTGTTTCTGTTCCGGGGTCAAGGAAAATGGCATGTATTTTGTTGTAATGTGGGTTAAATCGGCTTAGTACGGGCCATTTTGATAAAATAGCGGATTGCCCTGTTTTCGCCGTTTGCGGCGCCAACAGGGTCGCCGCCTTCTATTTTACCGCCTCCGCTGCCAATTACACCATGAGCCAATCTTCTAATGTTTCCCTCTCCTACCGCGATGCCGGTGTCGATATCGATGCCGGCGACGCCCTGGTCGAAGCGATCAAGCCATTTGCCAAGCGCACCATGCGCGAAGGCGTCATGGGGGGCCTCGGCGGTTTCGGTGCGCTGTTCGAGATCAGCAAGAAGTTCAAGGAGCCGGTGCTGGTGGCCGGCACCGACGGCGTCGGCACCAAGCTCAAGCTCGCTTTCGAGCTGAACCGGCATGACACGGTCGGCATCGACCTGGTCGCCATGAGCGTCAACGACATCCTGGTGCAGGGCGCCGAGCCGCTGTTCTTCCTCGACTATTTCGCCTGCGGCAAGCTCGACGTGGCGACCGCCACCTCGGTCATCAAGGGCATCGCGTTCGGCTGCGAGCAGGCCGGCTGCGCGCTGATCGGCGGCGAAACAGCTGAAATGCCGTCGATGTATCCGGCCGGCGAATACGACCTGGCCGGTTTCGCGGTCGGCGCGGTGGAAAAGGCGAAGATCATCGACGGCACCAAGATCTGCGCCGGCGACGTGGTGCTGGGCCTGGCCTCGTCGGGCGTGCACTCGAACGGTTATTCGCTGGTACGCAAGATCATCGAAGTGGCCAAGCCGGACCTGGAAGGCGACTTCCACGGCCGCAAATTGTCCGACGTGCTGATGGAGCCGACCCGCATCTACGTCAAGCCGCTGCTGGCGCTGATGGAATCGATGGAAGTGAAGGGCATGGTCCATATCACCGGCGGCGGGCTGGTTGAAAACGTGCCGCGCGTGCTGCAGCCTGGGCTGACCGCGGTGCTCGATTCGACTGCATGGACCATGCCGCCGCTGTTCCAGTGGCTGCAACAGCACGGCAACGTGGCTGACGCCGAGATGCACCGCGTGTTCAACTGCGGCATCGGCATGATCGTCATCGTTTCGAAAGAAACCGCCGACGCCGCATTCGCGCAGCTCGCCGCTGCCGGCGAAACGGTCTCGCGCATCGGCACCATCCGCACCCGCGTGGGCGACGAGCACCAGACCATCGTCGAATAACGATCACGGCGTCGCAGCAAGAACCGGGGTCTGACCGCGGTTTCACGGTTTCAAGCGCGGCTTTAGCCGGCGGCCCGCACGAAGCCGCAATACAGCGGCATCACTTCGCGCTGCCCGAAGATGCCGTTGTGCCCGGCCCCTTGCGCCACGAACCATTGCTTGGACTGCCCCGGAATCGCGTCGAATACCTTGCGCGCCAGCGGGGCCGGCGTGATCCGGTCCTCGCTGCCGGCCAGTACCAGGCTGGCGCCGCGGTAGGCGCCCACCGCGGCCACGTTGTCGATCCCGCGCAGCGGTGCGTCAACTTCCACTTTGCTCACCAATTTCACGTACCAGGGCACGACGGCATCGGTCCAGTCCTGCACCGTGGTGCTGGTCGCTTCGAGCACCAGCGCGCGCACGGCCGGGCGCTGCTGCGCCACGTGCGCGGCCATGAAGCTGCCCAGCGACTGCCCATGCACGATCACGCCGTCCGGATACTGGGCGCTGACATGGTCCAGCACGCGCAGCGCGTCGGCCTGCAGGTTCGCCACGCGAGGCACGCCGCTGCTGCGCCCATAGCCGCGGTAGTCGAACACGACGACATCGGTGCCGCACGAGGCCAGCAAAGGCAGCAGCTCCTGGCCATGCTGGTCCAGGTGGAACATGTTGCCGCCGAAGTAGAGCAGCACCCGCGTCGCGCCCGGCCGGTGCCAGCGCACGCCGCGCAGCACGGCGCCGTCCGGCGTGGCGATGGTCTCGTCGCTGGCGACCCCGGATGGCAGCAGTGCCGCCAGGTCGAGGCGCGCGGCCGGCGCCGTGCCCGCCTGGTCGGCACGGATGAATTGGCGTTCGCCGATCTGCAGCGTGCCGCAGGCGTTCAACAGCAGGGCTGCAAGCAGCAGCGGGATGGTTCGCATGGACGTTCCTTCAAATGATAGAATGGATGTGCGACAAGTATTACTTATCGTATTGAAGTAATTTTTTATCGTAAAACAATAATATCATGAAAACTGAATGCCGCATCATCCGGCTGCTGCTGGTCATCTGCGTATTGCTGCAGCTGGCGTTTTTTGTGCTGGCCTGGGGCGATGTGCTGCCGCACGACCTGTTCATGCAGATGAGCGCGCGCGAGCTGAGCGTCGAGCAGATGCATGCGATGCCGCTGGCGCAGCGGCTGGCTGGCGCGGCGCTGGGGCTGCCGGCGCTGCTGGCGCTGTGCTACGGCATGTGGCGCTTGGCGCGCGCGCTCGGCAATGTCGAGCGCCAGGCGCTGTTCGCGCTCGACACGATCGGCCACCTGCGCGCGTTCGCCGGCGCCACGCTGGGCGCGACCGTGCTGGCGATCGTCGAAGTGCCGCTGCGCGCGCTGGTGCTGCACTTCGGCTTCACGCGCAACGATGTCAAGTTGTCGATCGGCGTGACGTCCGACCAGGTGCTGTTGATCCTGGTGTGCGCGCTGTTCTACCTGGTGATCCGCATGATGCACGCGGCGCGCCGGCTGGCCGAAGAGAACGAGGGCTTCGTCTGATGTCGATCGTCATCCACCTCGATGTGATGCTGGCCAGGCGCAAGGTCAAGTCGAAGGACCTGGCGGCCTACATCGGCATCACCGAGCAGAACCTGTCGCTGCTCAAGTCGGGCAAGGTCAAGGGCATCCGCTTCGGCACGCTGGAAAAAATCTGCGAGCGCCTTGATTGCCAGCCGGGCGACATCATCGAATGGGTGGCCGCTGGCGCACCCATTGACGACGACGCGTAGAAACCGCGAAGGCAAGACTTCGCACAAGAACCAACGCCGTCCCCGCGAACGCAGGGACGACAAGGTTCATTTGCTGCCGATATTGCGATCCAGGAATTTCTCGACGCGGGCCCAGAAGTCGAAGCGCGTCTGCGGCGAGCTCCAGCCGTGGCCTTCGTCCGGGTACACAATCCACTCCACGTCCGCATTGGTCTGCTTGATGGCCGCGTAGAACTGGTTGCCGTGGTACAGCGGCACGCGCATGTCGCCGCCGCCGTAGGCCAGCAGCAGCGGCTGCTTGATGCGCGCCGCCTGCGCCAGCGGCGAGGTGGCCTTCAGTCGCGCCGCGTCCTTGACCGGATCGCCGATCAGCTCGGGCATGCCGTAGGTGCGGAAGCGGTCGGTCATGTCGCTCTCGTAGCTCCAGTGGCCGTCGGCGAACAGGCCGATATCGGTCACGCCGACCCACTCGACGCCGCATTTGTACAGGTCCGGATCGTTGACCAGGCCCATCAAGGTGGCATAGCCGCCGTAGCTGGCGCCGGCGATGCAGATGCGCTTGGGGTCGACCAGGCCTTGCGCGATGGCCCACTTGGCGCCGTCGGCGATATCGTCTTGCATGGCCAGGCCCCATTGCTTCCAGCCGGCCCGGTAATGCTTCTCCCCGAAACCGGTCGTGCCGCGGTAGGACGGCTCCAGCACGGCATAGCCGCGCGAGGCGAGGAACTGCGACTCCGGATGCCAGCCCCACGTGCTGCCGCGCACATACGGGCCGCCGTGCACCAGCACCACCAGCGGCAGGTGGTCGCGCTTGGGCCCCGGCGGCAAGGTCAGCAAGGCGGGAATGGTCAGGCCGTCGCGCGCCTTGTAGCTGATTGTTTTCTGGGTGCCCATCTGGGCCGGCCGGATGCCGGGATGGGCGTCGCCGACCTTGGTGAAGGCCTTGGTCTCGGTGTTGTAGAGCATGATGGTGTGCGGCCGCACGTCCGAATACGTATCGACCAGCACCCACGGCGCTTCGGGCCGGGTCGGCACGCTGACCAGGTTGACGGTGCCGTCGAGGCGCTTGTCGATTTCCTCCTGCAGCGCTTTCATGGCCGGGTCGAGCCAGATCGTGCTCTCGGCATCGGTGGTGGCGCGAAAGCCGAGCAGCTTGTCCTTGCCCATGATGAGCTTGCCCGCGAAATCGTAGTCGGTCATCGTGATCAACGCCGGCTCGCGCACCTTGCCGGTGGCCAGGTCGAGCGCGTAGACCGACGCCTTGTCACTGCCGTTGTTCGCCTTGACGTACAGCGTGCCGTCCGGTCCGAACGCCAGCGGCTGGAACACGCCATGAGTGCTGCTAAACACGTTCTGCGTGACCAGCGCGCGCCAGGTGTCGGAGCCCGGGTCGCGGTAGTGGATGGTCTGCATCGCATCGTCGATCGAGATGGCCAGGCGCGGCTGGCCCTGGCGGTCGAGCAGCCAGCCGTCCGTGTTGTCCGGGCGCTCGACCCGCCTGGAGCGGCCGTTGAGGGTATCGACCAGCAATAAATTGGTATCGTGCACGCGGTTGCTGCCGCCGAAGCTCGGGTTGATCACGTAAGCCGAATCGGAATCCTGGGCGCCGGGATCGTCCGACATGCGGATGGTCCTGGGCAGCAGGTGGTCGAATTTCGACGACGGCGCCACTTGCACGCCGCCGCCGGGATTGCGGTCGGCCAGCTGCTTCATCTTGCTGCCGTCGTAATTGGCGGCGTACAAACCGGGTGCATATGTCACCTTGCCTCTGGAGACAAGCTGGTCGGAGGTGTCGAACATCAGTCGTTCATTGTTGACCCATTGGAAATGGGCTACATCGGCATTCGGGAAGCGCGCGGCGGTATAGAACTGGTTGGTGGCCAGGTCGATGACGGTCAGGCCGCCGCGCTTGCCCGGCGCGCGGCTGATTGTTGCGAGCAATTTCCCATTCGGCGAAAAAGTCGGCTGGACGACGTGGGATCCATCGAAAAAAGCGGCGATCGGCGGCAGCGCGCGCGCCGTTTGTGCGCTGCTGGCAAGGGCGCTGGTCGCCAGCATGACGGCCGCGGTGCAACGGGCCAGGCGGGACATGGGGAACATGGAATACTCCGCAAAATAAAAAATACCCTGCTGTCGCAAGGGCGTCGTTGGCAGGGGGCGGCAACGATACTGGTTGATTGGTATGGCCGTGCTGGCCTGGCTATTTCCCGATATGCTTGTCGAGGAATTTTTCGACGCGGCCCCAGAAGTCGATCCGGTTTTTCGGCAGGGTCCAGCCATGGCCTTCTTCCTGGTACACGACCCACTCGACATCCGGATTGGTCTGCTTGACGGCGTTGTAGAATTTCTCGCCGTGGTGCAGCGGCACCCGGGTGTCGGCGCCGCCGTAGGCCAGCAGCAACGGCCGCTTGATGCGCGCCGCCTGCTGCAGCGGCGAGGTGGCCTTGAACTGGGCCGCGTCCTTGACCAGGTCGCCCACCAGTTCCGGCATGCCGTACTTGCGCCATTCGTCCGACACGTCGCTGACCGTGCCCCAGCTGCCGTTGTAAAGCAGCTCGATATCGGTCACGCCGACCCAGTTGATCGCGCATTGGTACAGGTCGGGATCGTTGACGACGCCCATCAGCGCCGCATAGCCGCCATAGCTGGCGCCGGCGATGCAGATGCGCTTGGCGTCGACGATGCCCTCGGCAATGGCCCATTTGGCGCCGTCGGCGATATCGTTCTGCATGCCCAGGCCCCACTGTTTCCAGCCGGCGCGGAAATGCGCGCTGCCGAAGCCGGTGCTGCCGCGAAATTCCGGTTGCAGCACCGCGTAGCCGCGCGAGGACAGGAAGTGGGCCTCGGGATCCCAGCCCCACGAATCGCCGCGCACATAGGGCCCGCCGTGCACCAGCACCACCAGCGGCAGGTTCTTGCGCTTGCCGCCCGGCGGCAAGGTCAGCAAGGCGGGTATCATCAAGCCGTCGCGCGCCTTGTAACGCACCACTTCCTGGCTGCCCATCTCGGCCGGATTGATCGCCGGCCGGGTCGCGCCGACGCGCTTGATGGTCTTGGTTTCCGTGTTGAACAGCTGCACGATACTCGGCTGGACGTCCGAATAGGACTCCACCAGCACCCACGGTGTTTCGGGGCGCGACGGCACCGACACCAGGTTGTTCGTGTAGGGCAGGCGCTTGTCGATCTCGTCTTGCACTGCCTTCAGCGCGGGATCGAGCCACATGGTGGACCGGGCGTCGGTGGTGACGTGAAAGCCGGCCAGCTTGCCCTTGCGGATCACCAGGCCACCGCTAAAGTCATAGTCGGCCGTCGAGATGATCGGCTGGCTGTCCATTTTGCCGGTCGGCAGGTCCAGTGCGTACACGCCCGCCTTGTCCTTGCCATTGTGGGTTCTCACGTACAGCGTGCCGGCGGCGCCGAAGGCGAGCGGGCTGATCCCTTTGCCGTTGCCGACGTACAGCCTGTGGCTGCCGAGCTTTTTCCATTCGTTGCCGCCCGGGTCGCGGTAATAGACGGTGGTTTCGTCACCATCATCGATGGTCACCGCGCCCGGCTGGCCTTCATTGTCGAGTGTCCAGCTCTGGGTCTTGCCGGGACGTTCGACGACCTTGGACTGGCCCGTGACGGTATTTAGCAGCACCAGGTTCATGCTGCGATAGGTGTTGTTGGCGTCATAGTCGGAACTGAGCACATAGATGGAGTCCGAATTCTGCGCGCCATCCTGGTCCATCAGGAAGGTATGCCACGGCAGCGTATTGCGCCGGAAGCTGCTGGTCACTTCGACCAGTCCTTCGCCGTGCCGGTTGGCCAGCTGGCGGAATTTGCTGCCGTCGTAATTGACGGCGTACATGCCGGGCCCGAAGCGGCGGTCGCGCCGCCCCAGCTGCTTGTCGGCGGTGTCGAACACCAGGCGTTCGTTGTTGACCCATTTCACGTCACCGACGTCGGTTTCGTCGAAGTGCGCGCTGGCATAAACATGGTTGTCGGCCAGGTCGATCACGGCCAGCGCATCGCGCTTGCCGGGCAAGCCGACAATGATGGCCAGCAGCTTGCCGTTCGGGGACAGGACCGGATTGCTGAACGGCTGGTTGCCGAAGAAGCTCTCCAGCGCAGGCAGTGCGGGGGCAGCTTGCGCCCCGCCCATACAAACGAAAACGACAACGGTCAGGGCGCGACGCACGGCGCGCGAGATCAGGATAAGCAAACGATAACTCCAGGACGGACAAGGCAGGCGCGCTACCAACAGTCAAGGATATCATTTGTGCAACCTTAACACCAGCGCCGCGACCGGCCACGATCGCTTTTTCGGCAGATTATTTCTTCAATATTTTCGCCACCGGCGCCGGCCGCAAGCGATATGCATCCGGCATGCCGGAACCGAGCAGCGGCCGCAGATACATCCGGAACGCGTCGGTCACGTCGGTGCCGCTGGCGCTGATGAATTCATCCTCCATCACGCGCGTCTTGCCGGCCACATCTTCGAGCGCCATCAGTTCATAGTCGACCGAATAGAAGCCGGTGCGCTTGATCGCCACCGAGCCGTCGCGGTCGCCCCACATGGCGAACTGCACCGCCTTTTCGCCCACCTCGCGCGCTTCGCGCTGGTCGACGTCGGACACGCAGCCGATGAAGGAGCGCTGCAGGTAGCCGAAGGTGTCGCCGCGCACGCGCTTGATGCCGAGCTTGGACTTGATTTCGTTGCACAGCAAATCGGCCAACGCGCCGGTGCCCGACAGCTGCACATTGCCATGCGCATCGCGTTCGACTTCGGACGACAGCAGGCTGGCGATCGCTGCGCCGGAGGCGTCGTGGATGCCTTCGGAGACCGCGATCACGCAGCGCCCGTATTGTTCATAGGTGCGCTTGACGTCGGCCAGGAAGTTCTCCAGCACGAAGGTGCGCTCGGGCAGGTAGATCAGGTGCGGGCCGTCATCGGGAAATTTCTTGCCCAGCGCCGCGGCGGCCGTCAGGAAGCCCGCATGGCGGCCCATCACCACGCCCACGTACACGCCGGGCAGCGCGGCGTTGTCGAGGTTGGCGCCGGCGAAGGCCTGGGCCACGAAGCGCGCCGCCGACGGGAAGCCTGGCGTATGGTCGCTGCCGACCAGGTCGTTGTCGATGGTCTTGGGGATGTGGATGCAGCGCAGCGGATAGCCGGCCTTCTTCGCTTCCAGGCTGACGATGCGCACCGTGTCGGACGAATCGTTGCCGCCGATGTAGAAGAAATGTTCGATTTCGTGCGCGCGCAGCACTTCGAAGATTTGCTGGCAATAGGCGATATCGGGCTTGTCGCGGGTCGAGCCGAGCGCCGACGACGGCGTCGCGCCGACCAGTTCGAGGTTGTGGCTGGTTTCCTGGGTCAGGTCGATGAAGTCTTCGTTGACGATGCCGCGCACGCCATGCATGGCGCCGTAGACCTTGGTGACGTTGCGAAAGCGCCGCGCTTCGAGCACCACGCCGACCAGCGACTGGTTGATGACGGCGGTGGGCCCGCCTCCCTGGGCGACCAGAATTTTACCTGACGACATGCGCATCTCCTTGATGGGGTGAATCGATCAAGGGCAAGCTTACCGCGAAATCAACGTTGCCGCAGAAATCGCGACAATACGCTGTTCGCCATGCCTGAAACGCCGCCGTCCCCGCATGCGCGAGGACGACGTTGCTTCGTTGATGCGGATGTGGCCGAGGCCGGGATGCCTGCCCCGTCCCAGGCGCGCAATTATTGCGGCTTGCCGATATTTTTGTCGAGGAAGCGTTCCATGCGGCCATAGAAGTCGTAGCTGTTTTTCGGCAGCGCCCAGCCGTGGCCTTCTTCCGGATACACGACCATCTCGACGTTCGGATTGATCGGCTTGAGCACTGCCATCAGTTTCTCGCCATGGTAGGCCGGTACGCGCCGGTCCGAGCCGCCGTAGGCCATGAACAGCGGCCGCGTGATCTTCTTGTACTGGACCAGCGGCGAGGTCGCCTTGAGCTGCTCGGCATCCTTGACGACGTCGCCGATCATGTCCGGCATGCCGTAGTCGCGCCAGGCCGAACCCATGTCCGACTTGAACGTCCAGTCACCCTTGCTGAGCAAAGTGATGTCGCTCACGCCAACCCAGTTGATGCCGCACTTGTAGATGTCGGGATGCTTGACCAGGCCCATCAGGGTGGCATAGCCGCCATAGCTGGCGCCGGCGATGCACACCCGGTTGCCGTCGACGATGCCCTTGCCGACCGCCCATTTGACGGCATCGGCCATGTCGTCCTGCATCGCCAGGCCCCATTGCTTCCAGCCCGCCTTGAAGTGCTTGGCGCCAAAGCCGGTGGTGCCCCGGTAGGACGGCTCCAGCACGGCGTAACCGCGCGAGGCGAGAAATTGCTGTTCCGGCGCCCAGCCCCACATGCTGCCGCGCACGTACGGGCCGCCATGGATCAGCAGCACCAGCGGCAAATTCTTGTTCTGGCCTTTCGGCAGCGTCAGCAGGGCAGGAATGTCCATGCCGTCGCGCGCCTTGTAGGTGATCTGCTGCTGGTGCCCCATCTGGGCTGGATCGATGCCGGGGCGCGATTCGCCCACCTTGCGCAAGGCCCCCGTTTCGCTGTTGTACAAATTGTAGATGGCCGGCTGGATGTCGGAGTACGACACCACCATCATCCATGGGGTTTCAGGCCGCGCGCCGGTCCCGACAATGTTGATGGTGTTCTTCAGCAGGCCGTCGATTTTTTCTTGCACCGCTTTCATTTTGCTGTCGAACCACATCGTCGAGTAGGCATCGGTGGCAAAGTTCATGCCCAGCACCTTGTCTTCGTTGGTGATCAGGCTGCCCGAAAAGTCGTAGCCGGCCGTCTCGATGAACGGCTTGTCGGCCAGCTTGCCGGTCTTGTAATCGTAGGCATAAACGGCTTCCTTGTCGGCGCCGCCGTTGTTGGTCTTGACGTACAAGGTATTGTTCGGGCCGAACGCGAGCGGCTCGAAACTGGTGCCCTTGGTGCCGAAGGTATCGCTGGTATTGATCTTGACCCAGTCGCCGTCGGCAGTTTCGCGGTAGTAGACGTTGGTGACGGCATCCTTGATGCCGATGGCAATGCGCGGCTCGCCCTTGTTGTCGAGCAGCCAGCTTTGCACGTCGGGCGGGCGCTTGACCTGGCTCGAGTGGCCAGTCAGCGTGTTCAGGCGCAGCAGGTTGACCAGGCGTGCGCCTTCGTAGCCGGGGACCGGGCTGCCGACGTACACGTACTCCGAATTCTGGGCGCCGCGCTGGGGCAGCATGAAGGTATGGTACGGCAGCAGGTTGCGGTCTTGCTTGGCGGTGACGCCGCCATCCTTGTCGCCGCCGAATTCGGCCAGCTGGCGCAGCTGCTTGCCGTCGCGGTTGACGGCGAACAGGCCTGGCCCGTCTTCGACGTCGCCCACGCCCACTTTGGTATTGCCGGTGTCGAACATCAGACGCTCGTCGTTTACCCATTTCACCGTGGCGATGTCGGTATCGTTGAAGCCGGCCACGAACTGCCCCTTGTCGGTCAGCAGGTCGATCACGAACAGGCTCACGCGCTTGCCCTTGGGCGTGGTCTTGACGGCCAGGTACTTGGCGTTCGGCGACAGGATGGCGCCGCTGAACGGGGATTCGCCGAAAAAGCTTTCCAGCGAGGGACGGGCGGACGCCGCGGCCGGCGCTGTTTGCGCGAAACTGGCGCTGACGCTGGCTGCCAGCAAAGTGAGCAGGCAGGCGCCGGCAAGACGCGCGGTAATCGATGACATAATATTCTCCAGATTGTGCAGAGTGGCACTAATTTTTTGTAATTGGCAAGAATAACATTGGCATAGACAATTGGCTATGCCGGGCGGATTTTCATGTTGTTTCGCGTCGATTTGGGCCATCTGCCGGCCGCGCAGAAATCGTCGCATAGCCGTCGTCCTCGCGCACGCGGGGACCCATACGGAATGTGCTCGGCATGGGTCACTCGGCGCCGCACCGCCGCGTGCGCGAGGATGGCGGGGCTTACGGCTGGCCGATATGTTTATCGAGGAATTTCTCCATGCGGCCGTAGAAATCGTAACGATTCTTCGGCAGCGCCCAGCCGTGGCCTTCTTCCGGATAGACGATCATCTCGACATCCGGATTGATCGGTTTGAGCAGCGCCATCAGCTTGTCGCCGTGATAGGCCGGCACGCGCCGGTCCGAGCCCCCATAGGCCATGAGCAGCGGCCGCGTGATCTTCTTGTACTGGACCAGCGGCGAGGTCGCTTTCAACTGTTCGGCATCCTTGACGACATCGCCGATCATGTCCGGCATGCCGTAATCGCGCCAGGCCGAACCCATGTCCGACTTGAACGTCCAGTCGCCCTTGCTGAGCAAGGTGATGTCGCTCACGCCGACCCAGTTGACGCCGCACTTGTACACGTCCGGATGCTTGACCAGGCCCATCAGGGTGGCATAGCCGCCGTAGCTGGCGCCGGCGATGCAGACCCGGTTGCCGTTGACGATGCCCTGGTCGACCGCCCACTTGACGCCGTCGGCCATGTCGTCCTGCATCGCCAGGCCCCATTGCTTCCAGCCCGCCTTGAAGTGCTTGGCGCCAAAACCGGTGGTGCCGCGGTAGGACGGCTCGAGCACCGCATAGCCGCGCGAAGCGAGGAACTGCGATTCCGGCTGCCAGCCCCACGGGCTGCCGCGCACGTAAGGTCCGCCGTGGATCAGCACGACCAGCGGCAAATTCTTGTCCCTGCCCTTTGGCAGCGTCAGCAGGGCTGGGATGTCCATCCCGTCGCGCGCCTTGTAGCTGACCTGCTGCTGGTGCCCCATCTGGGCCGGATTGATGTCGGGATGCGACTCGCCGACCTTGCGCAGCGCGCCGGTGTCGCTGTTGTACAGGGAGTAGATGGGCGGCTGGATGTCGGAATACGACTTGACCATCATCCACGGCGTTTCCGGCCGCGCGCTGGTCGAGACCAGGTTGATGGTGCTCTTCAGCAGGCCGTCGACTTTCTCCTGGACTGCTTTCATTTTGCTGTCGAACCACATGGTCGTTTCGGCGTCGGTCGCGAACTGCATGCCCAGCACCTTGTCTTCGTTGGTGATCAGCTCACCCGAGAAGTCGTAGCCGGCGGTCTCGATCAGCGGCTGGTCGCCCATCTTGCCGGTCTTGTAGTCGTAAAAATACACGCCTTCCTTGTCGGCGCCGCCATGGTTGGTCTTGACGTACAGGGTATTGTCCGGCCCGAACGCGAGCGGCATGAAGCTGTAACCCTTGACGCCGAAGGTGTTGGTGGTATTGATCTTGACCCAGTCGCCGTCGGCCGTTTCGCGGTAATACACATTGGTCACGGCATCCTTGACGCCGATGGCGACCCGCGGCTCGCCCTTGTTGTCGAGCAGCCAGCCTTGCACGTCGGGCGGACGCTTGACCTGGGTCGTGTGGCCGGTCAGCGTGTCCAGGCGCAGCAGATTGACCAGGCGTGCGCTGTCGAAGCCGGGAACCGGGCTGCCGACATACACGTATTCCGAATTCTGGGCGCCGCGCTGTGCCAGCATGAAGGTGTGGTACGGCAGCAGGTTGCGGTCCTGTTTGGCGGTGGTGCCGGTATCCCGGGCGCCGCCGAATTCGGCCAGCTGGCGCAGCATCTTGCCGTCGCGGTTGACCGCAAACAGGCCCGGTCCGTCTACGACATCGCCCACGCCCAGTTTCCGGTTGCTGGTGTTGAACATCAGGCGCTCGTCGCTAACCCAATGCACGGTCGCGATATCGGTATCGTTGAACTGGGCCACCAGATTGCCCTGGTCGGTCAGCAGGTCGATCACATACAGGCCGACGCGGCCGCCCTTCGGTGCCGTCTTGACCGCCAGGTATTTGGCGTTCGGCGACAGGACCGCGCCGCTGAATGAGGAACCGCCGAAGAAGCTCTTCATCGGTACGCGGGCCGGGGCGGATGGGGCGGCCGGTGTCACCTGCGCCTGGACCAGGCCGGTGGCAAAGACGAGGGAAAACAAGCAGGCGCGGGCGCGGAATGAGGTAATCGATGGCATGTGCAAATTCTCCGGAAGGCGCGCAGCGGTGGTCTATTTTTCAGAGCGGCAAGAGTAACACCCGTATAGACAAATTGCCATGCTTGCCGCATCGGGGTGTTGTATTTAAAGCATTTCTAGTTGCGCAAGGTTTATTCCGGGGAGCGGATGTGATCGACCAGGGCGTTGCTCATCGCGCCGGGCGGCCGGGTCAGCAGGCTGGCCAGCACCAGCACCGCCAGCCCGGCCGGCACCCCGAACACGCCGGCCGAGATGGGCGCGATGGCGAACCACTGGCCGGCGGCGCTGCCGCCCAGCTGCGGCATGGTATGCAGCATGTAATAGGCGCACACGGCGAAGCCGGACAGCATGCCGGCGATCGCCCCGGCGTGGTTGGCGCGTTTCCAGAACACGCCCAGCACCAGCGCCGGAAACAGCGTCGAGGCGGCCAGCGAGAACGCCGCCCCCACCAGCGACAGGATGTCGGCCGGCTTTTGCGAAGCCGCATAGGCGGCGATGAAGGCCACGGCCAGCAGCAGCAGTTTAGAGATGGTCACCCGTTTCTGGGTCGAGGCGGCCGGATCGACCACCTTGTAATAGACGTCGTGTGAGAGCGCGTTCGAGATGGCCAGCAGCAGGCCGTCGGCGGTCGACAGCGCCGCCGCCAGGCCGCCGGCGGCCACCAGCCCGGAGAACACGTACGGCATGCCGCCGATTTCGGGCGTGGCCAGCACCAGCACGTCGCCGTCGATGGCGATTTCGGCCAGTTGCACGATACCGTCGCCATTGATGTCGACCACGCTGATCAAAGGACTGACCTTGTCGACATTGGCCCAGTACGAGATCCAGGTCGGCAGCCTGGCGAAATCGCTGCCCACCAGAGAAGTGTACAAGTCGTACTTGACCAGCACCGCCAGCGCCGGAATGGTCAGGTAGATCAGCAGGATGAAGAACAGGGTCCAGAACACCGAGGTGCGCGTCTCGCGCACGCTCGGCGTGGTGTACGAACGCATCAGGATGTGGGGCAGCGCGGCGGTGCCCAGCATCAGGCAGAACACCAGCGCCAGGAAATTATTCCGGCGCTGGTCGGACTGCGCCGGGTCGTCGGCCGGAAACGGCGCCGTGTGCGGCTGCGGCGCGCGCGCGCGCGCCAGGTTGGCGTCGCGCTGGGCGGCCCACAGGCGCGCCGCTTCCTCGGCCGTTTTGGGGTAGGCGATCAGCGCGCGCTCGGCGGCGCGGATCTCGCCCAGCGAGGCGTTGCGCAGGCGTACCGCGTCGAGCGCGTGCTGGACCTCGTCGCGGCCGGACTCCCACGATGCGGGCAGCGCGCGCAGGCGCACGCTGAAGGCATCGGCGCGGCTGCGGAAGATCGCCCGCACCTGCAGTTCCTTTGGGTCGTGTTCGAGCGCCAGCTCGCGTTGCGCCAGCTTGGGCAGCACCGCGCCGTAGGCCACTTGCGGCAGCGGATTGTCGGCGTGCTTGAGCGACAGCCACATGGTCGGCACCAGGAAGGCGACCAGGATGATGATGTACTGCGCGACCTGGGTCCAGGTGATCGCGCGCATCCCGCCCAGGAAGGAACAGACCAGGATGCTGGCCAGGCCGAGGAAAATCCCGACCGAAAAATCGACGCCGGTAAAGCGCGACGCGATCAGGCCGACCGCGTAGATCTGCGCCACCACGTAGGTGAACGAGACAATGATCGTGGCCGCCACCGCCATCATGCGCACCGGCCCGCCGCGCCCGCCCGCGCCGCCGCCGTAGCGCGCCGCCAGGAAGTCGGGAATCGTGTACTGCGCAAAGCGCCGCAGGTAGGGCGCGATCAGCAGCGCCACCAGTACGTAGCCGCCGGTCCAGCCCATGATGTAGGCCAGGCCGTCGAAGCCGTGCAGGTACAGCCCGCCGGCCAGGCTGATGAAACTGGCCGCCGAAATCCAGTCGGCCGCGGTGGCCATGCCGTTGAAGAAAGCCGGCACGCGCCGTCCCGCGACATAGTATTCGGACACGTTCGAGGTGCGGCTGATCACGCCGATGGCCGCGTACAGCGCGATGGTGGCGAACATGAACAGGTAGCCGATCCAGATGCGCGGCATGCCTTCGCGCTCGAGCAGGGCGAGCGACACGACAAAGCCGATGAAGCAGCCGGCGTACCACAGGTAGTAGCGCGCCAGCCGCGCCAGGTAGGTCGGGGCGCTCATGCCTGCGCCTGCGCCAGCTGGCGCGCGAACCGGCGGTCGATGCGATTCATCGCAACGGCGTAGGCGGCCAGGATCGCCAGGTAGACCAGCGAGGCGCCCTGCGCGGCCAGGTAGAACGACAGCGGCCAGCCGGACAGCGACATGGTGGCAAGTTCGCGCGCGAAGAACACGGTGCCGAAGGTCGTGCCCAGCCACAGCGCCAGCAGCCACATGGTGGTCTTGCGGGTGCGGCGCCAGTGCAGCGCGCGCGCGGCCAGCAGCTGGCGGTGGTCGGGGGACGGGCTGGGTGTCATGGCAATTCCTGGTCGGGCAGGGCGGGCGCGGGGAAGCTCAGGCGGAACAAACAGCCCGGCCACTGTGCGCTGTAGCTGCGCGGATTGGCAAACAGGTCGATGTCGGCGCCGTGCTGCTGGGCGATCTCGCGCACGATCGCCAGACCGAGGCCGCTGCCGGGCGCGCTGTTGTCGAGGATACGGTAAAAGCGTTCGAATACGTGGGCCCGCTCGGCCGCCGCGATGCCGGGGCCGGTGTCTTCCACTTCCAGGATAGCCTGGCCGTCGTCGGCGCGCACCCGCACCGTGACGCTGCCGCCGGCCGGCGTGTAATGCAGCGCGTTGTCGATCAGGTTCGACAGCATCTCGCGCAGCATTACCGGATTGCCCTCGATCGGCAGCGCCGCGTCGGCCGGCTCGAAGCCGAGGTCGATGCGGCGCGCGAACGAGGCCGGCACCCAGTCCTGCACGGTGTCGCGCGCCACCTCGCCCAGGTCGAGCGTGATGAAGGCGGCGCCCGCGTGCGGCTGGTTTTCGGCGCGCGCC
>JANYGW010000117.1 GCA_025359245.1 Massilia sp.
AATGAGTGGCCCAGTTTGGCGTGGACTGGGTGGCCAGTTTGCCGTGGAACGGGTGGCCACTTTGCGTGGAATACGCAACGTGTTCGCGTTCCGCACCAAAACCGACCTCAGCAGCGTTGCGATGGCGGTGTCGGACAAGTCGGCGAAGAAGGGCGATCGGCTGCACATGCTGACCTCCGTGATGGGCGGAGCGAGAACCGAATTCGATGCCGTTGTAGTGGGCATGGTCGATGGATATTTGCAGTACCAGATCGTCACGCCTGGTTTCGTGGGGCGGGCGACCAGCGGTGCGCCGCTCCTTGACGCGGATGGCCGCGTCGTGGCGATCAACCTGGGCGGCTGGAATGATGACAAAACGGGCGCCACGTTCGGCATCGGAAACCCGGCAACAGCCTGGCTGGGCGCGCTGGATGCCCAGTGCAAATGAATCTGATGACACTCTTGGGAGAGCCGCATGGTTGACGCCGTCGCCGAATATGCACTGCTCGTTTCCTGTCTTGGCGCTGACGAAGGCGTCGCCCTGGGACAGATGTTTGGCAAGGCTTGCATCAAGATCCATGGCAAGGCATTTGTATCCCAGCACAAGGACGCGGTGGTGTTCAAGCTCACGGGCGCGCACCATCAACAGGCCATGGCGCTCGACGGCGCCGCCCTGTGGGATCCGTCGGGCAAGGGACGCCCGATGAAGGAGTGGGTGGCGCTTCCGGTGAGCGCAAGGGCGCACTTCAGGGCGCTCGCGGACGCTGCACGGACCTATGTGGCCGGCGCCGCAGCGTCCACTTGAACCGCCAATGACAACGGCACCCTCGGGTGCCGTTTTTCTTTCCATCGAAGGCTTGCGGCCGCGCCGTGCTAGAGCAGCTTGATCGATGTCGCCCATACGTGCACGTGCGAAAACTCGGAAGCGCGCGATTCAACGTAATCGTTGATGATGACCGCGTTCCCGCCGATACCGCAGGTTTTCTTTTTCAGCTCGGCATAAGCCTCGTCTTCCAGCGTCGCATTGCCGCCAAAGAAAATGTTCTTCTGGACGTGAGATTCAATCTTCGCCAGCGTGTCATATTTTCCTTCCGGCGCGATTTTTTTATAAAAAGTCACACTGCAGCTTGTCGTGTTGGCCTGGTACTTTGCATCGATGACGTCGACGGTGCTCGTCGTCGAGCATGCGCTCAGCAAGACAAGCAAGAGGGGCGCTGCGGCTAGTTGTTTCAACATGATTTTGTTCACGATTGCTTTCGATTGATGGTGCGCTGGCCAACCTCCTGGCGCCGGGCGACAGGAGGCAAGCAAGTCTTACATCGCCATTTTGATCATTTCGTCGATCATCTGGCAGGACCAGGCTTTTTGGCCAGCGCCGCCGACAAAGCCGGTTTTCGTCGCGACCGTGACATAGGTCTTGTCGGCGTTGATCGAATTCCAGTTCACGAACAATTCTTCGCCGCCGCTGCCCACCAGCAGGCCAATATGACGGTTGCGCTGCGCCATGATCGATTCCGGCTTTTCCGCTTCGACGTGCGCATCGACTGCAACCAGGACTTTCTTGGTGATGTCCTTTGCGCGCTCGAGGTTGGTGCCCAGCAGAACGGCCGCGTCATAGCAGCCTTCGGCTTTTTGCGGTGCATTCACTTGCATCTGATTGTTGTAAGCCATGTTGCTGGTCGTCATGCCGCCGCAGGCGGAGAGGACGGCTGCCGTCATGACGATGCCTAAGGTATTCAATGCTTTCATTTTTTGTCGCTCATAAAATTCCTACAGTGAACGAAGTAGCTGTCCAGTTGCGCGGCGTGATGCCGGCAACGAACCTTCCTCCGCGGGCCGCCAAGCACTTGCAATTAACATGAAACATTGAAATAATTGCAAATTAGAAATGGCGAATGACTGTACCATTGTCACGAACTGGTGCCAATTAATATTATTCATTTGTTACCAATACGCAACCGACAGTGTGTTGGCGCATGGTGACTTTCGCTGTGCCTTTGGCGGCACCGGCATGCTGTTCGGCTCATGCGCGCGCTGCCGTCGTGATTGCTATGCTGCCGTCACGATTGCCGCGTAACATACCGGCGGATCCGGGTGGCTGATTCCCTTTAACTTCAACCATATGAGCCTGACTTGAGCCATCAATCCAAACACATCGCCGCGATTTGCATGGCACTGCTGTCGCTGTGCCTGTCTTCCGCCTGTATGGCGGCCGCCAAGGTAGATTCGTCTGGTCTGAATCCAGTGCCGATGAGCCGCGAAGTCCTGGCGGCGGCCTCGAAAGCGCAAGAGGTGCCCCAATCGCCGATATTGCAGCAAGCTTGGGCGCACTACATGAAATGGCAAGGTGCGTGGAAGCCCAGGCACCAGAAGCCCACGGCCGCGGAACGGGAAGAAATCGTTGCACTGACGACTAGCCTGCTGGCGCAGTTGCCTCAACTTGCTGAAAGCGAAAAATTGGGATCCAAGTCCGCGGATCCATTGCGAGACGAAAAGATGATGGTCATTGGTTCGCCCGAATTTAACGCGGTCCGACAAACGCCGGGCACCCAAACGCTCAAGGCCCTGCTGCTGATGGGTTTCGCCGAACATGAGCTCGATATAGCGCAAGGGGCGCAAATTGCCTATCCCTTGCTCATCAAGCTGATAGGCAGAACGCCGCTGGATTCCGACCTGTATTTCTTGTACGCCAGGCTATCGGTCGATGCGCAAGAGCCGAAAGCAGCGTGGCAGGCGATTCGCATGGGTGCGTATTTTCGGGCGGATCTCACCGATGAGGACTTCGATTTCATCGGCTTTGTCGGCGCGTCCGTGGCCAAGGATCAGTGGGACAAGATCCAGAAAATGCTGCGCTATCTTGCCGCCGACGATGCCCAGGCAAACAAGGCGATTGCTCGCGTGGAGCCGCTGTATTCGGAGCAAGCCAAATTTCAGGTCATACCGCTCCAATAGCCATGCATGACAACGATCTGATACGTATCCGCCGACTGCTCGCGTCCGACGCTCCCGCCTACCAGGCGTTGCGCCTGGCCGCGCTACGCGAGTGCCCATCCGCCTTCAGCTCCAGTTACGAGGAAGAGTGCGATACGCCGCTGGCCACGATTGCAGCGCAGATGGCGCCGGATTCCGGCCGCAACAGGTTCGGTGCCTTCGATGGAGCCGACCTGGTCGGCGTGGTCGGCGTCGGGCGCCCCAAGCTGCGGCACAAGGCGTTCATTCGCGGCATGTATGTCGCGTCCAGCCATCGAAGCCGGGGCGTGGGCAAGCAATTGCTGGAGCACGCCATGGGTTTCATTATTCCGATGGAGGGGCTGCGCCAGGTGACACTGGGCCTCACCGCCGGCAATGCCGCTGCCCTTGCCTTGTACCAAACGATGGGGTTCACGGTGTTTGGCGTCGAGCCGCGCGCCTTGTTGGTCGATGGTGAGGTCCACGACCAACTACACATGGCGCGCGTTGTCGATGCAAGCTGAGGCGCCATGAGCGGGCGCGATTGTTTCGATGTTCCCCGGACGGCGCCGACACACCGGCGCAACCGCCTGTGGCTCGCCGTCGGGATCGCCGTCGTTATTGCCGCCGGCCTGGCCTCGCGCAAATTCCCGTGGCAGTTTCCGGCCGTGCTGGGTACCCACCCGGGCGACGCCTTGTGGGCGCTGATGGTCTACATGCTGGTCGCGTTTTTCAGGCCAGCAGTGGCTGCACCTCGTCTGGCCGGCATGGCGCTGGCCGTAGCTTACCTGGTTGAATTTTCGCAGCTCTACCAGGCGCCGTGGATCAACGCCATCCGCGCCACGACGCTCGGCCACCTTGTGCTCGGTACCGGCTTTGAATGGCTGGACCTGTGCGCGTACGCCGTCGGTGTTGCGTTTGGCTTGCTGGTGGATCGCGCCGTTTCCAGGTGCTGCGGTACTTGAATCGGAGCGGGCGTGGCCAGCTACAGGGTGACGACTACTGGGCGACCGGGACCGGCGCCAATATGGCCGCGTTGATGCTGTCGACAATGCCCGGCAGGCTGGACTGATCATAGCCGCGGTGCACGTCCAGGATCTTGCCATCGCGGCCAATGATGACCAGGTGGGGAATGCCGTTCACGCCATACGCCTTGGCGCCTTTGCCGTCGGAATCGTAGGTCAGCTTCGCGGTCATCGAGCGCAGCACGCGCACGGCATCGCGGAAATCTTCGCGCGACTCGGTGTTGATGGCGATGACCTGCACATTGCCCTTGGCAACTTTCTGCAAGCCTTCCAGCACCGGCAATTCCTTGAGGCAGTAACCACACCAGGTCGCCCAAAAGGAAATCACCACGACCTTGCCTTGGAAATCGGCCAGTTTCGGCTTGACGCCGTCCAGCGTCTTGCCGAACTCGTCGGGCGCCATGTCGCCGGCGGCGGGCGCCGCGGCCAGGGCATGGCCCGCCATCAACAACAGGGAGATCAGCAGTACGCCTAATTTGCGAGACATCATGTGGGTTCGGTAGGTGAGGGGGCCGGGGCGGCGGGACCGGGAAGCCGAGACTCTCCGGATTTATTTTTTGATAACAGCCCAGAGTCTACCCATCAAAACAGAAAGTGTCCACAAGGCAAGCGGATTGCTGTCCGGCGCGGCCCGATGCGCGCTGCTGCTCAGCGCTCCTCGCCGGGGCCGTCGCGCTCCGGAACCAGCACCATGCGGCACGTGCCCTTGACCGTATCGCCGCGCGGGGTTTTCATTTCGACCGCGCTGCCGGCGGCCTTGCCCTTGCAGGCGTCGAGCGCTTCCGGCGGCGGGCCGCGGTGTCGTGGCGGCTCGGGCCGTTGCTGCTCGGATCGCTGCTCGGGATGGGCGTGGGCGCTGGTGCACAGCAGCAGGGTGACGACGGCGATGATTTTCATGGTGCTACCTTTCGACGTGAGGAGGGGTAGCAGCATGATCGCGCCAAATTGTGGAGCAATTCGGGAGTCGGCGCAAAGGGCCGCGCGCGCGTGGCGGCGGCCCCTGGCTGCCTCAATGGCTGAACGGATCGAGGTCCATGAAGGGCGTCAACGCCGTGCGCGCGCCGCCCGCGCCCACTTCAGGCATGCACTGCATGACATCGATCGCGTTGCCGTTGGCGTCGACGTTGAGCGACCTGTCGTTGCCCGCATGGCCATGCGGCACGCAGATCGACGGATGGTCGAACGGCGCCCTTTCGAAGCGCACCCGGTTGTCGCTCAAGGACAGCAGGAAAGCCACCAGGTCGCGCTTCTGCGACTCGGTCAGGCCCAGCGGCAGGATGGTGGGGTCGGGAATCGGCCGGTTCTGCACCGTAAAGTCGCCGCCCCGGTTGTAGAAGTCCACCACCTGCATCAGGGTCGCCTTGCCGCCGTTGTGAAAGTACGGTCCGGTCAGTTCGACGTTGCGCAGGCCCGGTGTCTTGAAGGCGCCGTCGACCGCCACCAGCGCGGCCGTGCTGATCGGCGCTTCGTTGAAACCGCTGCCCAGCAAGCCGGTCCTGCCCGTTTGCGCCATCCGGGTTTCGGACAAGGGCATGCCGAACGGATCGAGGCCGCCGACGCCGATATCCTCCGCCGTCGGGCGCACGCCGGTGTTGAAGAAACCGTTGTCGTACCTGAAGGTCGTGCCGTTGTCGCCGCTGCGGCTGTCGAGCCGGCCTTCGTCCTTCAGGTTGCTGAACGAGGCGCTGGTCAGCTCGGCGCCCGCGTGGCAATGGATGCACTGGCCCTGGCCGCGGAAGATGGCCAGCCCGCTCACTTGCTGGCGATTCAGCGCAGTCTTGTCGCCGGCGGCGAAGCGGTCGAACGGGGTGTCGTCGGAAATGAGCGTGCCCTGGTACAGCTGCAGCGCGACGCCGAAGAACACGGCGAAATTGGCTTCGATCGCGCTGGCCTGGTCGCGCGTGTGGGCGTCCTGCAGGCTGGCTGGACTGCGGCTGGCCGCCAGGTCCATGTTGGCCGCGCTTTTGGCGTCGGCCACCTGCAGATTGACCAGCGTGGACGAGTTCCAGTAGGCCGGCTGGAACGCGCGCTGGATCATCCTGGCATAGGTCTGGCGGCTCAGGTCCAGGCTGCCCAGCACGCTGTCGGTGCGGGCCACGACCTGGTTCGACAGCGGCGCCACGCCGTACAGTTTCCTCGCCAGGTCGACGAACACGCGGGTGCGGCAGCTCATCTCGTTTTCACTGAGCGGCGGCCCGGACGCGAGCGAGGCCAGCGGCGCGAACTGCAGCGAGAAACTGGACTGGCGCAGCACGCCGCCATCGAGCTTCCACACCGTTTGCGCGGGATTGCGCAAGCCGAACGGATCGCCGCCATTGAAGACGTTGTTGGCGCGGCCATCCCAGAAATTGCGGAAATTGAAGACCGCGTTGAAAACGCTGGGCGCGTTGCGCGGCTCGACGCGGCGCGTGTTGACGCCGTTCAGGCTGAAGCCCGATCCGCCATGCTGGACCGCGTCCGGCACCGATGCGCAGACATCCGGCGCGCCATTGCGCCCGGGGCTGGTGAACGCGGTGGTGTACACGCCCTGCGACGACACCACGTCGTTCTTGTCGGCCGTTCTGGTCGCCGCGTCATCCCGGTTCGCATGCCGGGTCAGCGGAAAGTCGGATGGCTTGAGCGTGTAGTTCGGGCCGCCCAGCTGGAACGTCTTGTCGCCGCCGAGCAGGCCGGGACTGATCTGGTTCTTGATCCGGTTGTCGGCGCCGGCGTGGAAGTGGCAGCTGGCGCAGGCGGTCTTGTTGTCGCTGCCGACGCGGGTGTCCCAAAACAGCGCCTTGCCCAGTTGGATGGCCGCCGTCTTGTCCTTGACCAGGTCGCGCATTTCCGCCGCCGACAGGCCCGGCACCGGGACTGTCTTGAGCGAGGCCGGCGGCGGCGGATCTTCTTCCACCGGCACGCCGACCTGGGCGCTGACCAGGCTCACGGCGACGCCGAACACGGTCAGCACCAGGATGCCGTAAGCGCACGCCAGGACCCTGGACCTGGCGTGGTCCAGCTGATTGATGGAGATTGTCTTGCTGCCTGAAATTAAACTGATCAGCGATCTAAGGTATTTCGTTTGCGATGCCTGCATGGCCGCCTCCTGTGATGATGACGTGAAGGGATTGATCAAAACTGCAGTGTCAAAAAACGGGGGCAATACGCTGCCCCGCGCATCCGGAATGCGCTTTGCCAGTTGGGTGGGAAAAAGATGCGTAACGATGACTCAGGCGCCATATTCCGCGCGGCTGCGCCGTCGTTCAAGCGGGCAGGGCGGCCATGCGCGGTCGCCGGTGGAGCCGCGCCTGTTTCATGGTTGCGTTAAACGGAATGTGATCGGAGTAGTGCTGGCTGGTCGATTTGATTTCCCAAATTTATTAATACGTTGCACTTTATATCCTGAGAAAAGAAAACCAAGAGGAAAAGAACAACACAGAAATAAATTCCGCGATGGCCATGCGGGCCGCCGCATGCAGCAAAAAAAAGAAGCCGCCCGGCGCGAGCGGGGCGGCGTGCTGGTGAGGGCCGTGATTTACTTGGCCGCGGCGCGCACCTTGCCGAAGGCGTCGCCGGTCTTCCAGGCCGGCATGGCCGGCGCGTTGGCGATCATGCGGCCCAGGTTCAGCGTGAACTGCGCCTGCTGCACCATGCCCGACATGTCCCAGCTGGCGTCGTATTCATCCGTCACCTGGTGGTAGCGCGCGCGGTACGCGTCGGCCTTGGCCTTGCTGCCCTCCGGGTCCTTGATGAAGGCCTTGCCGCCCCGGATCGAGAAGGCCGGAATGCCTGCCTTGGCGAAGCTGAAATGGTCGCTGCGGAAGTAGCCGCCGCCCAGGTCCGGTTGCGCAGGACTGATCGTCATGCCCATCGCCTTGGCGGTGGCTGCCGCCATCGCGCCAAGCCCGGTGCGCTCGCTGCCGGGGGTGCCGATATCGCTGGTCGCGCCGACGAAATTGAGGCTGTCCAGGTTCAGGTTCGCGGCGGTCTTCGCGGCCGGCCACAGTGGCTTCTCCGCGTAGGCCGCGCTGCCGAGCAAGCCCTGTTCTTCGGCCGCCACCCACAGGAACATCTGGCTGCGCTTGGCCGGCGCGCGCAGCGCTTGCTGCGCCATCGCCAGCAGGCCGGCGGTGCCGGAACCATTGTCGACCGCGCCGTTGTAGATCGCGTCGGCGGCATTGCCCTGCTTGCCCAAATGATCCCAGTGCGCGCTGTAGATGACGACTTCGCCCTTGAGCACCGGATCGGTGCCCGGCACGATGCCGGCCACGTTGAACTGTTCGATGTTGCGCACCGCCGCTTGCATGTCACCCTTGAGGCGGGCCTGCAGCGGCACCGCCTTGAAGCCCTTGATTTCGGCCGCCGCGCGCAGGGCGTCGAGGTCCTGGCCGCCCGCCTTGAACAGCGCGCGCGCACTCGCTTCGGTCATCCAGCCTTCCATGCCGGCGCCCAGCGTGCCTTGCGCCAGCTGGAAGCGTTCGCTGGTCCAGCTGTTCTGGATCACGCTCCAGCCGTAGGAGGCCGAGGCGTCGGTGTGGATCAGCAGCACCCCGGCCGCGCCGTGGCGCGCCGCTTCCTCGAACTTGTAGGTCCAGCGGCCATAGTAGGTCAGGCTCTTGCCGCCGAAGCGGTTCGGTTCGGCCGCGGTCGGCATCGGGTCGTTCACCATCGCCACCACGATCTTGCCCTTGACGTCGAGGCCCTGGTAATCGTCCCAGCCTTCTTCGGCCGCGGTGATGCCGTAGCCGACAAACACCATCGGGCTATCGAACGCGTGCGCCGCCTTGGCGTCGCCCGGTCCCCATACCCAGTCCTTGCCGAACGCCAGCGCCAGCGGCTTGCCGCCGGCCTCGATCGCCACGCTGCTGCTGTCGGGCGTCGTGTTGACGCCGGCGATGCTGACCGGCTGGCGGAAGCTGTTGCCGTTGGCCGGCTTCAGGCCCATCGCCAGCGCCTGCGCTTCGAGGTAGGCCACGGTCAGGTCGCCGCCGCGCTGGCCGGTGCCGCGTCCTTCGAGCAGGTCGCTCGACAGGAAGGCCAGGTGGGCGCGCAGCGGCGCCTCCTGGACCGCGGTGGCGGGCGCCGCTGCGTGGACGGGGAAGGCGAGGGCCAGGCTGGTAGCGAGGGCCGTGGCCGCGACGGAGGAAAGCATCTTGTGCATGGGTTCCCGATTCGAAGTGAGGTGGATGAAGTGGGTAAGCGAAGGTGGCGCCGCGCCTACAGCGGATGCAGCTCGAACACGCGGCGCCGGTGGCTGTCGATGTCGGCCTGGGCCTGGCGGAAGGCGGGGATGCTGTTGAACAGTTTGTCGAAGCTGCCGTCCTTGAGGGCGATGCGCAGGCCCCGTTCGACCCGCTGGCCCAGCGCGGCGTGTTCGCGGCTGACGAAAAAATAGAACGGCACCGTGTAATGCAGGAAGATGGTCTGCTCGATGGCCAGGTTTTCCTTGGCGTTGGCGCGCTGTTCGTGGACCGCCTCGTACACGCCGCGCGGCATGTAGTCGAAGCGCTTTGCGCGCAGCATCGGGAACAGGTATTCGTAGGCGATCGAGGTGACCACCGGCAGTTGGTTGGCGCGCAGGATGTCGGTCGACGGCCAGTTCACGCCGGCGCCCGCTTTCAGCTGGCGCAATTGGTCGAGCGTGCGGATCTCCTTGAAACGCTCGCCGTCCTCGGCCCGGATCAGGAACACGCGGTAATCGTTCAGGTGGCCCAGCAGCGACACGCGCACCGGCCACAGTTCGGCCTCGCGCTGCTGGTTGGTGCCGTCCCACATCAGGTTGATGATGCCGTTGTTGCGCAGCTCGGTCGCCTGGCGCGGGCTGGTCAGGTTCTGGGTGATCTGGACGATTTCGAACGGCCCTTCGTCGGCGGTCTTTTCCAGCGCCAGCCGCAGCAGGCGCGGAAAATACACGGCGTGTCCCATCGAACTGGGATGCAGGCCCGGCGTGACCACGCGCAGCACGGCCTGCGCGGCGGCGCAGGCCGGAGGGCACAGTGCAAGCAGGACGGCGAACAGATAATAAAAACGAAACATGCTGTGCTGGGCCCGTGGATGGCGGAAGCCACATAGTAACCCAGTGGCTTGCGCGGGCCCGGGTTCGCGAGGATGCCGCTAGCGGGCAGCCGCAGCCGGCGCCGACCGGCGGCTCAGCAGCGCCATGCCGGCCGCGCCGCACACGGCCAGCACCACTGCGATCATCTCGGCCTGCGTGGCGTGAATGCCGGCCACCTCGAGCACCGGATTGACGCGGATCTGTTCGATCAGCAGGCGCTCGAGGCCCGTCAGCAGCAGGTACACCGAAAACAGCCAGCCGGTCTTGAACGGATGTTTGCGCAGCGCCCACAGCACGGCAAAACAGGCCAGCCCCATCAGCGTTTCGTACATCGGCGTCGGATACACGCCGGGCGCGGCGATCAGTTCGCCGACGATGTTGTTGTCGTACGTTTGGGCCCAGGTCCACAGCGGCAGCCAGTCCGGCTTCAGGGCCAGGTTGGCCGCGCTGCCCCAGTCGCCGTCGCCGGCGACCTGGCAGCCGATGCGCCCGATCGCGTAGCCGAGCATCATGGCCGGCGCGATGGCGTCCATCAGCGGGCGCGCCGGCAGGTGCCAGCGCCGCACGAACCACAGGCCGGCGATGGTGCCGAAGATCAGGCCGCCGAAAATACTCAGGCCGGAACGGCTGAAGATCATCTCCCACGGCGCCACGCGGAAGCTGTCGAGGTGCTCGAAAATGTGGAACACGCGCGCCCCGAGCACCCCGGCCAGCAGCACCACCACGGTCATGTTGGAGACGACTTCCTGCGGCGCCACTTCGACCCAGGTCGCGCTGCCATCCTTGCCCTTGACCTGCCGCCTGGCGTTGCCAAGCTTGCCCTCCAGGTGCAGGCGCTGCATTTGCGCCCTCAGGCAGGCCGCGGCGGCGAGCGTCGCGCAGGCGACCATCAGGCCGAAGGTGGCGATCGGCAGTGGGAAGTCGTAGCCGGTCAGGGCCCTGACGACATCGCTAAGGTAGGGAAACGACATGAATGGTGCTCTCTTGTTCGGACAATCCGAGAAGGTAACACGGCGCGGCCATTTAGCGGAATACCAGCAGGTCGGACGAGACGGTCGTCGCGCTCAGCGGCGTGTGCGCCGGCCGCTCGCCGCCGGGCAGTCCGGGGATGCGTTCTTCGCGCTGACGCGGACATCGCCATAGCCGGCACTGGTCTGTTGCGCGCGCGCATTGCTGTCGCTGGCGCTCGGACGCGGGGCCTGTGACAGAAGCGAAACGCCGGCAGCGCGCGCGAGGCGGCGAAGGCGTTGGCGGGCGTGTCGCCGCCCAGCGGCAGCGGCGGCCACGGCGACGCTGGATTTTTCGAGCAGGGGTTGGTGCGGGAGCATGGGGAAGATCCGGCTGGACGTGCAAAGCCCCGCGCGGCGCAAACCGGGCGGGGCGTGGGGAGGCAAGACCTAGTCGAGCGACCAGACGTAGGCGATCTGCCCCCAGGAAGCCTGGGCCACGCCGTTGCTGGTGGCTGGCTTGAACTTGCACATGGACAAGGCCGACAGCGCGGCGCGGTCCAGGTCCTTGAAGCCGCTGCTTTGCTTGACCTTGGCGTCGGTCACGCGGCCGTCTGCGCCGATCAGCAATGCCAGGCTGACGGTGCCAGTGTCGCCGTTGCGGGCGGCGCGCGCCGGGTAATCGGGCCGGACGCAGTCGCTGCCGATGGTGGTCGGGCCGGTGCTGATCTTGTCGACTTTTACTTCCGCCACCTTGTCGGTCCCCTTGTCGGTGCCGCCGATATTGTCCTTGAGCGGGCCAACCGGCTGTTTGGAACCGGTCGGCGCAGTGTCCGGCGGCGGCTGCACGGTCACCGGCACGTCATCCGGGATGAAAATAGTGGGCTTGAGTTTCTCGGTGGACGTATCGACCTTGATTTTTTCACGTTCCACCGGGACCGGGTCGGTGATGACGACGTCGATCGCTTCTTTCTTCTGCGTGTCCTTGGGTGCGACTTTCATGCTGATCAAGGCCAGCACAACCCCGACGTGCAGCAAGGTCACGATGGCGATTTTGGTAACTTTGCTGCCGTTGCTAGGATAGGTATTCGAGGCACGCATGCTTATCTCCTTGGTTATCAGACGACGACTTCATCGTCCTGGAGTAAATATATGCTATTGCCTAGCAAAAGAAAAGCTCTTTGATGGTAGTTTTTTATGCCTGTTGTTTTTGGCAACGATGCTCGCACAGGCGTTAACGTCAAAACGCCCCGCCTGGCTGTTGCCGGGCGGGGCGTTGTTGAGCTTGCTAACTTAGTCGAGCGTCCAGACGTAGGCGATCTTGCCCCAGGCCGGTTGGGCCGTGCCGTTGCTGGTGGCCGGCTTGAATTTGCACATGCTCAGCGCTGCCTGGGCGGCGCGGTCCAGTTCGCGCGAACCGCTCGATTTCTGCACCCGCGAATCGCTGACGCGGCCGTCGGTGCCAATCAGCAGGGCCAGGCTGACGGTGCCGGTTTCGCCTTCACGGGCGGCCTTGGCCGGATAATCGGGCTTGGCGCAGCTATTCGCATCGGCCAGCGCGGCGCTGAACAGCTTGCCGGCATTCGGGTCGGCCGGTGCCGCTTCAGGCGTGGCCGGGCCTGGATCGACGGCGGGCGACACTTCGGTCGTGGCCTGGATGGTCGGCTCGGTCGGCTGTTGCGGCACTTCCACTTCGACCCGCGGCGCCACCACTTTCGGCTGGGTCGTCGCCTTTTGCTTCTGCTGCGGCGGCTCAGGCGGCGGCGGCGGCGGTTTCGGCGCATCCAAGGTCAGCATGACCATGTCGTCGATCACCTTGGGCATCTTGAAGTTTTTCGTATTCATGTTGTGGATCAGGGCGGCACCAACTGCGATGTGCAGCGCCGCCACGATGGCGATCTTGGTGAATTTGCTGCCACTTCCGTCACGGGTATCTGAAAAATGCATGGTGTTCTCCTTGATTTTGTTGCTCAGGGACCCATGTGGAGCTAGGTTTGAGCCGGATTCTTCTAATCCGTAGCTCCAATATATGCTATTTCATAGCAACATGGAGGTAATTGAATGGCAAAACTTGTTGCCAAATGTATCTGGCAAGGGCGTGGTGCGATTGCTGGCCCTTGAAGGTGGGGCGCTCGCATCGCGCTCCGATGTGTGAAATAATCTCATTGACGCAGCATGCGTTCCGTTCGTTCCCACACATACATGCCATTCAGTGGTAAATAAATGAAAACGAACGCAGCCGTACACCTGGAGAATCAAATTGCAGACTGAGCAAAAATCGATACGCGTCATGCTGGCCGATGACCATCCGATCGTCATGACCGGCTTCGCCATGTCGCTGGCCGGGGTCGGCATGGACGTGGTCGGGCAAGCCAAGTCCCCGGACGAGGCGGCCGCGATGTATGCCGAACTGACCCCGGACGTGCTGGTGCTCGACATCCGCTTCGGCACCGAGCTGACCGGCCTGGACGCGGCCCAGGAAATCCTCAAGAAATTTCCTTCCGCCAAGATCGTCTTTCTCAGCCAGTTCGACCAGGACAGCCTGATCAAGGAAACCTACCGCCTCGGCGCGCGCGCCTTCGTCACCAAGGATTGCGATCCGGCCGACCTGGCCACCGCGGTGCGCCACGCGGCCGAGGGCAAGCTGTACTTCCTGCCGCAGATCGCCGAACGCCTGGCCAACCTGTCGGTGCGCGGCGACGCCTCGCCGCAGTCGCAGCTCGACCAGCGCGGCCTGGAGATCTTCAAGCTGATGGCCGAAGGCCTGACCAACGCCGAAATCGCCGAGAAGCTGAACCTGTCGACCAAGACCATCAGCAACATCAGCCAGTCGGTCAAGGAAAAGCTGGGCGTGCACCGCCAGGCTTACATCACCAAGCTGGCGGTCAAGCACGGCCTGATCGAGCCCTGAAGTGAACATCTCCTGGCGCCGCACGCTGCTCGCGCTGACCCTGGCGGCATCGTTCGGCAGCGCCGGCGCGGCCGACATCCAGGGCTTCCGTTTCCAGATCGTCACCGGCGACGATTCCAGCGTCACGCGCCACATCGCCGAAGACCTGTACAAGCGATTGCTGCCGATCTTCGGCAATTTCCGCACCGAGCTGGCCCAGAAGCGGCGCATGGTGTACGTGACGATCGGCCCCGTCGCGCTGCGCAACGTCGCCTCGCGCAAGTGCGACTGCGTGGTGATCTCGGCGTTTACCTCGAGCCAGGTGTGGCGCGCGGTGACGGCCGACCTGCCCAGCGCGCACCTGCAGTCGATGACGGCGATCTACGCCGAGCCGGCGCCGGCCGACCAGCTGCGCCTGATTGCGCTGCTGTACAAGCGCCCGGTGCGGGTGGCCGCCATCGTCAGCGGCGAGACCGGCTTCCTCAAGCCGCTGCTGCACGGCGCCAGCGCGGTCGAGATCGAAGACTATGCCGACGGCGACGACATCAACTACGCGCTCAACCGGGTCGGCCAGGCGCAGGTGCTGCTGGCCATGCCCGACCGCACCGTCTACTCGGCCGAGAACTTCCGCAACATCCTGCTCTCGACCTATCGCCACAACCAGTCGGTGATCGGTTTTTCGGCCGACATGGTGCGCGCCGGCGCGCTGGCCACCACATATTCGAACATCGAACATATCAACGCCCATGTGGCCGACCTGGCCAATGACTTCGTGCAGACCGGCGAGCTGCCGCCGCCGCAATTCCCGCGCTACTTCAGGACCATCATCAACGAGGGCGTGGCCAGGTCGCTGCAGGTGTCGATGAGCGAAGAGGCGCGCAAATTCGGGCGCGAACCACCGGCGAAACGACCATGATCAAAAAACTGCGCTTCTGGCAAATTTGGAGCATCGGCACCCGCATGGCCTTCATCACCATGCTGCCGGTGGCCTTCCTGTTCACATCCTTCGTGGGCTATTCGTGGTATTCGCACCGCGCCCAGGTGGCCGAGGAGCTGGCCGAACGCGGCCGCATCCTGGCCAAGGCGCTGGCCGAGACCAGCGAATACAACGTCATCTCCGGCAACCTGGCCGACCTGCGCCTGACCATCAATGGCCTGGTCCAGTCGGACAAGAGCATCTTCCGCATCGACGTCGTCGACGCCCAGCAGAAGGTGGCCATCAGCGTCGCCTCGCAGGCGGCGGTCGACGCCGAGAACCGCTATTACGAAGCGCCGATCATGAAGCAGGTCACCTGGATCAACCTGTTCTCGGACAACGGCGTGCCGCATGTGTCGGGCTCGAGCGACACCAAGCCGCCTACCTTCCCGACCGAGCTGGTCGGCTATGTGCGGGTGACGATGTCGCCCTCGAACATGCTCGACAAGCAGGCGCGCCGCTTCCAGATCGAACTGGCGATGGCGGCGCTGGCGCTGGCCGTGTCGGGCGCGCTGGCCTGGTTCCTGGCGCGCAGCCTGACCATTCCGCTCAATTCCTCGATCGGCGCGCTGCGCGAAATCCGCGGCGGGAACTACCGCGTGGCGCTGGCGGTGACCACCGGCGGCGAAGTGGGCGAACTGCAGGAGTCGATCACCGAGATGTCGGTCGCGCTCGGGCAGTCGCGCGAGGAGCTCGAAAACAAGGTGGCCGCGCGCACCAAGGACTTGCTCGAATCGCGCAACGAAGCGCTGCGCGCCGACGCCGACAAGCGCAAGCTGATCCAGAAAGTCAATTCGATCGTCGAGGATGAGCGGAAAAGCATCGCCATCGAAATCCACGATGAACTGAACGCCTCGCTGATCGCCGCGCGCCTCGAGTCGCAGAGCATCCTGCACCTGGCCGGCAAGGTCGAAGCGAATCCCTACATCGAAGAGATCAAGCTCAAGTCGCAGGCCATCACCAAGCTCACGCTCGACCTGTACGCGAGCGGACGGCGCCTGGTGCGGCGCCTGCGCCCGGAGGTGCTCGACATGCTGGGCCTGCACGGCGCGGTCGAGGAAATGATCCGCCACTACGACGCCAGCCATCCGGAATGCCGCTTCGAATTCCATTCCGAGGGCGACTTCTCGGGGCTGGGCAACGAGCTGGCCATTTCGGCCTACCGCATCATCCAGGAAGCGCTGTCGAATGTGCTCAAGCACGCCGGCGCCACCCATGCCCAGGTCTCGCTGATCCTGTCGGACTCGGGCGACATGCTGCACATCGAAATCGACGACGATGGCGTCGGCTTCGCCACCGGCGGCGCCTCGTCCGGGATCGGCATCATCGGCATGCGCGAGCGCGTGTATGCGCTCAACGGCAAGATCGACTTCAGCTCGGAGCCCGAGAAGGGCACCGTGGTCGCGATCGAACTGCCGATCGAAATTACCGTCTGAACCTCACCCATGCCCACCATGCCCAACTTTCCGATCACCCCCTACGAACGCGGCAACAAGAACCAGACCACGGCCTGGGCCGACTGCATCGCCTGGTACGAAGACCTGGCGCTGCGCTATCCGCACGTGCTGCGCTTTGCCATGATCGGCACGTCCGATGGCGGCTTGCCGATCCACGCCGGCATCGTCAGCGCCGACGGCGTGTTCGAGCGCGAGCAGATCAAGCGCGCGCGTCGTCCGGTCTTCTTCAACAACAACGGCATCCATCCGGGCGAACCGGAAGGCATCGACGCCTGCATGGCGCTGGTGCGCGATTTCTGCGTCGATCCGGGGCGGCTCGATGGACTCGGCAAGACCGTGTTCCTGTTTGTCCCGCTGTACAACGTCGACGGCAGCATCAACCGCGCCGACACCTCGCGCGTGAACCAGGACGGGCCGGAGCAGTTCGGCTTTCGCGGCAATGCGCGCCACCTTGACCTGAACCGCGACTTCGTCAAATGCGATTCGCTGACGGCGCAGGTATTCAACAAGCTGTTCACCGCCTGGGATCCGGACGTGATGGTCGACACCCATACGTCGAACGGCGCCGACTACCCGTACACGATGACGCTGATTCATACCCAGGCCGACAAGCTGGGCGGCGCGCTCGGCGCCTTCCTGCGCGACACCATGCTGCCGCATATATTCACCGAGATGAAGCAGCGCGGCTGGCCGACCTGCCCGTACGTCAATCCGGTCAAGGACTGCCCGGACCACGGCATCGCCGAATTCCTCGAGACGCCGCGCTTTTCGACCGGCTACGCGGCGCTGCACCACACGATCGGCTTCATGCCCGAGACGCACATGCTCAAGCCGTTTGCCGACCGCTATGCGTCGATGCGCGCGCTGGTCGACACCGCGCTCGCGTTCACGGTGGAACACGGCGCCGCGATCCACCAGATGCGCTGGGCCGCGCGCAAGGAAGGCCGCGCCGCGCGCGAATGGCCGGTGCATTGGGCGATGGACGAGAGCCGCCCGTCCACTTTCAGGTTTGCCGGCTATGCGGCCAAGTACGGCCCCAGCGAGCTGGGCAACTACACGCGCCTGTGGTACGACCGCAATGAACGCTGGGAGCGCGATATCGCCTACTTCAACAGCTTCCCGGCCGATATCAAGGTCAAGACCCCGCGCGCATACGTGCTGCCGCAGGCGTGGCGCGAAGTGGTCGAACGGCTGCAGTGGAATGGCGTGGTGATGGAACGGATCGAGGCTGACCGCGAGCTCGACGTGCAGTACTACCATATCGCGTCGGTCGATTCGCGCCCGGATGCGTACGAGGGCCACATGTTCCATGACGGCGTGCAGCTGGAACAGCGCACGGCGGAACTGACGGTGCGCGCCGGCGACTGGTGGATTCCGCTGGACCAGGACCAGGCGCGCTACGCGATCGAGACGCTCGAGCCGCAAGGGCACGACAGCTTCTTCCGCTGGGGTTTTTTCAACAGCGTGCTGGAAAAGAAGGAAGCGTATTCGGATTACGTGTTCGAGGACCACGCGCTGGAGCTGCTGCGCGACGAGCCGGGGCTGCGCGCCAAGTTCGAGCAATGGAAGGGCGCGCATCCGGACCTGGTGTCGAACCAGGCGGCGGTGCTGGACTTCATCTTCGCGAACTGCCAGCGTTATGCAGAGCCGGAGTGGCGCCGCTATCCGGTGTTGTCGGTGTTCTGACCACGCAGAAACCGCAGAATAAATTCAGTACTTCAGCAAACCAACATCGTCCTTGCGCAGGCGAGGACGATGTTGTTAAGTCAGCGGTTCTTGGCGATCCAGCGATCCACTTTCGCTTCCAGCAGCGACAGCGGCAGCGTCCCGTCCTCGAGCACGATCTCGTGGAACTTCGGCAGGCTGAATTTATCGCCCAGCGCCAGCGTTGCGCGCTGGCGTAGTTCGGCGATCTTCAGTGCGCCGATCTTGTAGCCGAGCGCCTGCCCCGGCCACACCATGTAGCGCTCGATCTCGCTCTTGGCCAGCGCCTCCGGATAACCCAGCGTATCGCGGTAGTACTGGATCGCCTTCTCGCGCGACCAGCCCTTCGCATGCATGCCGGTATCGACCACTAGCCGCGCCGCGCGCAGCATCTCGTCGTTCAGGTGGCCGAAATAATTTTCCGGATTGTCGTACAGCCCCATCTCCTTGCCCAGCGTTTCCGCGTACAGCGCCCAGCCTTCGGTGAAGGCGTTGTTGCCGCCGAATTTGCGGAAGTCCGGCAGGTTCAATTCCTGCAGCAGCGCGATGTGGAAGTGGTGGCCGGGCTGCCCCTCGTGCAGGAACAGCGTCACCATGCCGGTGCTGCCGTACTGCTTCGGATCGTTCACCACCGACCAGAACACGCCGGGGCGCGAGCCGTCGGCGGCCGGCGCCGTGTAGTGGTCGGACGCGGTCGCGCGGCTCAGTTCAGGCTCGAGGCGCAGGTCGAGCGGCGCCTTCGGCACCAGCGTGAACAGCGCCGGCAGCTTGGTGCGCAAGGTCGCGTCGAGCTTGCGGTAGACGTCGATGACTTCCTGTTCGGTCTTGAACGGCCGGTATTTGTCCTGCGCCGTGACCCAGGTCGGCAGGCCGGCGGCTGGGCCCGTATAACCCATCTTCGGCCCCACGATCGCGAACTGTCCCTGGATGCGCGCCACTTCCTTCAGGCCGATCGCATGGATCTGGTCCGGCGTCATGCTGGTCGTGGTCTGGTGCGCCACGGCCAGCTGGTACCAGGCGGCGCCGCCGGGCAGCGCGCTCCAGCCGGTGCTGGTGCGCGCCGCCGGCAGATAATCTTTTTCGATGAACGCGGCCAGGCGCGCCAGCGCAGGCGCCAGCTTCGTCGCAATGGTGGCGCGGTAGGCCTTGGCCAGCGCCTGCTTGTCGGCAGCGCCAAAGGCGGCCGGCATCTTCGTGACCGGCGTGTAGAAGATATTTTGTTCGGGCGTGGCGCTGACCAGCTTTTGGAACTGCGGCAGCATCGACACCACGGTGGCCTTTTGCATCACGACTCCGCTGCGCATGCCGGCCCGCATATTGGCGATCGCCTGGTCGATCCATGCCGGCAGCTGGTTCAGGCGGCTCAGGTAGGCCTTGTATTCCTTGACCGTGGTCAGGCGCTGGCCGGCGTCGCCGCTGGCGTAATTGGCCAGCGTCACGGGCACGCTCGACATCTGGTTGACCGGCAGCAGGTGTTCGGGAATGTCGGCAAAGCTCAACGCGGATGTGAGTTCGTAGTCGAGGATGTCGTAGTTGATCTGGGCGCGCAGGTCCAGTTCCATCCGGTCGATCGCCTGCAGGCGCTTGAGGAAGCCGCGGTACTGCGCGAAATGGCGCGCGCGCACGGCCGGTGCGATCGCCATGCCGATCTGGTCGTCGTAGCGGTTGTCGCCATTTTCGGTCGCGTTGAGCGGTTCGAAATGGGCCGCGGCGGCGTAGTACTGGTCGGCGATGGTGTCGAGCTGCTTGCGCGCGTGGTCGGCAACGGCGCCGGCGACCTTGCCGGCCGGCGCTGCGCCCAGCGCGCACATGGGGGTAAACGAGAATGCCAGTGCGGCGCACAGTGCGGTCAGGGTCAGGCTCTTTTTCATGCGAATATCCGTGTGTGGGTGTGAAAGCGGCTCCAGCATACGCCAAAGCCGATAGACGCGCCTTATAGGTACAGGCGGATCCGATTGAAATTTATGCCGTCGCGGTCGCCCAAGCGAGCGTATGATCGGCCCGATGATGACGGGTTTACTTCCGCGTCGGCAAGGCTGCTTATGTATGCCGCCCGGACCAGGCAAGCCAGGCTTTGTAGCGCGCCGCGCTGAAGTCATGCGCCTCTGCCATTAAAGCCGCTCCCTCCGGGCAGCGGCTTTTTTATGCGCGCCGCTTAATAGAAGCGCCAGCCCGGCTTGAAATCGCGCGCGATTTTTTCGCCCTTCAGGCGCGCGCGCACCAGTTCGGCCGGCAGCATCCCGCCCTGCAAGATCGCATCGTGATAGTCGAGCAGGCTCATCTTCCCAGCGTCGACCAGCTCGCGCTTGAGTGCCCGCAGCTGCAGCGCCCCGATCATGTAGCCGGCCTGGTACAGCGGCGGATACTCGCCATTGAAGGAGCGGCGCACTTCGGCGCGCGCATTGTCCGGCTCGTGCCCGACGCGCGCGACCAGCATCTCGACCGCCTGGTCCGGCGTGATTTTCCCCAGGTGGAAACCGAGCGAAAACAAGATCCGCGCGGCGCGGTGGTTACGCCAGAACATCATGCCGATCCGGTCTTCCGGCTTGACGGCGAACTGGCGCTCGTACAGCAGCATCTCCCAGTACACGGCCCAGCCCTCGACGAAAAACGGCGAATAGAACAGGCGCCGCTGCGGCTGGTAGCGCTCGGCCATGAACAGCTGCAGGTGGTGGCCCGGGATCAGTTCGTGGTGCACCACGGCGCGCGCGAAGTGCGGGTTATTGCCGCGCATGGTCATCAGCTTCTGCTCGTGCGTCATGGCGTCGGTCGGATAGGCCACCAGGATGGTGTCGCCGCCCAAAAAGAAGGGACTGGCCAGCTGGCGCTCGGGCGAGAGCATGTCCATGCGCCAGCTGCGGCGCGCCACTTCGGGCAGCGTGACCAGGTGGTTGTCGTCGACGTAGGCGATCGCCTCGGCCGCCAGGCGCCGTACCATGGCCGGCTGTTCGCCCGGCGCCACGTACATGGTCTTGACCTTTTCCATGGCCGCGTGCCAGTCGTCGCCGAAGCCCATCTCGCGCGACGCCTTGCGCAGCTCCGCTTCGCCCCACGCCAGTTCCTTTTCGGCCAGCGCCATCAGTTCCTCGGGCGTGTACGGGATCATTTCGCGCTGCAGGGCGCTGACCAGGCCATCGCGCCCGATCGGGTCGCCCGTCACATTGAGGCGCGTGGCCGAGGCCTTGCCGACCAGCCGTTCATTGAGGCTGGCCGCATAGTCGGCGAGCGCCTTGTCCAGCTCCGCGTAGGGCCGCTTGACCCACCAGCTCAGCTGCGGGTCGTAGCCGTCGTAGTACGCGTTCCATTCCTTCAGGTCCTTGGCCGTCGCGGCCAGGATCTGCACCGCGCGGTTGGCCACGCTGCGCGAGGCCATCGGCTTGCGCGCATTGATGTCGGGGCCGGCCAGCAGCGCTTCCTGCGCGCGCCGCACCGCGCCCAGCGATGTCTGGAGCAGGGCGGCGCAGGCCGCGCCGTCCTGGGCCTGCATCATGCGGCGCGCTTCGGCCAGGTTGATCAGCGGGCGCACGAACGGCACCAGCGGCTCGGCCTCGGCGAAGCGCTTGTCCTGGGCGTCGAGCTCGCGCAGTTCGAAACCGATCTGGTTGTGCAGCATGACGAAGTCGATCCGGTCGTCGACGCCGTAGCTGTCGAATGGCAGCGCGTCGAGCGCGGCGCGCCACTGCTGGTAGAACTCGCGCATCTGCGCCGCGCGCGCGCTGCCGCCCACGACCGTGTACTTGTGATCGAGGCTGGCCAGGTCGAGCTGGAAGCGCTGGATCAGCGCCGGCATCGCCTGCTGGGCAATCGTGAATTGCGCCATCGGGGGCGTCAGCGGCGCGGCTTCGGGCGCGCCCGGAAAGGCAGCGGCCAGGGCCGCCGCCAGCAGCAGGGATGCGTGCATCAGTAGCTCGCCAGCGCGACCGGTGCGCCGTTCTTGAAGGTGTACACCGTCACGGCCGACTGCTTCATGTTGCCGGCCGCGTCATACGCGTAGGCGCCGACCACGCCCTTGTAGCTGCCCGCGTGCATGGCGGCCGACACCACCGACGGATCGAGCGAATTGGCCGCCTTCATCGCCTGCGCCATGAACATGGTCTGGTCGTAGAACGAGGCGGCGTACACGTCGGGCGCCTGCTTGAAGCGTTCCTTGTAGCGCTTCTGGAAGGCGGGACCGGAGGCCTGCTTGTCGAGGATCGCGCCGCCCTGGGCGCACAGGACGTTGTCGCCGACCGCGTCGCCGCCCAGCCTTGCCATCTCGGGGCTGCACAGCGTATCGCCGCCCAGCATCTTGACGTCCTTCAGGCCGAGCGCGCGCATCTGGCGCGCCATCGGCGCGGCCTGCGGCGCATAGCCGCCGAAGAAAATCGCATCGACCTTTTTCGCCTTGAGCGTGGTCAGGATGGCGGCAAAGTCAGTCGCCTTTTCATTGGTGAACTCGTGGCTGGCCACGGTCAGGCCGGAGGCCTTGGCCTGCTTGATGAATTCGGCCGCCACGCCCTGGCCGTAGGCGGTGCGGTCGTCGATCACGGCGACCGTCTTGAGCTTCATCTGCCTGGCGGCGTAGGCGGCCATCGAGGCGCCCAGCTGGTTGTCGCTGGCGACGATGCGAAACACGTTCTTGTAGCCGCCCTGGGTCACCTTCGGATTGGTGCCCACGGTCGACATGACGATGCCGGCGTCGTTGTAGACGCGCGAGGCGGGAATCGCCACGCCCGAGTTGTACGGGCCGAGCACGAACTTGACGCCGGCGTCAGCCAGCTTCTGCGCGACGTTGACGCCGGCTTTCGGATCGCCCTGGTCGTCCTCGGACATCAGCTCGAACTTGAGCGTCTTGCCGGCGATCGTCATCTTCCTTGTATTGAGTTCGTCGAGCGCCAGGCGCACGCCGTTTTCGTTGTCCTTGCCGGCGAAGGCATTGGCGCCCGACAGCGGACCGGTGACGCCGATCCTGACGATCTGCTCCTCGGCGAAGGCGGGGTGGGAAACGAGCAGCAGCGCGGCTGCGGCGAGCGTCAATACGGGTTTCTGCGACGGCATGCGGGATAACTCCTCTGATCGGGACGAGCGGCAATCATCGCACGATTCGGGCGTTTTTATGTGCGGTTTTAGGCGGGCTGGCCGTGCGAAATCAGCTCAAGCGGCAACGCCGTGGTGAACTTTATTTGCTCCATCGAGAAAGCGGACGAGACCCCGGTCAGGTGCGCCGTCTTGATCAGCTTTTTATAGAAGCGGTCGTAGCCGCCGATGTCGGTGGTGACGACCTTGAGCAGGTAGTCGATATTGCCGCTCATGCGGTGAAATTCGAGCACCTCGGGCAGCGCGATGACGGCGGCGGCGAACCGGTTCAGCCATTTTTCATCGTGTTCGGTGGTGGTGATGCTGACAAATACCGTGACCGGCAGGCCGACCTTCTGGCGGTTGACGATCGCCACTCGGCTCTCGATATAGCCGTCTTCCTCGAGCCGCTTGAGGCGCTTCCAGCACGGCGTGGTCGACAGGCCGACCTTCTCGCTGAGCCCGGCGATCGACAGGCAGCCGTCGGCCTGCAGCGCGGCCAGGATGGCATAGTCATAACGATCTAGCATATTCATGCTTAAATTTTCCTTTTATTAGTATATTTATGCTCTATTCTAAGCAGTATACAGAAACTATGGAATATATTCTCGCGGCACGCTGGCTATCATATTACCTATCGTTTTCACCGCAGCGGTGATTTTCTTGCCCCTGCCGCAACCAGCCCCCATGCAAACTGAAATTTACCTCGACGCCAATGCCACTTCGGCCGTGCTGCCCGCCGCGATCAGCGCAGCGCAGGCGGCCATGGGCGACAGCTTCGGCAATCCCAGCAGCACGCACGCCAGCGGCCTGCGCGCCAGGGCGATGCTCGACACGGTGCGCGCGCGCGCCAGCCGATTGCTCGGCGTGGGCGGCGGCAGCCTGTGTTTCACCAGCGGCGCCACCGAGGGCATCCAGACGGCCGTGCTGTCGGCGCTGTGCGCGATCCGCGACCGGCGCGCCAATGGCGAGGCCACGGGCGAGCTGCTGGTCTACGGCGCCACCGAGCACAAGGCCGTGCCGGAAAGCCTGGCGCACTGGAACCGCCTGCTCGGCACCGGTCTCGAACTGTGCGCGCTGGCGGTCGGCGCCGACGGCCGCCACGACCTCGCCGCACTGCGTGCGCTGGCGCCGCGCACGGCCATGCTGTGCACCATGGCGGCCAACAATGAAACCGGCGTCATCTCCGACCTGGACGGGATCGCGGCCGTGCTGCAGGCCAGCGCAAGCCCGGCCTACTGGATGGTCGACAGCGTGCAGGCACTGGGCAAGATGCAGCTCGACCTGGCCGCGACGCGCATCGATTACGCGCCGTTCTCCGGCCACAAGCTGTACGCGCCGAAAGGCATCGGCATGCTGTACGTGCGCGCCGGCGCACCCTACACGGCGCTGATGTGCGGCGGCGGCCAGGAAGCCGGGCAGCGCGCCGGCACCGAGAACATGGCCGGCATCGCCGCCCTCGGCGCGGTGCTCGAAGCGCTCGAAGACGGCTGCGGGTTCCGCACCCATGCCGAGCTGGCAGGCATGCGCGAGTGCCTCGCCGCTGCGCTGCGCAGCGCGCTGCCGGGCGTGGTCTTCAACGCGCCGTTCGCCGGCACGCTGCCCACCACGCTCAATTTTTCGGTGCCCGGGTTTTCCAGCAAGGAGCTGCTCGACCTGTTCGATGCGGCCAGCCTGCGCGTCAGTTCCGGGTCGGCCTGCTCGTCGGCAAAGGCGGCGCCCAGCTACGTGCTCGAAGCGATGCAGCTGCCCGCGTGGCGCGCCGCGGCCGCGCTGCGCATGTCGTTCGGACCGATGGCCGACCAGGCCTTCATCGACGCCGCCTGCGAGCGCATCGCCCACTGCGGCGCGGCGCTGCGGGCCGCCTGCCTGGTGCCGTCGGCCATGCCGGCCGAGCGCCGCGACGGCATCGTGCAGCTGTGCGCCGACGGCGAATCGACCTGGCTGGTGCTGGACGCGGCCAGCCGCAGCTGCGCCGTCATCGACCCGCGCGCGCCGCTGGTGGCGCGCATTGCCGAGTTCCTGCGCTGCCAGGGCTACAAGGTGCGGGCCGTCATCGACAGCCATGCGCATGCGGGGCCAGCGTCCGGGCGCGCCGCCTTGCTGCAGCTGCTGGCGGACCAGCTGGACCGGGCCGACAGCGAGCATGCGCTGGGATGGCCGGCGCAGAGCGACTGCATCAGCCTGGGCAACGGGATGCTGGTCAATGCCGTTGCACTGGGCGCGCACGTACTGGCGCGCCTGCCGCAGGACGACGGCAAGTTCGACAGCGTGACCTACCTGTTCGGCGCGCCGCGCGCGGAACGGGTGCTGGCCGGCGCCGATGTGCGCTTCGCCTTCACCGGCAAGGACGTGTCGCCGCGGCTCGCCGGCGTGGTCGCCGCAAACACCTTGCTGTGTCCCGCGCAGGACGGCGGCAGCGCGCTATGCACGACGCTGGCGTCGGCCACGGCCGTGCCGGACCCGTTGCCGCGCGAGCTGGACGAAGCTGCGCTCGGCGCCTTTCTCGATGCGCATCCGGACGCCATGCTGATCGATGTGCGCGAAGCGTGCGAACACGTGGCGGCGCAAGCGGACCTGTGGCGCGGGCGCAGGGCGCATAGCGTGCCTTTGTCGCGGCTGGCCGACCGGCTCGCGGTCTGGCTGCGCGGCGTGCAGCGGCCGCTGGTGTTCTTCTGCCGCAGCGGCGGGCGCAGCGCAAAGGCGGCCGCGTGCCTGCACCGGCTCGGCTACCAGGACGCCTGGCATGTGGCCGGCGGCCTGACGTTTGGCGCTGGCAAAGAAGGGAAGTTGCCGATCGCGGCCTGACGCATCGGGGTGGTACGCACTACAGATATTCCGTTTACGGTCTGCCTCACAAGGGCAGGCCGTTTTTTTTTGCGCTGTGGGGGCGACGCGGAATGTGGGGCATCGGGCAAGACCCGCTAGCCAGACCACGTCGACCTCGCAAGCGGGGCGGTACGACGGGGCGGCCCATGCTGACCAGGCTCAGTATGGGTCCCCGCGTTCGCGAGGACGACATTGGTGTGTCTATTTCAGTGTTGATTTCGCGATTTCCGCACTTGCACGAGGCCGTCCACCGCACGCGCCGTCGCGCATGAAGATTTCCAATCGGCATCAAACTGCCGTTAAATTTGCCAGTACGCCACGGTTCATCCTTGATTCCTCCGCACGAACGACTACGCTGTGTACGTTGGCGCACAGTCGCCCTGGCCCATGCGCTCTACTATGGAAATAGCCGTTTCGACCCGGTCGCAACTCGCTGTCCCTGCAGCGTGTTGGCTATTCACGCCCACGCGAGGTCTCTGTTGAACGACAATAAAATTACCCTGGCGGACACGCTGTATTCCTGGCGCAATGCGCTCGATAGAGAGCTCGATCCTGCCGAAGAATTCCCGCTACGCTCAGAATTGTTCAGTGCGGCCCAGATGGCCTCGCACGGCAAGCATCTGGCTGCGCGCCATGTGCTGAGCAAGCGCGGCGGTCCCGACCGCCTGCTGGCGCGCCTGTCCGAAAACGCCGGCATCATCGCGGCCACGTGCGGCGAACTGACCGCCGCCATCAAGGCCGGGCGCCAGATCACGCCGGCCTCCGAATGGCTGCTCGATAACTTCTACCTGATCGAAGAGCAGATCCGCACCGCGCGCCGCCACCTGCCCAAGGATTACAGCAAGGAGTTGCCGCGCCTGTCCAACGACGACGCCGACGGCACCCCGCGCGTGTACCAGATTGCGCTCGAGATCATCTCGCACGGCGACGGCCGGGTCGACCCTGAAAGCCTGACCCGCTTCGTCGACGCCTACCAGGACAGCGCCACGCTCAAGCTGGGCGAACTGTGGGCGATCCCGATCATGCTGCGCCTGGCGCTGATCGAAAACCTGCGCCGGGTTGCCGCGCGCGTATCCGACAACCGCACCCAGCGCGACCGCGCCAACACCTGGGCCGACCAGATGACGGAGACGGCCGAAAAGAATCCCAGCGACCTGATCCTGCTGGTGGCCGACATGGCCCGCTCCGGCCAGGCCATGAACAGCGCCTTCGTGGCCGAAATGGCGCGCCGCCTGCAAGGCCAGAGCCCGTCGCTGACGCTGGCGCTGCAATGGGTCACCACGCGCCTGGCCGACGCCGGCCTGACCATCGAACAGCAGATCCAGGCCGAGATCGGCCAGCAGGCCGCCGAACAGGTCTCGATCAGCAACAGCATCGGCAGCCTGCGCTTCCTTGGCACCATGGACTGGCAAGAGTTCGTCGAAACCATGAGCGCGGTCGAGCAGACCTTGCGCCAGGATCCGGCCGGCATCTACGGCAAGATGGATTTCGCCACGCGCGACAACTACCGCCACGTCGTCGAGACGCTGGCCAAGCATTGCGCGCACACCGAAGTCGCGGTGGCCGAGCAGGCGCTCGCGCTGACGCTGGAAAACCGCGACCTGGCCGCCGGCGGGCTCGACGAGCGCACCCGCCACGTCGGCTACTACCTGATCGGCAAGGGACTGCGCACGCTCGAACGGCGCCTCGCGGTGCGTTTTTCGCCGCTCGAATCGCTGCAGCGCAATGCGCGCGCGGCGCCGCTGTCGAGCTATCTCGGCGCGATCGTGCTGTTGACCAGCCTGTTCACCGCCAGCGTGGTGCGCCACGCCTGGCTGAGCGATGTCGACGTGGTGCTGCTGGCGCTGATCGGCGTGCTCACCATGTTCGGCTCGAGCCAGCTGGCGCTGGCGCTGGTGAACCTGATGGCGACCCAGCTCACGCGCCCGCACCCGCTGGCGCGCATGGACTTCAAGGACGGCATTCCGTCCGACGCGTCGAGCATGGTGGTGGTGCCGACGCTGCTGTACAGCCGCGACAACGTGGCCGCGCTGTGCGAAGCGCTTGAAGTGCGCTACCTTGCCAACCGCGATCCCAACCTGCGCTTTTGCCTGCTCACCGACTTTGCCGACGCCGACCGCGAGCACATGCCGGCCGACGAGGAGCTGGTCGCGCTGGCCAGTGCGACGATCACGGAACTGAACCGGAAGTACGGCCAGGCCGCGCCCGGCGACGAGCTGCGCCGCGAACCGTTCCTGCTGCTGCACCGTCCGCGCCAGTGGAATGCGCGCGAAAACGCCTGGATGGGCGTCGAGCGCAAGCGCGGCAAGCTGGGCGACCTGAACGCCTTCCTGCGCGGCGGCGCGCGCGA
>JANYGW010000145.1 GCA_025359245.1 Massilia sp.
GGCGCCGTCGTTGGCGGCGTCATCGGCGCCCTGGTCGGTAACCAGGTCGGCAGCGGCAATGGCCGCGCCGCAGCGACCGTGGTCGGCGCCGTCGGCGGCGCCGCGGTGGGCAACACGGTTGAAGGGCGCAACGCCGCCAACGGCCACGACATGTACCAGATCAGCATCCGCCTCGACAACGGCGACTTCCGCACCGTGGTCCAGGACAGCGTGTACGACCTGCGCGTGGGCAACCGCGTGCGCGTGGTCGATGGCCGCGCCTACCGTTATTAATGTTTTCCCCGCACGCTAATTTCGCCCACCAGACCGATCACTTTTAAAGGAGCCCGCCATGGGTACCATCCTGCTCGTTATTCTCATCCTCGCCCTCGTCGGCGTCCTGCCGACCTGGAACCATAGCCGCAGCTGGGGCTACGGTCCGACCGGCATCACGGGCCTGCTGGTCGTGGTCCTGATCGTGCTGCTGCTCACCGGGCGGCTGTAAGTGCAGTGCCAGCCGGCGCCCGATGCGCCGGCTTTTTTTTGCTATGTCACCGATTCGTCCAACATCGTCCCCGCGCAGGCGGATTCGCCAACAGTTGAGCGTGAGATAGCGTTTCTTCTTGTCCCAGGAGTTGCCATGCACCCGCTACTATCCCCTTTCGCGCGCGCCCTGCCCGGCTGCGCCGCCTTGCTGCTGGCCGTTGCAGCCCAGGCCCAAACCCCGGTCTCGTCCGACCAGAACGTGCCGGCCGCCACCGCGCGCCAGCAAGCCGCCGAAATCAGCCGCGGCGACCCGCCGCGCTGGCACCAGCAAGACGGCACGCTGGCCGCGCGGCTGCGCACTATCCGCAAGGAAACCGCCGCCGGCCTGCAGGAAAACCTGGGCGCCTGCCGTGCGCTGCCAGCCCCCGAGCGCGGCGCCTGCGTGCGCGAGGCGCGCACCACCTATCAGCAGGAAATGGCGAGCGCCCGCGCCAGGGCCGCCTCGGGCGAATAATTTCTTGCTGGAAGTTGATTTCTGTTCAATTCGGCGTCATACTCGGCCGGCCGGAAAATCGGCGTCCCTGACACTTGAACAAAGGCATGCATGCAGTCGGCCCTGGTCTCGATCGAATTGTTCAGCACCGAGCGCGGCGGACCGGCGGCGCCGGTCTGCCTCAAGCACGGCAGTTGCCGGCCGCACCTGCGCGTCGGCGGCGGCGCCATGCTCGGCGTGGCCTTCATCGATGGCCCCGCGGAACCGCTGGCGCCGGGCCAGCGCTGCGCCGCCACCGCGCTGATGATCTATTCCGGGGTCGACTACTCGGCCCTGGCCAGCGGCGCGACCTTCGAGGTGCTGGCCGGCGCGCGCGTGGTCGGCACCGGCGAAGTCATCGCCCGCATGCCCGACCGGCCCGACTGATCAGGCCTTATCGCGCCGCATCATCTGCGCCACGTCATCGACGATCGGCACGCTGGCCAGCGCCACCAGCATCAGCGCCAGCGGCACGGTCGCCCCATAGCCGACGTGCTTGAAGCCGAGCGCGCCGGCAATGCCGCCGACAAAGAACGCCAGCAGCAGCATGGACAGCAGCAGCAAACGGTCGCGGTTGACCACGACCCGCGCGGCGCCGACGAAGCGGTCGGAATTGCGGTACACGGACTTGCCCAGTTCAATGCCGATATCGGTGACGATGCCGGTCACGTGGGTGGTGCGGATTTCCGCGTTCGACAGCTTGGTGACGACCGCGTTTTGCAAGCCCATGATGAACGAGAGCAGCATCACGGTCACCGACACGAACAGGCCGTCGATGTCGGCCAGGCGCGCACCGAGCAGGCCGAAACACAGCAGCAGCACGGCCTCGAGCATCAGCGGCAGCGCATATTCGCTGTGCAGCTGGTGCTGGCGCGAGTAATTGACCAGGATCGCCGAACAGGCCGCGCCGCAGGCAAAGCACAGCAGCGCACCCAGCCCGGCCAGCGCGATGTCGATCGTGCCCAGCGCCAGGCTGTCGGCCATCGACGAGACGATGCCGGTCATGTGCGAGGTGTATTGCTGGACCGCCAGGAAGCCGCCCGCGTTGATGGCGCCGGCGACGAACGCCAGCACCAGGCCCAGGTGGCGATTGGCGCCGGCGGTGCGGACCTTGCCGGTCAGTTTGCGGGAATAGTTAAGTGGCATGCCCTTCGATCTTAACGCAGAACGCGCTTTTAAACGAGCACATGGCGGGTCTGGCGGAAAAATCGGGCAATCTTCGCATCCATCTCGGGCGCGATCATCAGCGCCGGGCCGCGCCCGTGCGGACAAGGCAGGCGCGGCGTGGTGCCGAACAAGCGGCAGACCAGCGGGCGCTCGTCGTACACGCTGCAGCCCTGCTCGCCCAGGTGCACGCAGTCCCAGTGTTCGATGGCCGCCGCATGCCGTTCGGCGCTGGCCGGCGGCAGCCGCGCCAGTTCATCGGTCGAGGCCAGCACCGGGCCGCAGCAGTCATGGCAGCCGGGAAGACAGGCAAATGCCGGTATCTGGCGCCGGAAAAAACGGATCCGCGTGCCGTTGTCCATCGCTCAGCCGACCGAGCCGGGGGCGGTCTGCTCCGGCACCGGCGGCAATTCGTGCACCACCACCGCCGTTTCCTCGGCCACGTACGCGAGCCAGCCCGCGTGGGTCAGCGCGCGCATGGCGTCGCGGTAGCCCTGGTCCCAGCGCCATTCGATCGAGCCCTTGGAGAAATTGACGTCCTTGGCCGCCATGTGCCAGTCGCGCCCCGCGTACGGCAGGCGCACGATGTGCAAGGTGGCGTCGCAGCCGAGCGCCAGCAGGTCGGTTTCGTCCTGCGCCGTGCGGCTGCCCTTCGGCAAGCGACCGTACAGCTGGCGCAATTTGTTTTGCAGCGTATGGGTCTGCACGTAGTCGTCGATGTGGCGCTTCGAACGCGAAGCGAACGTCACGTCCTTCTGGCGTGTCGACACCTCGTCCATCGTCAGCGGCTCGGGGCCCTCGGCGCTCCACAGGTCGACCATGAAGCACAGCGTGTCGCCGCTGGGCAGTTCGTTGAGCACCGATTCGAGCGGCGTATTCGAATACAGCCCGCCGTCCCAGTACAGCTCGCCGTCGATGCGCACCGGCGGGAACGCCGGCGGCAAGGCGCCGCTGGCGCGCACATGGTCGGGCGTGAGCGCCCCGCTCTGGCTGTCGAAATGGGCCAGCTCGCCGGTGCGCACATTGACCGCGTTGACGGTCAGGCGCATGCCGCCTTCGGCATTGAGGTAGTCGAAGTCGACCAGTTCCGCGAGCGTGCTTTTGAGTTCGGACGTATCGTAGAACGATGCTTCGTCGGGCACAACCTGCATGCCGAGCGCAAAGCCGCTGAACAGGCGCGGCGAGAAAAACCCGCGCACGCCGCGCATCACGGTGTCGAGCGTGTTGAACCAGATGTTGGAGCGGCGCAGCTGGTCGCTGACCAGGCTCATGTCGACGTTGTCCGGATGCGCGACCCGGTCCCAGAACGCCTTGACCTTGTGCAGCCGGTTGGCCTGCTCGTTGCCGGCGATCAGGGCCGCATTGATGGCGCCGATCGAGGTGCCGACGATCCAGTCGGGCACCAGGTCGTGTTCGTGCAGCGCCTGGTAGACCCCGGCCTGGTAGGCGCCCAGCGCGCCGCCGCCCTGCAGCACCAGTACGATGCGCAAGTTGTCGGGATTGAGTGGATTTATTTTTTTCATGGGTGTTGGCCAGATCGATTCAAACGTAAAAAGACGGCGTCGAATCCGAAGATTGCGACGCCGCTCAAGCCCCACCATATCCTGTATTGATCGCGCAAGGCCAGGGCCTCGCGCACGGCATGGGTGTTAATAGGCAGCTGCGGCGCGCCGGCGCCGCACATATAATGCCACAGCGGCGCCCGCCACCAGCACGCCGAGTGCCGGCTTGACCAGCCGGCGCCGCGCCAGCAGGCGCAACAGCCCGAGCGCAAACGGCATGATGGTGCCGACCGTGATGCCGGTCGGACGCAGCAGGCCGTCCACGCGGGCGCGCAGCGCCCACGTCGCCTGGTCGATCGCCGCATGCAGCAGGGCCTCGGGACGGGCGCCATGCACGACGCTGGCGCGCGCATGGACGATGCCGACCCGGTACATGTCGGCCTGGTGCATCAGCCTGGCCTTGCGCTCGGCCAGCGCCGCTTCCTTGCTGACGGGGGCGGCCAGGCTGACGATAGGATGTTCTTGCATATGCTCTCCTGGTTGCCTACAACAGCATTTCGCGGTCGTTTTTCAGTTCGTTCATGGTCTCGGGGAAAGCGAGCTTGCCTTCCTTGAGCATGGCCCTGGCCTTGAACGCCAGCAGCGCCGTGACGACC
>JANYGW010000175.1 GCA_025359245.1 Massilia sp.
TTCCTGCGCGCTGATCAAATCGCTGCGGAAGGCCGCCTCGTTGCGCGACAACAGCGCCAGGCGCGCGTTCAGCAGGCGCAGCTTGAGGTTCTCGCGCAGGAAGTAGGATTGGGTCGGCGACAGCATCAGCGCCTCGGGCGTGTCGACCTTGCGCACGCGGATCAACTCGCGCACGTCGGACCACATCTCGCCGCTCCAGTCGTGCCAGGTGTCCTGCAGGCGCGACGTCAGCGAGGGCGCCGCCGGCGCCGGCGCGCCCTTGACGGCGGGACCGTTGCGCGGACGTTGCGCGCGCACCGGCGCGGCCGGCTGTTCGTCGGCCAGCATCGGCAGCGTGTCGACCTGGGCGATCACGTTATCGATGCGCAGCGCCAGCCCAATCAGGTCGACGCCGGGCAGCGCCTTGAGCTTGTCGGTGTCCTTGGCGATCGCGCGGCGGATCGTGATGAACTGCGGCTTGTCCGAGCGCGACAGCGAGCGGTCGGCATTTTGCAGCGCGATCAATGCACCCTGCACGTTGCCGGCCAGTTGCAGCTGCTGGCTGGCGGTCGAGAGCACCTGTTCGATTTCAGCCAGCGCCCATTCGTCGCGGTTCTTCGACAGGTCCTGGTACAGCTGTTCGAGCGCCAGTTGCTGGCTTTGCGCCTCGACCTGGCGGCTCTCCAGCAGCGCCACCTTGCCCTGCAAATCCTTGGCCAGGTCCTGCACCGAGCGCACGGTGGCCGCCGTTTCGGCGTTGACCAGCTCGCCCTTTTGCAGGCTCTTGGCCATTTCCATGCGCAGCTTCTGCATATTCGTGCGGGTCGACCAGGCGTGGGCGGCCAGCAGCAGCGAAATGACGATCACCGCCACGGTCAGCGGACGCTGGAACACTTGCGTGATGGTCTCGCCGGCCGGCACATTGGACGGCGGCGGCGCACTGGCTGGTGCGATCTGGGGAGCGGCGACAGGCGCGGCGGTGTGGTCGGGTAATGGTGGCAATTCGTTCATGGTCGTGATTGTAACGCGGCAAGCAGACGTTCGTCGCCTGAACCGCACAGCGTCAGTCGCGCCAGCCCCAGCGATGTGGCCGTTTCGGCTATCCGGGCGTGCGGAACGATGACATGTTGTTGTTGCATTTTTGCTACAGCGTCCGCCGCCCCGAGCTGGCCGACCAGCGCCAGCAGGCCGCGCAGCGCTTCCGAACTGGTGATGATCCAGTCGTTGTCGCGCTCGAGCAGGGCCAGCAGCTGCGCGCGCAACGCCGGCGTCAGGACCGGCACGCTGCGCCGGTAAGCGGCCACGGTGGTGACGATGGCGCCGGCCGCACGCAAGCCGTCGGCCATCAGTTCGCGCCCGCTTTCGCCGCGCACGATCAGCACTTGCCGCCCTGCCAGCGCGGCCAGGTCGAGCGTCTGCAGCAGGTTCTCGGAATCGCTGCGCGACTTGTCGTGCGGGCTGACGATGGTCGCATTGGCGTCGTTCACGCCGTGGCGCGCCAGCGCGGCGCGGCTGCCCTCGCCCAGCACGGCCAGCGCCACGCCCTGCGGCCACGCGGGGATGTGGGCAAAGGCGGCGTCGATCGCGTTCGGCGAGACGAAGGCGACCAGCGCAAAGCGCGCCAGCTGCGCCAGCGTGGCAACCAGTTCGGACTGATCGGGCAGCGGAAAAATCTCCAGCAGCGGCAGCAGCACGACCTCGCGCCCGAGCGCGCCGACCTGCTGCGCCAGCGCGCCGGCCTGGGCGCGCGGGCGCGTGATGACGACCGCGTCAGGCATCGGCGGCGTCGGCGTCGGCCTTGCATACGGCCAGGATCGCCATGGCGTCCTGGTCGGCCAGCAGCTTTGAGACCTGCTCGCCGAGCACCTCGGGCAGGTTGGCCGGGCCGGACAGTTCGGCACTGGCCATGCGGCTGCCGTCCGGCGTGGCGACCATGGCGCGCAAACGCATGGTCGCGCCGTCGACAGTGGCAAATGCCGCCAGCGGAATCTGGCAGCTGCCGCCGAATACCTTCGAGACCTTGCGTTCGGCCGCCACCGCCTGCGCGGTCGGCAGGTGGTTCAGCGGCGCCAGGATGGCGCGCAGGTCCAGTCCATCGCTGCGGCTGGTCGCGATTTCGATCGCCATCGCGCCCTGGCCGACAGCCGGCAGGCTGTCGTGCGGGTCCATCAACGCGCGGATGCGTTCGGGCAGGCCGAGGCGCTTCAGGCCGGCCGCGGCCAGGATGATGGCGGCGTAGTCGCCGCGGTCCAGCTTGGCCAGGCGGGTATCGAGGTTGCCGCGCAAAGGCTTGATCACCAGCTTGGGGAAGCGCACGGCGATCAGCGCCTGGCGCCGCAGGCTGCTGGTGCCGACGATGGCGCCGTCGGGCAGCTCGGCCAGGCTGGCGTAGTCGTTCGAGACGAAGGCGTCGCGCGGATCTTCGCGCTCGAGCACCGCGGCCAGCGCGAAGCCTTCGGGCAGGTCCATCGGCACATCCTTGAGCGAATGGACGGCCAGGTCGGCCCGCCCTTCTTCCATCGCCACTTCGAGTTCCTTGACGAACAGGCCCTTGCCGCCGACCTTGGACAGGGCGCGGTCAAGGATCTGGTCGCCCCGGGTGGTCATGCCCAGGATCTCAATGCTGCACTGCGGATATAATAGTGTTAATTGCGCGCGTACGTGCTCGGCCTGCCACATGGCGAGACGGCTTTCGCGCGAGGCGATCACAAGCTTGGAAGGGTGAGCAGGGGTTTGGTGCGGTGTACCGCCCCCCTGCGTAACGAGACTGCCCTGTGAGGCAGGCTTCCCTTGCTCGTTATAATAGAGCGGCTGGGTCATTTAAGTTGCTTTCAAAACGGTTATTTCACTGTCGTTACACCGAAAGCGGTGTGGCCTCTATTATCGGCACATGCATAAGACCACAAATTTTATCATGCGCCCCCTTTGCAGACCCTGGCCATAAGCCTTTGCACCAACACTCACTCTGGTCCAACATGGTAAATCTCGCTGCTGCCCAAGAAACCCAACCTGTCCTCGACAAGGACGCACCGCTCAAAGAAGACATCCGCCTGCTCGGCCGCCTGCTCGGCGACGTGCTGCGCGACCAGGAAGGCGAAGACGTCTTCAACGTCGTCGAAACGATCCGCCAGACCGCGGTGCGTTTCCGGCGCGAGGCTGACGCCCAGGCCGGCGCGGACCTCAACACCATGCTCGAGAAGCTCACGCGCAACCAGACCATTTCGGTGGTGCGCGCGTTTTCCTACTTCTCGCACCTGGCCAATATCGCCGAGGACCAGCACCACATCCGGCGCCGCCGCACCCACCTGCTGGCAGGATCGAAGCCGCAGCAAGGCAGCGTCAGTTTCGCGCTGTCGAAGCTGAAGCAGGCCGGCGTCGACGGCGCCACCGTGCGCACCTTCTTCAACGATGCGCTGATCGCCCCGGTGCTGACCGCCCACCCGACCGAAGTGCAGCGCAAGTCTATCCTCGACGCCGAGCACGACATCGCGCGCCTGCTGGCCGAACGCGACCTGCCGTTGACGCCCAAGGAACGGGTGGCCAACGCCGCGCTGCTGCATGCGCGCATCGCCACGCTGTGGCAGACGCGCATGCTGCGCTACTCGAAGCTGACGGTGGCCGACGAAATCGACAACGCCCTTTCCTACTACCGCATCACCTTCCTGCGCGAGCTGCCAGGCCTGTACGACGACATCGAAGAAGAAATCGGCACCCACTATCCGGGCGAACCGGCCTCGCTGGGCGACGCCTCGTACGTCCAGATGGGCAGCTGGATCGGCGGCGACCGCGACGGCAATCCGAACGTCAACGCCGGCACCATGCAGCACGCGCTGGTGCGCCAGGCCACCACGATCCTCGATTTTTACCTCGACGAAGTGCACGCGCTGGGCGCCGAGCTGTCGATTTCGACGCTGATGGTGGGCGCCAGCGCCGAACTGCTGGCGCTGGCCGAAGCCTCGCCCGACCATTCGCCGCACCGCAGCGACGAGCCGTACCGGCGCGCCCTGATCGGCATCTACGCGCGCCTGGCCGCCACCGCGCGCGCGCTGGGCGCGACCAACATCCTGCGCAAGGAAGTCGGACACGCGGCGCCGTATGTGAATTCGTGCGGTTTCAAGGACGACCTGAAAGTGCTGGCCGATTCGCTGCAGGCCAACCACGGCGCGCTGCTGGTCAAGCCGCGCCTGGCGACGCTGCGCCGCGCGGCCGGCATCTTCGGCTTCCACCTCGCTTCGCTCGACATGCGCCAGACGTCCGACGTGCACGAACGCGTGCTGGCCGAACTGTTCGCCAGCGCCGGCGTCGAAGCCAACTACGGCAAGCTGACCGAGGCGCAGAAATGCACGCTGCTGCTGGCCGAACTGGCCCAGCCGCGCCTGCTCTATTCGCCCTACACCGCCTACAGCGAGGAAGCCGATTCGGAGCTGTCCATCCTGCGCGCGGCCAAGGATATCCGCGAGCGCTACGGCGCGCGCGCGATCCGCAACTACATCATCTCGCACACCGAGGAAGTATCCGACCTGCTCGAAGTGCTGCTGCTGCAGAAGGAAACGGGCCTGCTGCGCACCAAGGGCAATGAGCTCGACGCGATGGTCATCCCGCTGTTCGAAACCATCCCCGATCTGCAGCGCGCGGCCGGCATCATGGACGAATGGATGGCGATCCCGCTGGTCAAGGCCCTGATCGACAAGCAGGGCAAGCTGCAGGAAGTCATGCTCGGCTACTCGGACTCGAACAAGGACGGCGGCTTTTTGACGTCGAACTGGGAGCTGTACAAGGCCGAGATCCACCTGGTCAAGGTGTTCGAGCGGGCCGGCGTCAAGATCCGCTTGTTCCACGGGCGCGGCGGCACCGTCGGGCGCGGCGGCGGACCAAGTTACGAAGCGATCCTGGCACAGCCGCCCGGCACCGTCAACGGCCAGATCCGCCTGACCGAACAGGGCGAAATCATCGCCTCGAAGTTTTCGAACGCCGAGATCGGGCGCCGCAACCTCGAGCTGCTGGTGGCGGCCACGCTGGAAGCTTCCTTGACGCCGCACGCGCCCGAGGGCGACAAGGCGCAGCGCCTGGCCGGCTTCGAAGCCATCATGGCCGACCTGTCCGAGCGCGCCTACAAGGCCTACCGCAACCTGGTCTACGAAACGCCGGGCTTCACCGACTACTTCTTCTCGGCCACGCCGATCGCCGAAATCGCCGAACTCAATCTCGGTTCGCGCCCGGCCTCGCGCAAGTCGACCAAGCGCATCGAAGACTTGCGCGCCATTCCGTGGGGCTTCTCGTGGGGCCAGTGCCGCTTGCTGCTGCCGGGCTGGTACGGCTTCGGCTCGGCCATCAACGAGTGGCTGGCCGAAGGCGGGCGCGAAGAAAAAGTCGCGACCTTGCAAGCGATGTTCAAGGAATGGCCGTTCTTCGCCACGCTGCTGTCGAACATGGACATGGTGCTGGCCAAGACCGACCTGGCGATCGCCTCGCGCTACGCCGAGCTGGTGGCCGACGTCGAACTGCGCGAGCGCATCTTCAAGCGCATCGCGGCCGAACACGGCATTGCCCTGAGTTGCCTCGAAACGATCACCGGCGCGCACGAGCGGCTGGCCGGCAATCCGCTGCTGGCGCGCTCGATCCAGAACCGCTTCGCCTACCTCGATCCGCTGAACCACTTGCAGGTCGAACTGATCCACCGGCACCGCGCGGCGGCGGGCGACCCGGACAAGATCGACGAGCGGGTGCACCGCGGCATCCACTTGTCGATCAACGGCGTCGCAGCCGGACTGCGCAATACCGGCTAGGCCGAACCCACGCATCGAACTGTTGCGCGCTTGAAGAAATTCAAGCGCGCTTTTTTTCACCCCTCATTCTGCGCGTGTGGAATGTTTCTTTTTAATCAGCTTGATCTGGCCGCGGCGCGGGTGTACAACAATCATGTCCTGTCGAACATATTCTCCCTGGAGAGTCGCGCATGAACAGCCGCAACGCCGTAGTGTGTTTACTGGCCTGCCTGAGTTCGCCCGCGCTGGCGCAAACTTCGCTCGGCGTCTACGGCGTGCTGGACCTGGGCATCGTCGCCGACCGCGATAGCGGCGTGGCCAGCACGCGCATCGACAGCGGCCAGCAAACCGCCTCGCGCATCGGTTTCAAGGCCGAGCAGGACCTCGGTGCGGGCCTGACGGCGAGCTTCCTGATCGAATCCCAGATCGACGCCAATACCGGCGCCTCCTCGTTCGCCGGGCGCCCGTTCGGCAGCCAGTCGTGGGTCGGACTTGCGGGCCCTTTCGGCAGCGTCAAGCTGGGGCGCATGTTCACGCCCTACTTCGGCGCCATCGCCACCAACGATCCGTTCGACGCCAAAGGGCCGGGCGAATCGACCCGCTTGTTCCAGGATTCCGGGGTGCGCATGGACAACACGGTCAAGTACTCGCTGCCGCCCGGCTTGCGCGGCTTCTACGGCGACCTGGCCTACGGCGCCGGCGAGGTGGCCGGCAATGGCGCGGCGCTGCGCCAGGTCAGCATGGACGCCGGCTACGCGGCCGGGCCGCTGAACCTGCAACTGGCCTACCACCTGAGCAACGACGCCGCCGGCGCGACCCAGGTCCGCAGCACGCTGGTGGGCGGCAATTACAGCTTCGGCCTGGCGCGCGGCTGGATGGTGCTGGCACGCAACCGCAACGAGCAGGTGCTCGACACGCGCGACAGCCTGGTCGGCGTCAGCGTCGCGCTGCGCAGCGGCACGCTGGCCGCCGATTACGTGCGCAAGGACGACCGTTTGCTGGGCGACGCCAACGCGGTCCAGCTCGCGCTCGGTTTTTATCATCCGCTGTCGCAGCGGACCAATGTCTACCTGGTCGGCTCGCGCCTGCGCAACGGCAGCGCAGCGCGCTACCAGACGACGGTTGCGGGCGGCACCAGGCAATTGTTTTCCGTCGGCCTACGCCACCAATTCTGAAACCGGGACTGTATGCACACCAGACCATGCATCCGCATCGCCGCACGCTGGAGTATTTTCGCGCTCGCGCTGGCCGGCGCCGCGCCTGCGCACGCCATCAACGTCAGCATGGCCTTCGGCGAGAAGATTGCGCCGTTCTGCTTTCCGGAGACCGATACCGGCATCGAGCTGGACGTCATGCGCGAAGCGCTGGCGTACCGGGGTCACGTGCTGGTGCCGCACTATTACTCGTTTGCGCGCATCCCGGTCGCCTTCAAGGCGCGCGACGTGGACGCGGCCATGACCGACCTGGGCGAAGACATGAGCGCCTGGGGCGCCAATTACGGCGACCCGGCGGTGTTCTACGATAACGTCTTTTTCACTGTCAGCGAACGCAAGCTGGCGATCCGCAAGCCGGAAGACCTGCGCGGGCTGAGCGTGCTGTCGTTTCCAGGCGGCGCCAAGCGCTATCCGCTCTGGCTCGACCCGGTCAAGAAGGCCGGCCGCTATTACGAGCAGAATGACCAGGCGCTGCAGGTGCTCACGCTCGACCGTGGCCGCTACGACGTGGTCCTCAGCGACCGCAACATTTTTCGCTATTTCACCATGATGCTCAAGCTCAACGCCAGCTTCAAGCCCAAGCCGGTGAGCTCGCATGCCTTCGTCAAGCTCGACCCGATGGATTATCGGCCCGTGTTTTGGGACAAGAAGGTACGCGACGATTTCAACGCCGGCCTCAAGCACCTGAAGGACAGCGGCCGCTTCGACGCGATCTACCAGAAATACCTGGCCAGCGACAAGGGCGGCCAGGGCGGCCAAGGTGCGGCCGAGCCTTCTTATCTACCTTGAAAAATATTCAACATTGAAACAATTGGAGAGACTTGCGCCACATGCGCTCAGTAGAATAGATCCCGGATAGTAATAAGGGCGCGACACCCTCGCCCCTTTCTCCTGACTAGCCTGTTAGCGCGCCCGAAGCGATTCGGGTGCGCATTTTTTTGTCCGCGCGACTAGGCGCTGCGGCGCCAGCGGTCGCCGGGCAGCTTCAGGTAGCGCGCATACATATAGCGCCACGGCAGGATGAACGGAATGATCACGACCATCAGCATCGATGGCACCATTGCTGCGGTGACCGCATCGATGCGCCCGGCCGACCACATCGGCAGCACGATGACCAGCAGCCACGCCGCTTTCCACAGCAATTCCCACAACAGCACGGGCAGCATCTGCAGCGGATAGCGCAGTCCCAGCAGCGACAGCAGCGAAAACGCGACCAGCATGCAGGCAATCACGCCGCGCATCGCCTCCCATGGCTTGGGGTGGAACAGGAAGCTGGGCCAGACCGTGGCGCCGAGGCCGACCACCACCAGCAGGTACAGCGCGCGCAGCAGATACAGGCGCAACAACGAGACATCGTTCATGGCGCAAGCCCCCCGGCGTGTGTTATTCGACTTCCTTCAAGACCTTTTCGACCGCGACCAGGCGTGTCCTGAGGTCGGCCAGCGTGCTGTCGATCGACGCCAGTGCGGTCGCGGTGGCGGCCTGGGAAGCGACTGCCTTCTCGGCCAGCAGGCGGTAGGCTTCGTCATTGGCCAGGCGTGCACGCGCCTGCAGGACCGCCGACAGGTAGCGCATGCCGAAGACGAGCAAGATCGTCAGCAGCGGCAGGCAGATGGTGGTCAGATAGATAGTTGCAGACATAGCGGTTCCTACGAGTCAGGGTTGGTAGTCAGCGACTCGACCGCGGCGGCGATCGAGGCCGGAGTCAGGTCGACATCGAAATTGTTCACGACAAAATAATTGCGCGCCTTGCCGTCCTCCGACAGCTCCAGTTCGCTGGAGACCAGGCCGGCCGCCTCCAGCTTCTGCAGGTGCAGGTGCAGCAAGGGCCGGCTGATGCCGATCTCGCGCGCCATCTGGCTGACGAAATTGCGTCCGCCGTCGGCCAGCGCGGCAAGGACGCGCAGCCGGTGCGGGTTGGCCAGCGCCGCCAGCATGGCCAGCAACTGATCACCGTTCAGGGGAGGATTTTTATCTTTCACATGTAAAGATTATCTTACACATAAACCCAAGTCAAGCGAATCCCAAAATGTTTTTCAATCGGGGTCAGACCTCAATTTTAAAATGTTTTAAAATTGAGGTCTGACCCTAATGGCGTTAAGTTAAGCCGTTGACGTCCATTTCTTCCTTGTAAACAAGTGCCCGAAGTGTTAACTTTCGGGCACGA
>JANYGW010000072.1 GCA_025359245.1 Massilia sp.
GGGCGGCTTCTTGGGCCGCAAGAGCGACGGCGAACCAGGCGTCAAGACAATCTGGCGTGGACTGGACCAAGTGATGACTGCGGCTCAAACGTTGAAGGCGCTACGCGAGGAGGACGACTGACTTGTGTATAAGGGCATGACTCTATACAGGCCTCGTTGCGCGACGGTCTCATTTAAGTATTTTGGTCGCTGTATTATTGGATGGTTTTCCGCAAATATCACCAGCACTGGAGCGTAAAAATGTTTAGAGCAATAGTTTTCTGTGGATTTTTTTTGTTTTTTCAAATGGCTGGCGCGACAGCTAGCAGTCGGGAAGTCAAGATTGATTTTCAATCGAAACAAAGAAGCCTCTGCGGCTTTACTTTTTCACCGGTCAAAGATCTGGTCATAGTTGCCAAGCCAATTTCAGAAAATTCTCTGAAAAACAGGATCGATAATGAACGATTCGATGCCTGTCCTTATTGGGTTGACCTGAAGTACAAAGGGCTCACCATGCGTCTGGATTTCAGCCGTGAAGTGACGTTGGATCGCATTAACAATCTTGCTGAAAATCATTCCGTTTCATTGGCATTTTTTGCTTACGATACCGATGGTTGGAGGGCGGAGTCTGAGGATTTGAAGATCAAAAAAGACGAAATAATCGTGCATGAGAAGGACACTGGTTTAGCGGTCTCGGGAGTGCTGAAACGTCAGCCCAAAGACGCAAGCGCGCATGATTTTTGTTTCGGCCTGGTGGTCGTTAGCGCGGACAAATACTTGATTGGAATGGAGTGCAAACCGAAAAGGAATCAAGTTGAATCACTCGGTGCCGTATTCCGTAATGAGTCTGTGATTTTCCCTGATAGATAGCCGCTACATCGAAATCGTTGTGGCTCGACCCTGCGGGCCCGTCCTCTTTCCAGGTCGCTGCGCTCCGTCCCTTCGGGACCGTGCCTTCGGCCCGCTTCCAGTCCTCCTCTCGGCACACCTGCTCATCAAGGGGCGGGCGCGCCCACCCCTTGGCCGCACGGCTAATCCCCAAAGGCAACGCGCGGCGCCAGCCCCCGCTAAACCTGAGAGACTCGATCACACGGGAAGGAAAATCTGATGACGTTTGGCCCCTACCCCGCAGTCAGTTTGGCCGATGCACGCGAGAAACGCGGTTCGGCGCGACGACTGTTGACCTCCTCGAGCACCTCGTCCGTGATGGTCGAAATCAGGTCGGGCGAGACCTCGGTGCCTTACAGCTCCAGCAGGTGCGCCTGGATCTCACGCACGCTCATCCCACGGGCGTACATGCTAATCACATGGTCGTCGAAGCCGGGCATACGGCGCTGGTGTTTGGCGACCAGCTTGGGTTCGAAGCTGCCAAGACGGTCACGGGGGATGTCGAGCCGCATCTCGCCGCCAGGGGCCAATACGGTTTTCTTGCTGCTGCCGTTGCGGTGGTTGCCAGACTCAGCCTCGCTGGCCAGATGGTGATTCAGCTCGGCGGTCAGCATGCGCTCTGCGAGCAGCTTCTTGAGCTGGCCCGCCAGGCCGGTCTCGCCCAGAATCGATTCGGCATCCTTGTTCTGGACCTGGGCCAGCAGTTGGTCGATCAATTCGACCGGAATAAGGCTAGGTGCTTTCTGTTTTCGTGGTTTCTTGATGGTCATGGTATCGGTCACGGAATTTCCCTTTCGGTATTATTTCATGACCCCGGCCACACAAAAATCTGACACGCTCGTGCGGCCTGTTCATAACAAGAAATCGTCAACGCTATTGGGGATCTGAATCCAATGCGTCACATGCCGGTCACTTCTTACTTCACGCGTTTTTGGCGTTTCTCGTTCAGCAATTTATCTATTTTCAAGATCGGCTTCAGTTTATTGTCATCCCATTGGAAATAGTAAAGTCCGCGCCTCTTGGCTTCCTCCCCCAGTTGTCCGATCACCAACACCAACTTGCTGTTCGCGCGAAACGACAAAGCCCTATGACAGTCAATATCGAGTGTCTTGCACATCGTTCCAGGCAACGAGTTGACGGTTGCGAGGACCAGCCCTATTTCATCCGGTTCGTACACTTTTCCATTTTGCAGATCGACAATAATCGCCCGATGGCAGCCACCACCACATGAACCGCCTTCTACGAACAAATAGTGCCCCGCAAACATGGATTTGCCTGATTTGAATGCGTACTGGATTGCTTCCATCCATGCGGCATTATTTTCCGCGTTAGGGCCATCATATTGCTTCGGCAGCGTCGGCTTAAACGCATCAACTTTGTCCGCCGGGAAGGCGTCGAAGCGCGGTAGCTTTTGTTCCATGAGATCGTCGTCACAGAATTCCCACGGCTGAACATAGTCGCCGTAATCCGGGTGTGCACGTTCGCACGCATGCGCGAAAGACCATGAAGACAGAAGCGTCAAGCATATTCCTACTAGATATTTCTTAATCACTTGATCAGCTCTTTCATGAATTTTTGATGATCGGAAAGCAGTTGGGACATCGAGTAGTCACGATTTTGGGATCCACCGGGTAAAGAGGCCCATTCGTCCGACAGCACATGTGTTGCCTCTTCAATTTTACCCGCGCGAACCAGACCTAGCCCTTTCCTAGTCTCAAACTTTAGAACAGCAATCCGCTGCTGATTCGCAGGGAGAAAGCTATCGGGCAAACCATATGTCTCCACCGCCTCGGTATAGGTGGCGAGCATGATTTGGAATCGTCCGGCCGCGCGACTTCCCTCGGCGCGCGTTGGCTGAGGACGGCCCACCCATGGATGTTTCGCAATACTCTTCACTTCCTTGCTGCCATCGATCTTAGCATTGGAGATGTACCACGATTTCTCCTCTGAGAAGCCTTTTGTTTCTCTAGACGCGATGACTTCTAGATAGGCGAGCACTCTCAACTCGGCCACTGGGTCGCATATTTTTCTGTAGACTCCGATCAGTACCAAGTTCCTCGGCAAGGCAAAGTTTACTGTCTTGAAATCGCTGATATAGCCGTCGTAGGTACGCACTTCGATATGGCCATAGTTTTTATTTGTTGGCGCACTCGGCTTCTTCGGCTGCTTCGAGTTGGGCTTGGCCGGCGCCTGTGTTGTGAACGTTTGTTTGGCCTTCCTTGCCTCCGCTTTGGCTTTTTCAAACAAGGCGTTTTCATTTTTCCAAAGAGTCAGTTTCTCATTGCTTGCAGCTGTGCTTGCGTCATACTTGGCCTTCTCTATCTCGTATGCTGCCATCGCAGTCTCGAACTTTTTGTCGTTTGCAGCCTCCTTGGCGTCGGGATAACGATACACCAAGACATCCCCCGGCAATGCCCAGCGGCCGTCTGGAGTGGTTGCTGTCACATCGCGAAAACCTTGGCTGAGCAGCCATGGGCCTGCCCCCTTGGCGGGAATATCCGGGTTAATCCCGCGAACTATTCCGGCCCGCAACAGACCGACCTTAACCGACGCGTAGCAGCGTTCGCCGGGCCTGTTCTTTGGTTTTCCGGTGGTCGGCACAAAAGTATTGTTAGCAATGCCCGCCAGTAGTGCGGCCGATGTCAGCCCACCATCGAACATTGCTTTCCATTCCCAACCTGCCTGTTCTTCCAAGATCGCGATTAGGCGCGTCAGTTCCAGCGGAACCGCCTGGTCAACGCTGTGTGCCGTTGCCACAGCAACCGTGGTCGGTCCGGCCGGATGGGTCGTTACGTGCGCAGCGGACTTTGCCGCGGCGGGCGCGCTGGCCGGTTTTGGGGCACCTGGCGTAGGCTGTCCAGCTGGCGGGGGCGGTTTTGCAGACGGAGGCTGATACGCGGGAACAGTACAGCCGGTTGCCTGCGGTTTGAAGTCGTTCCAGCTCCACAGCATAAAGGTAGGTATCAGATTGCGCTTGGCCCAGTCCAGGGACTTGTCGACCATCGATGCCTTAGGGTTGCCTTCGGGGGTGCGGCAGGGTTGTGTCGCCGGCGTCGTATGCTTGCCGTCGCCGACGATAGCGCCAGCAGCCGGTGCAACCGGCGCAGTACTGGCGACCGGCTTTTTCGGCGCCGGCGGCGCGACACCGGCTGGCCCAGCGTGCGGTTCGGTTTCAAGCGTGATTTTTATGTGTGGACTGACCGCGCACACATTCATGTCCGCGCACTCGACCCGGCCCTTGTACTTCGAACTGTATTCGCCGTCACTTTTCCGTACAAAGAATTCCAACGGCTGGTTTGGCTCAAGTCCGACAATTTCGGTGATCCGGCCTTTAGCGTTAGTGCCGCCGTTGAAAGTCTGGCTTCCAGCGACCACGCGATACTTCAAACCAGCGATCGGCTTGCCGTTAAAGTCAAGGATAGTCAGATTAAACCGAACCGTATCCTCTTTTTCTGGGGCCGCTGGAGGTGCTGTCTCGGCCTGTGCCGGTTGTGGCTGCAAAGTGGTGGAGGCAGTATCTGCGGACGGCGTGGCAGTCGGGTCTGCTTGTGTCTCTGTTGGCTCAGGTTGCGTCGCGGTCGTGGGCTTGGAGGGGGCCGGCGCCGACTCGGAAGACGCAGGTTCAACCGGCTCGGCAGTTGCAGGTTGCGCTGAAGTAGCTGCCGGCATCTTGGCGTCGGGAACATCGATAGGCGCTGTCGCTCCTGGCAATGGCGGTGCGGTTGGCGCGGACGGCACTGCCGGCTCAGGCAATGATGGCGCCGCTGCAATTGAAGGTGGAACCGGCCCCGGCAAGGGCTGTACGGCCGCAACAGACGGCACGTTTGGCGCGGCAATTGAGTCTGCCTGCGCAGGTATGTTCGGGGGCGTGATAGTCGTTTCCGTCGGCATTGTCGGGACGGGTGTATCCGCCGCGACCGGCGCTGTTAGGATTGCAGTGGGTGGGGCTACCGACACAGGCGCCGTTGCCGGAGGTGCCGGCGGAACAATATCTTCGGTACTCATGCGAGCTCTCCGTCGCTGTCCGCGTCCGTGCCCGGTGCCTCATGCGCGACATCGACAAAGATTCGCCAATCGCCTTCTCCAAGAAATAAATCCACTTCTTCTTTTTCCTTTGTAAAGATGCGATTTGTATCGCCGTCCTCATTGGTCGTCCCGCGCGCAATGACTCGTCCTGTCTTGTCCCTCACCGAATAGGGCACGTGAACCAGCGCGGCGCCAGTTTCATGGCTGGCGCCAATAAAATTCAATGCATTTAATTGCTGACTAAATACGTTTGGAAAATTCTCCGGCACAGGCATCAGGGGCAGTTCCGGATTCGACTTTGCAGGTCCGGCCAGCTCCTTCATAGATGCCTTGAACAGCATTTTCCCGGGACCATGGATCATGATATTGCCGCCTTCGAGCTTGATGTACGCGCCCTGTGCAGTAAGCAGGAGATGCTCTTTCGCCGCTACGCCAACACTCTTGGCGATACTAGCGACGGTAATGGACTTGTCGGCAATTATGCGGGTCTCATCGGACTGGCTCTGGGTCACGACCTTGCCGCTGGCGGCATGCAGGCGGATGCCGGTCTCCTGGTTCGGCTTGGTCTTGTTCTCGGCCTTCCCATAGGTGAACAAAGAGATGCCGCCAGCGACGAGAGAGTAGCTGTTGCCCTGCGCCGCAAAGTTGATATCCTGTCCGGCCGTCACGCTGCTAGTCGCGCCGGCGCTAAAAATCACATTGACTGGGGTGGTCGCCGCGATGCCCGCCGGGCTTGAGAGTTGAAGATGCGGTTCAGCATAGGCAGTGACCTTGCCAGCGCCACCACTGTCGCCGCTCAAGGCTCCGGCGGAGCTCCCATCTGCCTTCGATTCCATTACCTTGACGCTATGCGCCATATCGATGATCGTCGACAGCTTGTCAGGAGCCGGCTCCGCATTGCCCGCAATCTTCAACATTGCATTGTGCTTCTGCGCCGTCGTCGCCAGCGCTGTTTGCAATTGCTTGCTTTGTTCAACTTGCGCCATGGCCTCGCGCGAATCGAGTACGCTGCCGGTGGCATTTGGACGGGCGTCGCTCGAGATCAGAAGGCCAGCCCCGGCGCGCACTGCTGCGCCGTGCTCAGTCTTGAGTTCGGCGCCGAATCCCGCTGGACTGAGACGCTGATTATCCGTTTGGTGGCGCAATTGGCCCAGGTTCAATTCGGCCGTACCCTGATGCGGGTTGGCATGGCGTTGCAGCGCCACTCGCGACTGGCCGGCGCTGTCGTCGAACACCAGTTGGCTATACGCGCCAATACCGCCCTGGCTCGTGTTCAAGCTCTGGGATTTGATGCCCGATAAGGCGGCGGGGTGGGCATGTGCGCCTGCGTCGCCAGGGAACCAGGCCGGCGCATTACCGGTTGTGACGCCGGCACCTTGCGCCACCTGATTGTTCTGGGCGTTGTCCTGGCCAGTGCCATTGTACAAACTGCCGATGACGACCGGGCGGTCAATGTCGCCTTCCAGAAAATCGATCAGAACCTCCTGGCCGACACGCGGCAGCGCATTGCTTCCCCAGTTACTGCCGGCCACGGGCGCCATTGGTGTCGCTACGCGGACCCACGTGCCGGTGCTGTCGTCAGCCGGCGCACCGACATGACCGTCCGCAGCCGGATGATCGAGTCGACTATGGCTTTGAGCGCCACGTTGCCAGTGGAATTGCACCTTGATGCGATGATCACGATCGGTATGAATCGGGCTGCCCGCCGGTCCGACCACAATGGCCGTTTGCTGCCCGTGCACGCTCGGACGCGGGTGTATCAGGCGTCCGTGTCCGTCGGTGCCGCTGCTGCGGTATTCGATGTCGCTATTGATAGCGTCTATGCGATTGCGGTACAAGGGACGCTCACCCACTTCCGTTCCCGTTGCGTGCAAGCTGTGCGCATGTTCGTTTCCGATGATGGAATCGAGCGCGCCTAGTTTCAGACGCTTCATCACGTCGGACTTCAGCTCGGCGCTCAGATTATTGTGCATCAGGTGGACCACGCGCACGATGAGGAAACCATTTTCGCGGGAGCTGGTCGGGTCATTCGTTGCATGGTCGGTGAGCGTGAAGGTGGTCCCTGGAGACAGCGTTCGTACGGTGCCTGCGCCGGTGTACACCTTGCGCGCGGCGATCATGGCCTGCAATTGGTTGTCGGCGATACGCTGGCCTTGTTCGCTTGATTCGTATGCATAGGCTCCGGGGATATCACGGCTAACCAGGCGCACGTTGTCTGCGCCGCCGTTATTCGCGTCCGCGGTGACCGGACGCACGCCAACCGAGCGGTAATCCCAGCTCGATAATTCGACGGCATTTGTACCCTGGCGCACCTTTATGCGCCAGCGGTCCAGGCTATCTTCCTTCATCACGGCGCTGGGCTGTGTGAAACGGACGGTGCCTTGGGCATTCGTCTGGAAAGCGCCGTTATAGTCGGCGATGACCATCGTATGGCTGCCTAGTCCCGGGCTGTCGGGTGCGCCAGCATGTTCGAAAAAGTGAAACAGACCTTCTTCAAGCATCAAGCGCTCGGAGAAGGCCAGATCTGATTCCTGATATTGACATGTATGGCTGCGGATCGGATAGGCGGAGCGGTCCGCAATTTCGAATCGCCAGGCAGGAGCGAGCGTGCCCTTTCCCTGGTAGGTCGAAAAAACGGCATCAAGAATGTCGAATACATTCATGTCCTGAAAGACACGGCTATCACGTCCGCGTACGAGGAACGCCGTCCACGGCTGAAGTGTCAACTGGTAGCGCGCAAAGCCACCATTGGCGCCGCACTGTTCGACTGCGGTGATATGGCCGTGGAAAGGGCGCGGTTCGTTGCTGCCGACAGTGGCTAGTTGTAGCAAGGCTGGCTGTCCCAGCAGGGACTTCAGCTCGATTGCGTCGTCGGTCGATAGAGCGCTGATCGTGAAGCTGTAGCCATTGCTGATGCCCTCTTCGCCGCGGACACATTCGGCCAGGAGTTTGTTGGCGCCGATTGGCGTGCTCAACTGAAGCAGGCGGGTGCCTTGGGTGAAGCTGTTGAACAGCGCTAACATGGGGCAATGCTCCCGAGAATTCGAATGAAAATTGATGGCTGGCTACGACCAGGGATGTATTAAATCACAAAAATAACTTTTATATAATTCTGGAGTTCAATTGTTACAAATGGCAATTGCCATTTCGCGCATGACCGGCATCGCAGGAATGAGCAATCGCAAGTAATGCTTTTTTTGATCCTGAAGGCTGCAATACCTGGACTGGTGCCGCGCGGCCACCATAGCCAATTGACCGAGGCAATACCTCATCGATCGGCTGGCAACGACCCGACCCATTCCTTCAGTACGGGGCTTGGCAGCCGATAGCCTTGGACACTGTCGACCATTGCCTTGCGGGCAAGAACGGCAAGTTCAAATGCGCGTTCGTCACCAAGCTGCGTAATCGAGAAGCGCTTCGTTCGCAATTTCCCATCTATGCAGATCTCGGCAACCCATGCGCTACGCACGAGCTTTCGGGTCTGCACCAGGTACACTCCCACCACGCCGCTTGTATTGTTGGATGGGACGATTTCATGAAGCTCTCGTTTCTTGAGCGGTTCCACGATCCGAAGAATCTCGTCGCGAAAACTTTGCGCCTTCTGCAATCCGGCCTCGCTGCCCCCATAAGAATGGTCGTAGAACGTCTTCTGATGCCGAATTCCTCGGCGCATCAAAATGACTTTCCACGAACCGCACTTGCCCAAGGCATTTGCTTCCGCGCGTGTGATGCCATACATCGACATACTCTTAAAGCCGGCAAATCCGGAAGTCTTGGTTGGCGGTCCCTCACCAAAACGAAGGCGTATCTCTTTTTCGATCAGATCGATCTCTTCTCGGGACGGACCTGGCTTGATCATGTCGTCGAAGCCGGCTTCCTTCAGCCACGTGAGGCGCACTTCCAACGCGCGCCGTTGTGCTTCCACTTCGCCGTATTTAAGGATCGAAAATATTCTCGTCCGGGTCTTTCCATCGATTCTGATATGCGCAAGCCAGCTGTCAATACCGTTAAACAGCCGGCGATGGACGCCCGGAACACCACCATTCTTCACGGTTTTTGTGCGGGTAATGAACAATTTCCTGTCAGGCATGAGCGCGAGCAGTGCATCCCGATAGGCTTGCGCGGCTTGAAGCGCACGTTGCTGTTCCTGAAAACGCGCGTCGCTGAACGATGCAACGAAACGCAATTTCCCTCGCGTAAGGACAACGAGCCAGGCGCCGCCATTTCCGGTCAGGCGCGGCTCAACGCGCCGAACACAATAGAACGGATGGCCCGGCTTGAGTTTTTGCCGGTCGTGCGTCGGTGGTGTTTCAACTGAGTGGTCGATGGCTCACGCTCGCAAAAATAAGCAATGCATTGCAGTTTTGACGTAAAGCAGACCCGGCGCGGCAGTGCTCGGCACTGGCGTCGGGTGCGCACTGGTGCTGCATAGCCGGAGCAAAACTGCCGGTTTTTATCGTCCCGATAATCGAACACGCGTTTGCATTCGAGTAGTTTTGCCACGCGAATCTGCAACAATTCATTAATATTGTATTATAATAAACATTACCGCGGTTTTATTTCGCTAGCATTCACGCGGCACCACTCACTGTAAAGGCATGTATGAGCGCCGTCTTGACCGAACAGATTACTGCATCGCTAGCGCAGTTTGCGACCGCAAGCAGGTTGTACGCGATCACCGTCGGCGACGGCAATGTCGAGCTCGGCTCTGGCGGGTTGCTGGTCGAAGCCTTTACTGCCGACGACGCGGTCCAGGGCATCGGCGGATGCAACGTGATCGTGCTCTCGACCGACGCGCATATTGCGCTTGAGCCGCTATTGGGTAAGCCGGGTGCGCTCGAAGTGAGCCTTGCTGACGGTAGCCGTACGACCTTTGCCGGCGACATCAGCGAAGTGGAGATGCTCGGCAGCGAAGGTGGTCTGGCCCGCTATCTGGTACGCCTCTCTCCATGGATGTGGCGCTTGAGCCAAGTGCGAAACAGCCGCGTGTGGCAAGACAAAAGCGTAATCGATATTATCGAATCGGTGTTCGAGGATTACTTGCCGTTGGCGATCTGGCGCTGGAGCGACGAAACTGCGCCGTTCATGAACGCCGCAATATCGCGCAGCTATTGTTGCCAATACCGTGAGTCCGATCTGGACTTCGTGCATCGCCTGCTGACAGAAGAAGGCTTGGCATGGCGCTTCGAACAAACCAACGATGGCCCTGGCGCAGTGCTGTTTGCCGACAGCACACAGTTGAGCGCGATGCCGGAAGACGCAAGCAGCGATGCAGACGGAGGGATCCGGTTTCACAATGTGCGCGCTGGAGAACGCCAGGACACCGTGCAGGCATTGCGGGCTCAGCGAAACATCGGCGTATCGATGACCACGGTGCTCAGCTACGACTATAAATCGAAGAAGACAGTGGGGGCGAGTTCGCCGTCACGTCTGCAAAATGGCAGCAAGATTGCACCGCTGGAATCGTTCGACATGCCTGGCCAATATGCTTACGCCAACGCCGAGCAGGCCCAACGCTACGCTGACATCCAGATGCAGGGGCGCGAAGCGCGCTGCCAATTGTGGCGCGGTCGCTCGACCCTCCGTACCTTGCGTGCCGGTACCGGCCTGACCATCCTCGATGCGCCGCTGCAGCAACTTGGGGACGCGGCCGCATTTGCCGTGCTGCGCGTGACCAGCATCGGCGTGAACAATTTGCCGACGCCGGCACAGCAGGCTTTGGCCGAACTATTCGGACCGATTCCGGAACTGCTGCAGGAAATAGTCCATGACAAAGCGCCGGAAGATTTCGAACTCGCCATCGCGCAGGCGCACAAGAGCGGTTATGCCAACTGCTTCGAAGCGGTGGCCGCCGATGTAACGTGGCGCCCTCAATTGCCAGGCAGCGCGGGTCGTGCGCATCCGCGGCCAACCGCGTTGGGATCGCAGAGCGCGATTGTAGTTGGCGCAGACGGCAACGACAGCGCCAACGGCGCCGATGAACTATATTGCGACCGGCTTGGCCGCGTGCGGATACGCTTTCATTGGCAAGCGAGCGGAGAGGCGAGTTGCTGGGTGCGCGTGGCGCAGCGCTCGGCGGGCGGGGGCATGGGTAGCCAGTTCCTTCCTCGAATCGGGACCGAAGTACTAGTGCAGTTCCTTGAAGGCGACGTGGACCGTCCGATTATTGTAGGGGCGCTGTATAACGGGCAGGGCGAGGGCGGCGTGGCACCGACGCCGGGAGGACAGGCCGGTGGCGAGAGCCAGGCGGCACGCTTCAACTCGGCCCATGATCATGGACGTTCAGCACAAGGCAATGTCGCCGGTGGAAATAGTCCGCTGTGGCATGGCGCATCCAGCGTTTCTAATGGACATCGCAACGGCGCTGCGCAATGGGGCATGCGCAGCAAGGAGTTCGGCGCTTCGGGCTACAACCAATTGCTCTTTGACGATACCGATGCGCAAGGTCGGATTCAGCTCAAGAGCAGCCATGCCGCGACTGAACTCAACCTTGGCCATCTGATTCACAGCGCAGATAACTTTCGCGGCAGCCTGCGCGGCAGCGGCGCGGAATTACGAACGGATGCATACGGTGCGGTGCGTGCAGGCGCCGGGCTGCTGATTTCGAGTTACACGATCGCTCATAACGCGAGCGCTCGCGATCCTGCTGGCGATAACGGGCCAGGTATCGCGATGTTGAAACAGGCTGCCACGCTCGGCAAGGCCTTCAGCGAAGCTGCTGTCACTCACAAGACAGTCGCAATGGCATCGCACATCGGCGCGGAAAAGGCGGACGAGAGCATGCTTGACGAAAAGGCAGCTCCGCTCAAGGCGTTCATGACAACAGTGTCGGGAATGGTCGGGAAGGACGGACTCGATGCCGCCAATGCGGATGCAGGCGCCAAGAATAGCGCTCCCGACGCTGACAAGCTGCCGCATTCAAGCGATGCGGTCATTGCGCTCGCGGCGAAGGCAGGTCTGGGCATCAACGCAGGTCAAAGCCTGCAGCTGGCCAATGGCGAGACCATGACGTTCATGAGCGGTCAGGATACCCAGTTCCTCACCGGTGGCCAGTTGCGCATGCATACCGGCCAGGCAATCGGCATTCTTGGGGGAGCGCTCAAGCCTGGCGAAGGCAATCTTGGCGTGCAGATTACTGCCGCGAAGGATGCCATCGAATTGCGAGCCCAGAGTGATGTGCTGATGATGCAGGCTCGTGATGAGATCAATCTGGTGAGCGTGAACGCACATATCGATTGGGCCGCGGCCAAGAGTATCAGCCTGTCGACCGCCGGAGGCGCCAATATTACTATTACTGGCGGTAACATCACCGTGCAATGTCCAGGAAAAATTATTGTTCATGCGGGCAAGAAGAGCTTTACGGACCCGGATCAGATGACCTATCCGATGCCGCAATTCGGCATTTGTGAAGACTGCATCCTCAAGGCGGCAATGCAAGGCTCACCATTTACTCCGCGCACTTGATGGCGCCGAATACAGACTGGAGCGCCTTGCGGGCCAAGCTCACGCGCGACGCCGAAACGTTTCTCGTTGCGCCAGGCAAGGATCCGGATCGACGCCGAAGCTATTACGCGCTTGTCGATGCAGCCCAAGTGCCTGAAATGCGAAGCGTTCAGTTTCTGGCATCACCGATGGAGCATATCAGCTTGTTTTCCTTGACCAAGGAGCATGGCATTGCCAAGTATGGTCCTTTGCTGATCCCTTTGCCGGGTGGCGCGGGATCGAGCGCGTTCAGAAACGTCTTGCGTGCGATGCGACACGGCTGGACAGTCAGCTGGCTTAGCTCGGCGCTGTCGCTTGAACAATTGGCTGCGCACCTGGCCGGGCACCTGAATGGCAGTCTGGCCGACGGCAGCGACGTCCTGGTCCGCTTCTATGATCCTCGTCTGTTGCCGCACTTCCTGTCGCACCTGGACGACGCGATTCGCAGCGCGCTCCTGGCGCCGATTGCCGAGTGGGCCTGGTGGGATCGCAAGTTGAACTTTGTCTTAACCGAGGGCGGCGATCAGGAAACTTCACCCGCTATCGAGCACACCGACGTCGCCCTGGAAACTCAGGAAGCGTTGGCGGCAGTGGCGATTGACGAGCTTGTCAAAAGCATGGTGCTCGATGCATCCGACGTTGACGAGTTCGTTGAATGGCTCCCCCATGTCTTGTACGCGGCGGTGAGCATCCAGATGCGCCACGCGCGCGAACTCGGCATGTCTGCCATATCGGACTTGCAGCTATACGTATCGCTTGCACTGCGGGTGCATCCGGATTTTTTCGCATTGTTGCCAGCGTTTGAACGGGCAAAAGCGGATCTCGCAGCGGGCGAGGTCGACTTGCCCTCCCTCGTCCTCAATGTGGCTGATGATGACTGGGACCGCTTGGGCAGTACGGGGAAGGTGGCTTTGGATCGGCTTCGCAAGCAAATCAATAATGAATTTAATTTGACCGCATAGATAACTTGGAATTGATCAATGGCCTCAGCTAGTAGCCCCTCGGACAAGGCCCGTGCCAGCGCGCGGGCAGCTCTTGAGTGTGTCAACAAGAAAGTGGACCCGTCGTGCACAGTTTGTCTCGATATTCCACCGGTGCGCGCCGTCATCCTGTTCCCCAACTTGGGTACGCCCTTGATCTTGCCGCCTGGCGAGAAGAAAATGACTTTCTTCGTCGCGGCAGAGGCCAAGTCACGGGAGCTCTTCGGTGTTGCTCACGGCAAGTCATTTCCCCAGCCGGCCTCACTGGGCTATATGTACGTGGACAAGCATCTCCGCGTCTACCCGATCAGTGCCAAGAAGCTGTCTGCAAACACCAAGGAAGGGCGCCTTTGGGACGACGGCAAGGTTTGCAGTGCCGCGTTCCAACACGTAAAGGTATGGTGTCTTGGCCCGTTGGCAGGCGGCACGATTACCGATATAACAGGAAAAATTTTCGCGAATATACGGCCGCTTACGCTGGAAAATTATAACAATACCAGGCCAGCCCACCATGATCCGGAAGACCCGTTGGTCGAAAACCAGCCGCTCGAATGGCTGTATCAGATTGAAATTGATCTGGCCGCCATTCCCCATGGGCCTGCGGCTGACAAGATCGTCTCGCTTGCCTGGATGATCGGAATGCCAGCGTGCTACAAGAAGCAAAAAGCCTTGGCCGGCATGACTGACTGGGAATATCAGGACAAACTCATTTATGATTTCCTGGAGGCGCAGAAGAAAGACCCTCTTCATAACCATGTTCCGGATTTGTATGAGTTCGACGTTAAGACGGCAACCACCAGCAAGCTTCCCGCGCTTAAACACGGCACGTTGCGCCGCTTGAAATCGTGGCATCCCGTTTCCATCGGCAAAAATGAGACCCTTAAGCTTGGGCATTTGACGGATGTGCACGTCAACAGCAGGCAATTTGCGCTGGCAACCTCGAATGCCTGCGTAATCGAAGGGGTCTCTGCGAAGGTAGGCCCGAAAGTAAATAATTGCTTTATGGCACTTAAGGAGCTCTTCGAGAACATGAAGGCTGCGGGCGCCGATGCCATTTTCCTCACTGGGGATTTGCTCGATTTCAACCGCAATATGGATCCTCGCCAGGTGAAAGGTTCTAATCCGATAGATCAATATCCCTTATATGATCTCGTGAAAAAACTTGGCGACGTGAAGCTGTACCCCCGAGGTATCGATGATATGCTCATATTTTCGTTACTGCGGTATAGCTACGAAACACTGAAACTACCCGTGTTCGTGACGACCGGAAACCATGAAGCGTACGACGTACCTTACGGAATTTCACCTCGTGCGAATGGGTTTGTCGCCGATCAGGCCTTGAAACAGGCAGAGTCGGATTATTCGGTAGCATTCCCGGCTCGTTTACGTGCAGGGCGGTATGTCAGGGGCGGCCTCGAAGCGATGTCCGACAAGCTCAGTGAGACATGGTATACGGCACCAATCTGGAAACGGATAAAGGAAGAAGTCGATCTTGCGGGGAGAATGAAGAAACTGCACATCGATACTGACCCAAACAACGTCAAAGTGCAGGATTTCAAAATGAATGACGGCATTCCGGCCGATCATAATTTGACAATTTATGAGTCTTGCCTGATTTATGGTCCGACATTCCCTCAAGTTGTGAAACCGTTCAATTTCACTCCGAAAAATTATGATTGGTTTTTCACCCTGTTTACGCCGTTGTGCGACTATCGCATTGACTATAAGAATCAGGTAATGCTGGGCCTGGATTGGGGCGACAGCGAAATCATGGTGAACCTTGATATTACTTTGAAAGAGATCGGACATACATCGTTCAAGGCGCTGACCACTGATGCCGCAACAGAAGCGCTAATGGGGGCAGTAATGGGTCTCCCTCGTGCGGACAAGTCGTTGAATGAAAAACAGAAGAAAATTATCGGGCAGGTAAGCGAATGTGGAAAGCGAGTCATTCTATTCACACATTTCACATTAATTAACTATGAAATGAAGTATCCGATTGGCCATGAAACGTTCAAGTTTGCTGCAAGCGACGCAGTATTCAATGATTTCACCAAGGGGACTTTTTCGTTAGGCCGAGATTGGTTGTATCCGAAAGTAAACAAGGGTATCAATTTCACGATGGCAGGGCATTCGCATCGCAGTGGTGTGTATCGTTTGGATAATACGAACCCCGAGGAAATGTCTGCGGTTGGTTACCAGCCGGCCGAGTACAAACGAACAGATTCAATTGCATCAAGAATGCATGCGAAAATGTTCTCAAGTCCAACAACTACCCGGGTAGCGGTTTCTTCATGCAGCGGACCAATCGGGATGCAAAATCTGCAAGGCGAGATGTTTGGCTGGAACCTCATGCCTCCGTCCGGGACGCTGCTTGATATTGACGCGAAGGGCGAATTGGAGTTTCAGCGGGTTGTAACAAAGAAATACAAGCCATCGAAACCGCGTTTTTGTGTAGCGCTTGACTACGTCCAAGTTCATACAAAAAATATGGTGATTGGTTGGTTCGCGGATGGCAGAGGTTATCATTTAATGCTTGTGGGTAACGTGTTAAGCGCGAAAGATTTTGTTAGTAAAGTTACTTTCTATGTCTGGGATAAAGATCACAAAATTTTCATGAAATTTGATTGCCGATTTTCCCCTTCGGCTGACGGGCGTATCGAGTTTCCTTTCTATTTCGACAATCCAGCGGCGTTCAACGAAGTAGCTGTTAATAGTAGAGATCGTGATTTGCCTATCATATTCGCACAAATAAATTTTAATAATTCACTAGTAGACCATCCGTTGTACCATCAATATAACTTTGATGACCCTTGGATAATCAGAGTAGAAGCAACTATTCTAGCGCCGGGTGCGGGGACGAATATCCTGGTTGCTGCACCACAGCTTGCTCAGACTCCTGATTGGGATTGGTTGTCGCGTGTCGATTCTGATCGATATCCCAAGTCAAAAAATAGCAAATAACGATGAGAAAATTTTCATGATGCTTCAGCGTCGAAAGTACATCCTGGCCAGTATCGCATTTCTAGGCAGCAGCTGTCTGCCGGCTTGCGATGGAAATAAATTAAGTATCGCAAGCAAAAGGAAAAGCGCAATGGTCCCTAAGCCTACTAAAGAAGAAATGGATCTCCTTGGGAATATTGCGGCTCGAAGAGCCGCTCTAAAAGACCAGCCCTTGACGATAACGGGAAGACTCTTTGATCACGAGATGCGACTGGAGAGTTTTGAGTTGGAGAATACTCATTTTTCAAACTGTGATTTTGTCGGTTGCACCATGCTTGGTGGCGTCCTCAGAAATGTGAGCTTTACTAATTGCCTATTTGTGGCAAACCTTTGGGATGAAGGCCAATGGGACGACGTGTCATTTTCCGGCTGCGCGTGGCGGGGTAGATTCAATATGGGGCCTGCTTTAGGTTCTGAAACTCTAACATTTGACGATTGCGAATTCATCGGCTCAACAGCTGAAGAAATGGGTTATGGCGGCCCAGCGGATTACTTTGGTATCATCGGTGGAACCGCAGGAGACGTTCTATATAACAAGTGTAAATTTGAGCGAACATATATTAACGGAGGGGCTTCGTTAAAAATAAAAGCAAGTACGATTCATGAGTCAAATTTGCTTGCAAAGAAAGGATCGACGCTGTTGGTGGAAGATGTTGCGGCGGATGGTCGCATCATTGTAGGGTCAATGGCGGGAGATTTCTCTTCGGTAACAATACGAAAATCAAAATTTGCGCGGGCGCTGATTTTGGAAAGTGCCAAGATCGGAGTTGGTTTGTTCGAGGATGTCGTTGCTGATTTAAATCTTTGTAGCGTGAAAGCTCATTCGATAGACCTGCGCCGGGTAACATTCTTCTCTCCAGCAGAACCAAATCCTCAGTATCAATACGGGCTGAATCTGGAGTCTGCAAAAATTGAGTCAATGAATATTATTGATTGTACCTTCCAAGGCAAAGCGTCTGCGCTTTACTTAAAAGGACGAAAAATCAATATGCAATTAGCAAAAATTGACCCTAAAACGAAGAAACTTCTCGATCTTGAGTCGACCGACGTGGGGTCTTTAACTATCCAGAACACGCCGGTAATTCAGGGGCGTTTTGAATATATGAACATTGGGACCTTGTTGATGGAGAAATTGAAAATCGTGGATGCGGATTTTTCTAACAGTAGAATTGGAAAATTCGAACTGCGCGATGTGGCTATGTCTGGAAAGATAGAGTTTGAAAATTCAATAGTTTCTAATAAAGTTGTAGAACGTGTAATGGATACTTCAACAGGGACGCACCCTGTTACCTTGTAGGGGGATCGATCACATCAGTGGCGGCGTGCAACCAGTTCTAAACGAGATAGGATAAAGGAAGACTTCTGCGGTTCGCCTGTTACCGGATCCAAGTGAATGTGACAACGGCTACTGTCAGCAGCGTGATACATGACGCAAGTAGGTTTAGAAACACGGCTGAGGTTCCCTCGATATTTCGTCTTCCATCAGGTGGATTTTATGCTGCCCGTTTTTCCTGATTTTGCTCACTCGTCCAGCGTTCTAGGTACTGGATTGGTGATTGGTAGCCAAGCGTTGAATGCTGCCGCTTGCGATTATAAAAGACTTCGATATATTCGAAACTTGCTGCCTTCATTTCAGCATGCGTAGCGTAACGCAAGCCATGGTAGCGTTCTTTCTTGAAGCTGTTGAACCAGCTCTCTGTCGGGGCGTTGTCCCAGCAGTTTCCTTTCCGGCTCATCGAACACGTCATGCCAAACTCCTTGAGCTTGTCCTGAAACGCATGGCTGGCGTACTGGCTGCCACGGTCCGAGTGGTGCATGACGCCTGGTGCTGGCCGGCGGCGGAACCATGCCATCGTCAGCGCGTCCGTCACGATGTCACTCGTCATGCGCGGCTTAAGCGACCAGCCGATCACCTCGCGGTTGAACAGGTCGAGCACGATGGCCAAGTAGAGCCAGCCCTCGTCAGTCCACAGATACGTAATATCGGACGTCCAGACCTGATTGGGCGCGGCCGGCGTAAAGTTCCTCGCCAGCAGGTTCTCTGCTACCGGCAAGCCATGTTTCGAATCCGTGGTGACCTTGTAGCGCCGCTTGTGACGCGCACGGATGCTGTTCTCGCGCATGAGTCGCTCGACGCGCTCCTTGCCTGCTGTGAAGCCGCGCAGCGGAGCGTGTCAATCAATTTGAAACACCTGGGTTAAATTCCTGAGAGTCTAAATCTCGTTATCAGGCAGCTTTTTTCTCCATGGTTGGCGGGTTGATCCAAGCTGCCGTTGGCAGCCTGTGTGGCTGCGGCAGCCGGTTCTTGAAACGATTCGGCGTGCGTGCAAAGGCGTTTTGCAGTGTGACCTGTCGTTGCCTGCGCACCTCGGCTGCGCGGCCGGTGTGGACGCTCTCCGGCGTCATCATGCCGATTCCAGAGTGCCGGTGCTCTTGGTTGTACCAGGCGAAGAACGGCGAGCAGTGTGCCCTTGCATCGGCCAGTGAACCGAAGCGCGATGGAAAGCCTGGCTGATATTTCAACGTCTTGAACTGCGCCTCCGAGTACGGATTGTCATCGGAGATGTATGGCCGGCTGTGCGACTTGGCAATGCCCAGGTCGGCGAGCAGGGTTGCCACCGGTTTGGAGCGCATGCTGCTGCCGCGGTCAGCATGCAGGGTCAGCGTGCCGGGCCGAATTCCTTCCTTCATTGCGCTGTCGGCGATCAGTTGCTCAGCCAGCTCGGCGCTTTCGTGTTCGGCCACCATCCAGCCGACGACATAACGGCTGAAGATATCGAGGATGACGTAGAGATGGAAGCACGTGCCTCTGACTGGTCCCTTCAATTTCGTAATATCCCAACTCCACACCTGATTCGGCGCGACGGCCAGCAGTTCCGGCTTGGCATACTCCGGATGCCGCAATTGATCGCGGCGTTCGCGCACGGCAGCACAACCTTGCAGCAAGCGGTACATCGTGCGCACCGAAGCCAGGTAGCGCCCTTCGTCGAGCAGTTGGGCATGGATCGCTGCAGGCGCGCAGTTGACGAAGCGCGGGCTGTTGAGCACATCGAGCACGAGCCTTCGCTCCAGCTGCGACAGCGCCAACGGCGGACGCCGAGATGTTGCCACGGGTGGAGATGGCAGCAAGCAAACACGGCGGGCTGCGCGATCGCGATACAAGGCACTGCGCGGCAAACGCAAGGCACGACAAGCTGCCGCCACGCCAACCTCGTCGGCCAGGCTGGTTGCTGCGGTCATCACTTCGGCTCGCCGGTAGTGTCCGACGTGCTTAGCCCCAGCAGGATGGAAAGTTTTTTTTGGACGTCAATGATCAAGTCGGCCTTGGCAAGCTTGTCGCGCAATTTTCCAACTTCCTTCTCCAGTTCGAGTACACGACGGTCCTGGGCCGCCGCCGGATTGCCCTTAGGTCCACGCTTGCGTTCGACGAGGAGCGCTTCGCCGGCGACCTGACGTTGCTTGCGCCACGTGGCCAGGTGCGACGAATAGATGCCTTCACGACGCAGCAGCGCGCCGATGTCGCCGGGCGCCACGCACGCGTCGGCATCAGCCAGGATGCGTAGTTTCTCGGCCTTGGAAAAGCTGCGCCGCTTGGCCGTTGGCACGACCTCTGGGTCTGGACGCACGTCTGCTATATTCGTAATTTGCTGCTTTCGGTTGTGCATATTGGGATCCTACCGCTGTACTCTAAATTAATCGGGTAGGTGTCTCAAGTTATATTGGCACAGGGGGCAGCCGCAATTCACGGATCATACGCGGGCTGCCATAAGCTCCTTTGAGTTCGGCATGTATGGCCTCAATCACCGCCAACATCTGGGCATCCGTCAGGCGCTTTCGGTCAGGTGTACCGCCACTCTTCCGCGCGCGGTAGCCGCTGATGCTGACGTCGAGAACGGAACACATTTCGTTGAGCGCAAAGGCCTTGGTGTGCGCGTCAATCCAGGCGTACTTCACAGAACATCTCTCGCAAAGTACGCCGCTGCTTTTTTATGATTTCGTTCTCCCGCTTCAGGCGAGCCACTTCGACTCGCAATCGGGCCAACTCCATCGCTTCCGGTGTCACCACTTTGCTGCCAGCGCCAACGAGCTTGCCCGCCGCTGCGGCTTTGATCCAATTGCGCAGCGACTGGTCGCTCAGGCCGAGTTCCTTGGCCACTACCGAGTTGGCCTCCCCTGCGCTAACCCGCTTGACGGCGTGCTCCCTGAACTCAGTAGTGAATGCCGGTTTTGGTATTTTCTTCATTTCAATTTCTTCCAAAGTAACGTTATTTTACGTCACCTGTGGAAGACTAAATTTCAGGGGAAGCTCAGGCCCTGTTCATCCTGTGTGAACGCCGGTAAGAAACCGCCTCAATTTGGCGGCGTTGGCTAATCGTGGCAATTTAGCCACGGTTTCGGTGGTTGTCAACAAAGATGTCGCGTCAAGTCATGCGGATTTTCTTAATTTTTCTGGCTGATTCCGTTCCGGATTCAGCCAGACCTCGCCCTTCAATTTCCAGTCCCGCGTAGAGCCCGTCCAGCGCTCCGGGTGCCGCTGCTTCGCCGCCTCGTAGACTTGCTTGCGATACCGTAGGATCATCGCGTCACGGCCATCGTGGCGCTGCGCAGGCGTCACGAATTTCAGGCCGCTGTGCTTGTGCTGATGGTTGTACCAATTCACAAATGCCAGCGTCCACTGTCGCGCCTCATCGACACTGCCGAATGGTTTGCTCGGGTAGTTCGGCCGGTATTTGCAGGTCCGGAACAGTGACTCTGCGTACGCGTTGTCGTTGCTGACGCGGGGCCTGCTGAATGACGGCATGATGTCTGTCGGCACAGACCCTCAGAGCGCGCCGGCCCTCGCGTGACATGCTCGCACCGCGGGCCTGGATGAACCAATCGCGCGCGCCCTGCCATTAACGATGGCGCCTGCAGGGCGCCATGTTCAACATCCTGCCACGGTCGCTTGCGGGCCGTTGGCGAACCATGCCAGTGGAGGGCGCCATGAGAATCGAACCGGACAGCTATGGCCTGCCAAATGCCGTTGCAAGAACTTGCGAATATGCGAGACCAACCAAGGATGCAGTGCGGACCTGGCTGCGCCATGTCATCGCCAGCGGAGCGCCGCCGCCGGATATCCCGGCCATCCGGGACGCGCTGTGGAAGAGCGGAACCTGACTGGCGCGCCGCGTGCACCGGCGATGTCGGGCAACGATGAACCGCAAGCGCGTGAAAGCGAATCAACCGATGCAATCAACGCGCAACAGCAGGATCTCTTCGCGACCACGTTGAATGCTCCTTTCCCGCACGGGCCAACAATTCTGTTGAGGATATGATGAAAACCCTAACTCAAAGTCTTAAACGGCGGCATCTCAATGCCGCTGTCATTTTCGCGCTCACCTGCAGTGCTGCCCTGTATGCCGGTCGCGCGCGCGCGGAGCAACCGCCGGCGCCTTGCCATTCGAACCCGCAGGCGGGCGCCGACCGCAGCGCCGTGCACCAGCGCGGCGATATCGCGCATTTGCCGGACCGCCTGCAGGACCGGCTGGAACGCATGGCCGAGCGGCCGCATACGTATCTGCCCATGCAGGCCTATGCGGAAGCCGACAAGCCTAGCCAGTTGTTCCAGTACTATTTGCTGGACTCGAACGGATTCGAGCCGAATCCATTCACGGCGAAATTTGCTGGCATCAACGATGCCGCGGGGCTGACGGCCACGGGTGGCAACTGCGGTTTGCCAACCATCGGCGCGGCCCGCCTGGTGGTCGAACCCAAGCCCGGCCTGCCTACCGACCCGGCCAATGTCCGGGCGTTCATCGACATTTTTACCGACCTGTCGAACCTCTTTGTCATCAACAACGAGAGCGGCTGGTACGAGGGATGGATGATCCACGATGTAAGGGTGCCGCAGGTGTACGCGGCCCATCCCGGCGGGCGCGCCCGATTCGGCACCATCACGCCCGCGGACGCGGCGGCCTTGCTGGCAATGGGGGCGCATTGGAATGTGCCGGGACGTCTGTTCACGATGGATGGCTACACGCCACATTTCCCGGCCAACAGCGATCATTTTCCCGACCGCCAGACTAACCTGCTACCGATTCAGCTGAGCATGGGCGCCCTCAACTGCATGCAGCAGACCGATTGCCACGGCTATTGGGAATTCAATTACACGACCAACTGGATCCATCCGCTTTACGAGTTGCCGTTTACTGGCGGCATCCCCGGCACTTTCGAGACGGGCAATCTGGGCGCGCTGTCGTCCTTGATTCCCGGGAGCGGGCCGTCTGGCGTCAAGAACAATGCGATCAATTACGGCGACAATCCGAATACCGCCGGGATCATGGGCGGCTCGGGTCCCCGTGACCCGGACAAATTCGAGGCCGATGTCGACAATCAGCGCGAGCACCGGCAGCGCTTCATCCCAAGCGGCCTTGCCCTTGAAATTTACCTGGACGCCTATCTGCGGTTGGCATCGTTCGAACCCGGTACGCCATTTCCCCAGCGCCTGTTCGACGCGTATGCCGCCGAAGTCAAACGGGTCGATGCGAATGGCGACGGGGTCGTATCGGCACTGGAGGGCGATGTCGATACCGCCAGCGACGGCTTTGCCGACAACACCCGGCTGTTCCTGCCAGCCACGTCGTTCCGTCGCTTCGCCGTGACGCGCGAAATCAATGACGGCTATCTCGCGCCGCGCTTCGCCCCCAGCCAGCGCGCATGGCTACTGACCGGCGCCGCGGTGACCGTCAGTCCGACCCAGCCGGCATCGCAGGGGCGTGACGGCGACGACCGTTGATCGCCTCATCAAGGTCGGTGCGGCACGAAAAGTGGGCCGGGATACAGGGCCAAGTTGCGTACAACCGTTGGCGTCCACGGTGTGCGAAGGCGCTGATTTTCGCTGGCCCACATTGGCCGTCAACAAACCCATGCGCAGCCATGGCGGCAATGCCCGATCGACTGATGTAAATATACATCTTGTCACAATCGATACAATTCCAGTGTAGTCTTGCTGTCGAGTTCTGGCGTTTAATACATGCCACAGCAACAATCCCGGCATGCTGTGGTCGCAAACTCGGCACGCCGCTCAACCAAGGAACCTTCGTGAAAATAACTAGCAAATTACTCCTCCTGAGCACGCTCGTGCTCGCCCTTGGTGCTTGCACCACGACGGTCCGCGAGCGCGTGGTCGTGCGCAGTCCGGCATCTTCATTGGTCATCCGGCAAATGCCTGCGCCGGTGCGGGAAGATATTTCCAGGGCACCAGGGCCGGGCTATGCCTGGGTGCAGGGACACTGGGCCTGGCGGGGAGATGCATGGGCTTGGCAATCCGGACACTGGTATGCGGGCGCAGCGCGGCCCATGCCGACCCTGATCGTGGAAGAATACATCGCGCCGCCAAGCCCGGCACACTACTGGGTGCCGGGACACTGGGTCTGGCGTGGCAACGATTGGGCGTGGACCCGGGGCCACTGGCGTCGCTAGAGATGCGCACGGGCTGATGCTTAGCTAAAGCTCGCAGGTCTTCCTTATCAAACAAAAAAGCCGCACCCAATCCACTGCATCGCGTGTGGCGCCGGGTACGGCTTTTGATTTTTAGCGGCTAGCAAACAGCGCTATCGCACTGCGCGCTTGAAGCCAAAGGGCGGCGCCCAGGCCTCGGCCGCTGCTGTGCAACGCGGCCAGGATGGCGTCGGCAAGGCTGTTTCTGTGATATACGACGTGAATCACAGCGCTATAAATCATATATTGGACAACTCACGGCCCGCGCCGCACACTGATGCTCCCATTCGTTCGCTGTTTCCAGGAGATCCCATGCCGGCTTACCGTTCACGCACCACCACCCACGGCCGCAACATGGCCGGCGCGCGCGCGCTGTGGCGCGCCACCGGGATGCAGGATGGCGATTTTGACAAACCGATCATCGCTGTCGTCAATTCGTTCACGCAGTTCGTGCCGGGCCACGTGCATTTGAAGGACCTCGGCCAGCTGGTGGCGCGCGAAATCGAAGCGGCCGGCGGCGTCGCCAAGGAATTCAATACGATCGCCGTCGACGACGGCATCGCGATGGGGCACGGCGGCATGCTGTACTCGCTGCCGTCGCGCGACCTGATCGCCGACTCCGTCGAATACATGGTCAACGCCCACTGCGCCGATGCGATGGTGTGCATCTCGAACTGCGACAAGATCACGCCAGGCATGCTGATGGCGGCGATGCGCCTGAATATCCCGGTGGTGTTTGTGTCCGGTGGCCCGATGGAAGCGGGCAAGGTGCTCAAGGTCGTCGACGGCAAGAAGAAAATCATCAAGCTGGACCTGGTCGATGCCATGGTCAAGGCCGCCGACAGCAGCGTCAGCGACGCCGACGTGGCCGAGATCGAGCGCGCCGCCTGCCCAACCTGCGGTTCCTGCTCCGGCATGTTCACCGCCAATTCGATGAACTGCCTGACCGAGGCGCTGGGCTTGTCGCTGCCCGGCAATGGCACCATCCTGGCCACCCACTCGGACCGCAAGGAGTTGTTCCTGCGCGCCGGCCGCCTGATCGTCGAACTGGCCAAGCGCTACTACGAACAGGACGACGCCACCATCCTGCCGCGTAACATCGCCACCAAGGCCGCATTCGAAAACGCGATGGCGCTCGACGTCTCGATGGGCGGCTCCACCAACACCGTGCTGCACTTGCTGGCCGCCGCGCACGAGGCCGAGGTGGAGTTCAAGATGGCCGACATCGACCGCATCTCGCGCCTGGTGCCTTGCCTGTGCAAGGTCGCGCCGATGACCGACAAATTCCATATCGAAGACGTGCATCGCGCCGGCGGCATCAGCGCCATCCTGGGCGAGCTGGCCCGCGCCGGCCTGCTCGACACGTCGGTCTACAGCGTGCACGCCAAGACGCTGGGCGAGGCGATCGAGCGCAACGACATCACGCGCAGCGACGACCCGGCCGTGCTCCAGATGTTCCGCGCCGCGCCCGGCGGCGTGCCGACCCAGACCGCGTTTTCGCAATCGGCGCGCTTCGAAGCGCTCGACCTCGACCGCAGCAGCGGCTGCATCCGCGACCAGCAGCACGCCTATTCGCAGGACGGCGGCCTGGCTGTCCTGTACGGCAACCTGGCTGAAAACGGCTGCATCGTGAAAACGGCGGGCGTGGACGAGAGCATCCTGAAGTTCAGCGGCAAGGCGCGCGTCTTCGAGAGCCAGGACGCGGCGGTGGAAGCGATCCTGGGCGATACGGTGCATGCGGGCGACGTCGTCATCATCCGCTACGAAGGGCCGAAAGGCGGCCCCGGCATGCAGGAGATGCTGTATCCCACCTCGTATATCAAGTCCAAGGGACTGGGCAAGGCATGCGCGCTGTTTACGGACGGCCGCTTCTCCGGCGGCTCGTCCGGCCTCGTGATCGGCCACGCCTCGCCGGAAGCGGCCGAGGGCGGTGCGATCGGCCTGGTGGAAGAGGGTGACATGATCGATATCGACATTCCGTCGCGCACGATCAACCTGCGCGTCAGCAGCGAGGATCTGGCGCACCGGCGCGCCGCGATGGACGCGCGCGGCGACGCGGCATGGCAGCCGGTGAACCGCGAGCGCTACGTCTCGCAGGCGTTGCAGGCCTACGCTGCGCTGACGACCTCGGCGGACCGCGGCGCAGTGCGCGATTTATCGCAACTGAAACGCTAGGCAGCGCTACCGGCTCGGTTCGACGGCCGCGCCATTCAGACCGGTGATGACGTGCCCACCGGGGTCTGCGCGCAATAGCCAAGGACGGGCCGCGCATTAAAAAAGCCGGACGGTTGCCCGTCCGGCTGGTCTCACACGTTGGCGCGACAGCGCGCCACTGGCGAACTTATAAACCGCTCAGGCAACCTTTTTGACCGGACGAATTCGGATAGCCGGTACCTGCGTTGTACGCAATGTTCGACCATTCGCCTTGCAGCTTCCATTTCGTGCCATTCGAGAAGGTGACCAGCGGCGCGCCGAAGGTCCATGCGCACTTGTCGCCGTTTTCCTGGCCGGAACCGTCATACCATGCGCCTGGGCTGGCTGGGTCGGAACGCGCTTCGGCCAATTCGTGCGCGGTCACCGAAGCGAGCGCGGCCAGGCCTTGCGAATGCAGGCCGGACGTGTCGGCCGGATCGCAGCCGGAGTCGCCGTCGAGGTTGAAGAAGAAAGCGAATTGCACAGGCTTGCCGCCGCAGGTGCCGGCGCTATGCCAGGCGCAGTAGCCGGCGTGGCCGCGTTTCACGTCGGTGTAGACTGCATAGTAGCCATTCCCGGAAGGATCGGGATTGGTGACCATCTTGCATACTTCGGCCAGGATCGCTGCGGTCTTGCCGCCGCCGGTGGCGGTCGACGTGTCGATCAGGTGACCCAGGTGGGTATTGCTAGGACCGACCTGGCCATTGGTGCCGGTCCACTCGTCGGACGTCTTGGCGTAATTCGAGTTGCTGTGTCCGGCATACCAGGAATCGAGGCCGGCGATCTTGTCGGCCGCAAAAGTCGGATTGCTCCAGCTCGGACCCCACAGGATGACCTGGGTGACGGCCGTCGGCATGATCTTGCCGCCATGGTAGGTCATCAATGGGCTGGTGCCAGCCGCGCCCGAACCCGGGGCAGCGTCACGCGCCTTGTGCACGCCGCGCGCTAACGGATCAGGCTTGCCGCCATTCTGATCTTGCACATCGCCGGCAACGGCCAGGCCAACGGAACAATTTAAAAGCAGGGCAGCTAAAGTCAATTTCCGAAACATTAAAATCTCCTTGGTTTTATGAGTTTTGGTCAGATCAAACAGAGATGATGCGTTAAGGCAACAGGTAGATTGCAAAACATCAATTTGCCAGATCCGAGATTGACAATATCGGAAGATATGCCAGCTGGAAAGGGGAATTCCAGACGCGCAGCATCTGTGTATGCATATGTTGCGTCGATCCCACGCCGGGATTTTGTTTAATTGTTATCGGAGAAATAAACGCGACTAGCGGCCCCACATGCGCGACAAATGTCAGCGTTTGCAAACAGATGCCTGGCCATGCAGCTGGCAGGCACGGCCCGCCAGTTTGGCATTGCCGCACGGCATGCCGGTGCGGGGCGACGCGCTATTGCGTGTTCATGGCCAGCGCGCGTTCGCGTTCGGCGTCATTGCTGAATAGCTGCTGGCGCAAGGTCGCCGTCGCCAGCGCGCGACGCGCAGGATCGCGTTCAGCGAGCCGCCGCAGTGCTTCGCGATACAGTGCCCAGTGCCGCGTCCATTGGCGTTCTTCGGTTTCGATCAGCGCAAAACTTTTGCTCAACTCGGTAGCGCAGTCGAGCGCCTCCTGCGCCTGCGCGGCATCGCGCCCTGGCGCGAGCAGGCCGGCGCAACGGGCGTCTTCGGCCTCGAACCATTCCTTGTAGACGGTTGCGCCGAGCATGGCCTGGCGCATGGTCTTGCGCTGCGCCTGCCATGCGGCAAACTGCTCGGCGCCCAGGTCCGACAAGCCTTCCGCACCCGGCGCCACGAAGCGTATCCGCCCCAGCGCCGCATCGTGCTGATCCATATATGCCAGGTAGCGCGTGACCAGCGCCTGGGCGTCGATGTTGGCCGGGGCCGGCAGCTTGCGCTTGAGATAGGCGCGCAGCGTGTCGGCGGCGATCTGGCGCGACGCCACATCGCTATGGAGCAGATAGGAATCCATCGCGTTGTGCAGCTGCACGTCGGTGATCAGTTGGCCACGCTCGTCGACGCGGACCACGCCCTCGGGGATTTCCTCGAGGTCGGCAACATGGTCGGCCGCGCTGCCGCTGTCGCCCGCTGTGAGCGTTCCCGGCCCGATTGCCGCGTTCCATGCCGGCGGCGCGCCGGCGGCGGCAACGGCGGCGGCCGGCGGCGTATCGGCTTGCCAGTACCAATACAATGCGGCTGCCAGCGCGAAACCGGCGCCGCAGGACAAGGCGAATGTGTGATTGGGGCGAATTGGCATAAGCGGGACAGGCGGCGCGATGTTCCTCGATGTTATCTGTGGCAGTCTACAACATCCTTCCCGCCTTGGCATTCCGTTGCGGCCGCCCCGATTGCGCAGGCGCCTGGATGCCAGCGCCGCCGCATAATTCCCCTGCGGCGCGAACTCCTGGCGTCATCAGTGGACTAACCCAACGACAGCTGCCAATTGCGCACTGCCCGCCACGCCAGCGGCGGGAGCCGTTGCATGTTCTAGCCATGGCTGGCCAATGTCGCTTTTAAGGGGAGATACCATGCCCGCACGTAAACTGTTCCATGACAGCGTACTTGAGATCCCGGTTCAAGCCGGACTGGTCCCTAGTGGTTTGAACGTCCATGCCGCCATGCCCGAGCATTTGGATGAATTGATGACCTTGAGTTTCTCGCTTTCGCCTCCGGGCGGACGCAACGAGGAACTCGAAGAGCGGGTCAACCAAGGAGAACGGATACCGATACAGGACATCCAGCGTCAATATGGCGTTCCGGCAGCCGATGTCGCTCCGCTGATTTCCTGGCTGAAGGATCATCACTTCACGATCCGCTATCAAGCGCCGGACAATACCAGCATCCAGGCCAGTGCCGCTGCCAGCGACGTCGCCAAGGCGTTGCGGGTAGAGCTGGTGCGGGTGACCAGCGACGGCATTACCTATACCGCCGCGCGCAATGCGCCCAGCCTGCCCGAACCGGTCGCAGCCAATGTGCGCGCCATCGTCGGGCTGCAACCGTTTCGTCAAGCCCACAAGCATTCCCGGCGCCGGCCGCTACGGCGCGGCCCGGCAGATGCAGCGGCAGCGGCAGCGCCCGGCTACCGCCCCGCCGATCTGCTGCGCGCTTACGGCGCCGATGGCGTGGGCGTGACCGGAGAAGGGCAGACGATCGCCATCATCATCGATACCGCGCCCAAGCAAGCCGATCTCAGCGCTTTCTGGGCCCTCAGCGGCCTGGCCGATAATGTGGGGCGGGTCGAGGTCATCAATGTCAATTCCTTGCCCTTGCCGGCAGCAAGCGGGGAAGAATCGCTCGACGCGCAGTGGGCCAGCGGTATCGCGCCCGGGGCCAAGGTGCGCATCTACGCGACCGGCACGCTGAGCTTCGCTGACATCGACTTCGCGCTCGACCGAATCTTGTTGGATCTTTCCAGTGAGCCGGGATTGCGCCAGGTATCGATGAGCCTGGGGCTCGGCGAAGCCTATATGGCGCCCGGCGAAGTCAAGACCGAGCACGCGAAATTGCTGCGCCTGGCCGCCGCGGGCGTCAATGTCTTTGTTTCCACCGGCGATGCAGGTTCCAATCCCGACAGTACCGGCCACAGCGCGGGCGGGCCGCTGCAGGCGGAATACGAATCGTCCGATCCGTGCGTCGTCGGCGTGAGCGGCACCACGCTGAAGATCGCGCCCGACGGGACCATCCGCGAGACGGCCTGGTCCGGTACTGGTGGCGGCAAGAGCAGTTACTTCAAGCGTCCTTCCTGGCAGGTCGCCCATGCCATCAAGTCGGTCAGCCACCGACTGGTGCCCGACGTCAGCCTGACGGCCGATCCCAACTACGGCGCCCTGGTCGTCCTCAACGGCGACGCGGTCGAATATGGCGGCACCAGCTGGAGCGCGCCGGTCTGGGCAGGCTTTTGCGCACTCATCAACTCAGCCAGGGAAAAGAGCGGCAAGCCGGCGCTCGCCTTTCTCAATCCGCTGCTGTACCAGAAACAAGGAACGGCGTGTTTTCGCGATATCACCAGCGGCAGCAACGGCGCGTATGACTGTACCAAGGGTTACGACATGGTCACCGGCCTCGGCGTTCCGAACGTGCAGCAGCTCATTCATGACTTGCCCTGAAACACGCCATGTTCAGGCCGATGAAAGGCCCCCGCGCGGGGCCATGCGCTTCCATGGCATTGGAGACATGGATCAGAAAATGGCGAGGAAGCCATTGGCGAACAAGCCCAGCCCCACCAGGCCGACCGGCACCGATGTCCACCAGATGCGCTTGGCCTTGAGCAGGCCGGAAATCGAGTTGAGCAGGATGGACACTTGCAGGAAGATCACCGCCAGGCCGAATGGCTTGCCGTGCAGCTTGGCATCATCGCGCTGATGTTCAAACGCGATGGCCTTGTCCTTGATCTCCTGCTTTTCCTTGTCGTAGCGTGCGATCTGCTGCTGCGCCTTCGTCACGGCCGCCGCATAGGCGTTGAGCGCGGGGTTGCCCGGCGCCAGGGCCTGCGCTTGCAGCGTGAATTGGTCTACTTGCAGTTCGTACAGATGCTGCTTGGTACTCTTGGCCTGGTAAAACGACCATTGATCGGACGAGAGCGCCTGATTGATCACGCTGAGCGTCGAATAGCTGCCGCCCTTGAAGGTGGACAAGGTCGCGCAGACAGCAAGAATGACCGTGGCCAGCGCCATGTGGTTGAGCCAGGGAGCACGAATTTCTTCAGCCATTGAAAGGTTCCGGAATGTATAAATGAGCAGCAGTATAGCGCCTGTTCTGCCCGGGCGGTCCAGCGCCGCGGTGACTGGCGATGCACGCGGCCCGGAACCGTTCCGAGAAACCCGTTTACGTCACGATGAGCTTGCCGTGCATTTCCTCATGGCCGCTTCCGCAAAAATTGTCGCACAAGAATTCGAACACGCCAGCCTTGTCGGTCGGTATGCGGATCTGCGTGGCAGGGCCGGGCACCAGGTCGGTGCGCAGGTGCATGCCGGGCACATTGAAGCCATGGACGAAGTCGATCGCGGTCACTTCCAGCACGATAGTTTCGCCTTGCCGTATGTGGATCTCGCTGGGCGTGAATTGAAACTTGCGCGCCGTGACCTGGATGATCCGCTCTTTCAGCGGCGCCTTGCCCTGGGCATCGATGGCGCCGAGCAGCAAGGCCGCCGTGCCGGCCAGCGCACCACCGCAAAAATTGCGTCTTGCCCGGTTCATCCCGCACCCCCTTCCACAAGCTTTTCAGCAATCGTGTAGCGGGCCGAGGCCGGATCGGCCTCGATCTCGCGAAAGCCCAGGCCCTTGCCCGGCGCGGCCGGGTCCCACGGCAGCGGGGTGCGCTTTTCCTGCGAGCCTGGGGCCGGCAGGGGGAAGATCAGCGACTTGGCGGCATGGTGCGCGATATGGCCAGTCTGGTGATGATGCTCCTGGTGGATATGGCCATAGAACACCGTCACATTCGGGTGCGGCATCAACAGGGCCAGCGCCTTGTCGCCATCGCGCGTGGCCCAATCCCATTTCGGTTCCAGGTCGAACAGCGGCCGATGCGTCAGCACGACGATGGGCGCATCCTGGGCGCGCCCGGCCAGATCCTGGGCCAGCCACGCCAGTTGCGTTTCGCCGATTTTGGCGCCCGGATCGGACACGTTGTCGAGCGCGATGAAGTGGACGCCCTTGTGGTCGAAGCTGTAGTGGGTCGGGCCGAAAAATTCCTTGAAGGCGGCGCCGTTGTCGAGCGCAGCGTCATGTTCGCCCGGCATGAAGTGGACGGTCTTGACCTTCAGCGCGCCGACGATGTCGCGAAATTGCGCCATGCGCTGCCGGCGCTCCTTCGGATCGTCCGTGGTGTGGGTCAGGTCGCCGGTAAAGACGATGAAGTCGGGCGCGATCGCCAGGGCGTTCACGGCGGCGACCGCCTTGCGCAGCGTATTGGCGGCGTCCGGATTGGGCGGGCCGCTAAAGCCCCAATGGGTGTCCGACAACTGGACAAAATAGAAATCGCTGATCTGGCCGGCGGCAAGGCTGGAGCCATACAGTCCTGACAGAAAGACGGCGCCGCCACCGACGGCGCCCAGCTTCAAAAAGTTCCTGCGATCTAACATGTTATTCTCCTTGGACTGACAGTAATGAAATCACGTTGCTTGCAGTCGCCGCCTGCTGGCCGGCCGCCGCCAACGCCACCAGGCCACATTTGCCGGCGCGCCCGCTGCAGCCATCAGCGCGTTGGCGCAACCACCATGGCCTGCATCTGCTCAAACCCGGGGGCGGGGCGCTTTATTCCCGCCGCGCGCACTTTATTTATTTTCAAAAAACGGGAATAAATCGCGTGCCCCCGGAGTCTGGTAGCGGAGAATTGGAAAAGACGATGAGTATTCGGGTGGATGAACACAACAGGAATGAGGCATTCGAGGCGATCATCTTGCCGCACCTGGACGCCGCCTATCGCCTGGCGCGCTGGCTGACGGGCGACAGCCATGGCGCCGAAGACCTGGTGCAGATGGCGTACATGCGGGCCTGGCGTTTCTTCGACGATTTTCGCGGCGACGACGCCCGCGCGTGGCTGCTGAAAATCGTGCGCAACACCTACTTCAGCAGCTTGCGCGACAACCGCCATCAACGCGATGCACTGCCATTCGATGAAGCGCTGCACAGCGACGACGCGGACGGGGCCGACGTGTCCGTGTTCGGCATGGGGAATAATCCGGAAGCGATCCTGATGCGCCTCGATACCGGGCGGCTGGTCCAGCAGGCGCTGGCCGGGCTGCCGGTCGCGTTTCGCGAAGTGCTCGTGCTCAAGGAGATGGACGGCTTGTCCTACCAGCAGATCGCCACTGTCGCCGGCATCCCGATCGGGACCGTCATGTCGCGCCTGGCGCGCGGCAGAAAGCTATTGTTCGATTACTTCAGGCAGCACGGGCAAGGAGAACGCGATGGATTGTAAGCAAGCCGAACAGATGATGATGGCCGACCTCGACGATGAGCTCGATGTGCCGGACATGATCCACCTGCGCGCGCATCTGGCCGCTTGCGACGGGTGCCGCTCCGCCCATGTGGGCCTGGCCCGGCTCGGCGCCATGGTGCGCAGCAAGGCCGTCCACTACCAGGCGCCGGCCCATTTGCGCGAACGCGTCATGGCGGCATTGCCGGCGCCGGCGCGGCGCTCGGCGCCGCGCCAGGCGCATCGCTGGCCATGGGCCTGGATCAATTTCGGCGCCGCTGCCGCCTGCGCGCTGCTGTTGGCATCGTCCCAGCTGCTGCCGCTGTGGACGGCGTCGTCGGCCGACCAGCTGGACCAGGAAGTAGTGAACAGCCATTTTCGCGCGCTGATGGCCGACCACCTGACCGATGTCGCCTCGTCCGACCAGCACACGGTCAAGCCCTGGTTTGCCGGCAAGCTCGATTATTCGCCGCCGGTCGTCGACCTTGCCGCGCAGGGTTTTCCGCTGGTCGGCGGCCGCCTCGATTATCTGGGCGGGCGCACGGTGGCGGGCCTGGCCTATCGTCACCACCAGCACGTGATCAATCTGTTCATCTGGCCTGCCGGCACCGCGGGCAGCGCGGCCGTGCACATCGCGTCGCGCCAGGGCTACCAGATTGCCAGCTGGCGCGAAGGCGGCTTCGACTACAAGGCGGTGGCCGACATGAACACCCAGGACCTCGCCTCTTTCGAGCGCCTGCTGGGCGGACACTAGCGTGCATGTCGTGGCGACGATCAATTAGCCGCCAGATGCCGGCCATGGCGCCGCGCTAGTATTCCCTGACCCATTTCACGGTCGTGTTGCCGGTCCGCTTGCGGTAGATGAGCGCCTGCAAGTCGCGCTCGCCGCGCTCGTACTGGACATTGGCGTCGAGCACAAAGAAATCGGTTCTGACAGAAAACAGTTTCAGGTCGGGCGCGATCGCGGCCCGGTTGAAAAAATCGGCTTCGTCCTTGAAGAAGGCCGATTTGCGGCCAGCGATCAGCGTTGCCGCTTCGGCCACCGACTTGTTCATCATGGCAGCGAGGACCTCGGGACCGGCCGTATTGACATTGACCGGCGTGGGCACCGGCAAAATGGTGACGTACAATTTGAGCCGCGTCACGAGTGACTGGGTGAAGGCGCTGTCGTCGAGCAGGTCGTCGAGGCGCTTCAGGCCCGGGTGCACGGCGGCCTTGGCCGGCGCCGGCTGCGCGGCGGGCGCGGCGCCTGGGGCGCCCTCGGGCGTGGCCGCTTCCGGATTTTGGGTGGCCACCACGTCCGCCAGCGCCTTGTTGGCCAGTGCCGGATCGAGCTGCAGTAGCGACAGCAAGCGCTTGAAAATGGCGAGCTGCTGGCTGTCCTCAATGCCATTCTGGGCCAGGTTGCCAAGATTAAAGCGCGATTGCGCATCGACGATACGGGCCGCCATGCGGGGGGCGCCGTGGCCCTTGTCATCGGCTGCGGCGTGGTCGACGTAATCGGCTAATGCCTGCTGTGCCATGGGAAAGGCCCACGCTTCATCCAGGTGGTCAATCGCGCTCACCCGGGCATCTTCGCTCAGCACGCCCCGGGCCCAGTCGACCATGCCGCGCAGCACCCATTTGCTTTGCATCTGGATACGCGCGTTTTCCATCGAGCGGATCTGGACTTGCTGGCGCCAGAACAGGCTCGCCACGATCGTCACCGCCAGCGTGGTCAGCAACAGTGCCGTCACGACAGCGACGCCGCGTTCGCGCCGGAGGCAGGCGCGCCTCAAGCTGGCCCTACCAAAATGATTTTGCTGATGGGATTGGTGCGCCCGGGAAGCAACAGTTCCACTTCCAGGGCGAGCGCCGGGTCTTGCATCAGGCGCAGATGGATCTGGCGCGCACCCAATTCCAGGCGCACGCCGGCGCTGCCGTCGGCGCCGGCCAGCGCCGCTGCCCACGCGCGCTCGATGACCGCAACGTCGCGGCTGGCCGGCGATTCGGTGCGCACCAGCCCGCCCTTGCCGATCCGGTAGGAAATCACCTCGTAGCGCTCTGGCTGGCCATCCTCGACGACGCTGCGCAGCAGCCAGATACCCTGTTCCGTGGCCAGCATGGGCGCATGGGCGGGAAAATCAGCCACACTGACGACCTGCGCGCAGTCGCTTTGCAGCTGGGCAAACGCCAGCTGCATCCCCGCGAATTGTTCCATGTCCGCCGTCAGGCTGGCACGCGAGCGGATGATGCTGTCCAGGCCGCGCCAGCCCAGCACGGCAACGATGGCGAGGATCGCAATGGCGACCAGTAATTCGATCAGCGTGAAGCCGGCCTGGCGCTGGCGCTTAAAAAACATGGGGCACGACCTGGATCAGCTTGACGATGCGGCGCGCGGCGCCGCGCGTGTTGCCGACGCTGACTTCGACGCGGCGAAAATTTGGATTTGGCAAGGCACTGACCTGCTCCGTGCAGATGAGGTGGATGTCGCCTTGCGAGCAGTCGAAAATATTGGTGCCGATGGCGGGCCACTCGGCGTCGATGCGAATATGGGCGAAGCGGTTTTCCGCCGACCACGTCGCCAGCGTAATTTCGCGCATGGCCTCGTTATTGCCTGCCAGGCTGCCGACGGCGCGCAGGCAGGCGCCCAGCGCGGTGCCGACGATGACCAGCGCGACCAGCACCTCGAGCAGCGTGAAGCCGGCATTGTGGCGAGGTGTCAGGCTGGGGCGGTCGAGTGTCAACATGAGATGGCCATTATACGGGTTGATGGATGCAAAAAGCCCCCGGGCCATGCGGACCGGGGGCGGTGCTGCTCAATGACGATATTAATCCGAACCGGTCAGCGTGACACCGCTGTAGGTTGCATAACCGTAGACCATCACGTAGTACGTGCCCGCTGCTGGCGACGTGATCGTGACCGTCTCGGTGGTGGTCGAACCTTCCGAGCTTTTCAGGTACGAGCTCGTGGTCGGCGCCGAACCGACTTGCACAAACAGGTCGGCGTCGCCGCTGCCGCCGGTGGTCTTGAAGGTGACGCTAGGGCGGCCAGCTGGAACGACCAGCGTGTAGACCTTGGACGAACCAGCCGAACCGGCCAGGCCGGTGACTGGAACGCCGTTGGTGAGCACATTGGTGGAACCGGCAGCGTACTTGGCCACCAGCGAAACGCCGCTCGAGGCAGCATAGCCGTTAACCATCACGTAGTAGGTGCCGGCAGCCGGATTGGTAATGGCGATGTGCTCGGTGGTGGTCGAGCCGTCCGATTTTTGCAGGTAGACCGAGGTCGTTGGTGCCGAACCGAGCTTGACATACAGGTCGGCGTCGCCGCTGCCACCGGAAGTATCGAACGTCAGGCTGGTCTGGCCGGCCGGCACGACGAAGGTATACATCTTGTTCGCGCCTGCTGCCAGCGAGATGCCGGTCACTGCGACGCCGTTGCTCAGCGCGGTGCCCTGGGGCGCCGTGCAGCCACTCGTATCATAGCCTGGTGCCACTGCCGGGGTGCAAGAGCCGCCGCCAGTGTAGGTCGAATACATGTGGGTGTACGCGGTGCCGGTATAGTTAGGCAAGCCAGCAGCGGTGCAGGTGGTTGCCGAGCCATTGATGACGGTGGCGTTGCAGGCAGGACCGCTGTTACCCATCGCGGCCGCGAAGTTAGCCATGTTCAAGCTGCCGTATCCGCTCGCGTAGTCCCAGCCCGCCTTGGCGGTTTCACCACCATTCGCGCCGGAAGTGATGTCATGGAACATGCCTGGTGTGGTGGCCGCTTTTTGATAGATTGCCGCAGCCGGGAACGCCAGGGTATTGTTGTTCATCGACTGAACACGGGCCCAGAAGCCGGTAAAGATCGGGGCCGCCAGACTGGTACCGCCGATTTGCTGGTTCGCACCACTGATCAGCACCAGGGCGCCGCTGTTCGGATCGGCATCGAAGGAGATGTCGGGTGTGCCGCGCTTGGTCGACGTACCGAGCACGCCGGCATTGATCTGCCAGCTTGGTGCCGCTTCGGTCAGGCTAGGTGCGCCGCCGGCGCCGCCACCAGCACTTTGCTGGCATTGCGCGGCGGTAGTGCATGCCCACACCGATTCCGACTGGTAGGTGGTGCCGGAGGTGTTGAGCAGGGAACCGCCGATCGACATCACGTAAGGCGAGACCGAAGGATAGCTGGCCGAATTGCCAGGTCCGCCGCACTCGTAAGAACCGGAATCGCCGGACGAGACCGAGAAGGTCTGGCCCTGGGCGACGGCGGTCTGGAAGATCTGGTCATTGCTGGCCATGATGCCGGACGACTGGGCATCGGTTTCGCACTCGCCCAGCGATACGTTGATCGACTTGGCCACATTGTCGCCGACGGCGCGGTTGTAGGTCGAGGTCAGGTCGGCATCGCTGAGGGTGTTGGCCGTGTACAGGATCATTTGGTTGATGGTACCGCCAGCGGTCGCGAGCGCATCCTGGGTATCCATATTCCATTCGCCTACGCCGGCCGTGTCGGAACTGGCGGCGCCGACGGTGACGGTGGTGATATTCGGTGCTGGAAAGCCCTTGTTCGATGCGAAGGTGCGCAAGTCGGCCACGGTCTGGGTCATGCTGCCCTGAGTGATAATACCGATTTTCGCATTGATGGCGCTCGGCAGGCTGGATGCGTTGTAAATGGCGGCGAAATCGGTCGGGCTGTGGCCGGACACGGTGTTCGTATGCACGCCATTTGGCTTGGCCATCATGACATGATGCAAATGCACCGTTTGCAAGCCGTGTACGGCCAGCACGATCTTGCTCAGCGATTGAGGAACGGCGGCGGCGCTGATGTTGGCAAACGCGGCGCGCCCCCCCACATCATAGGTATGGATGTCGGTATTGAATCCGGTCTTGACCGAGGTCGTCGTGCCATCGGCACTGACGAGCATGCGGTTGTCCGAGATCGTGACGTTCCGGAAACCGCTCCTGGTCAAATGGTCGGCGACCGCTTGCGCCTGCGCCTGCGTCGGCGCATAGCTGGCCATGAACTGCGCGCTGGTGATCGGATGCGTCACACGGCCAGCCATGATGTTGTTGGTCAGCGTATCAAGGTCGGCTTTATTGCGCAAATTGAGCGAGACGACGACGTGCGTCGGTGCCCCTGCCGTCATCGCGTTGAGGTGGGTCGTGCTGGCGGGAATGCGCGGCGCTTGCGTCGCTGTGTTGACCCAAGCTTCTGTCGCCGCTTGTGCCGACGCACCGATTGTTGCCAGAACTAGCGCAGCTGCGATGGGCAGCATCTTGTAGTTACCGTGAAAATTCATCTAAAATTCTCCATCATTCATCATTGTTATAGTGATAAATGGTCCATTCAAGAGTGAGCAAGAACGGACCGGTTTGGTGCTGCTTGGACGGCAAAGTGGTTTACCTTGCCGTCGGCGGCGTCGCCCTCACCGATAGACTGCGTCGGCGCTGGCGTTGCCTGGACCAATCCGGGGAGCCGGTTGCACTCCCCGCATCGATATTCGTGAAATCTGTGTGTGCCTCGTGCCTACCAATGCAGCGTCGCGCCCAAATACACAATCTGGTCGATGGGCGCGCTGCGGGCGGGCATGTGCACCCGGACGTTCTGATTGATGCGCGCGATGCGTTTGCGCAGCTGCGCGAGCGCCGCTTCGCATAGCCGTGCGGTATTCGTAATGACAACATGGGTGGCCATGGCGATGTATTGGGCCCATGCCGATGGAATTGACTGCCTGCGTTCCAGGTCGGCGGTATCGAGCGAGAGCACGATGGCATCGAGCATGCAGGAGCGGCCGATTGCCTCATGCGTGAACAGCACTTCTGCCACTGCGGCGATCTGGTCCGGTCGAGACACCACCACCACCCGACCGAAGCAGCGCTGTCCCGCAGCGTGCTGGTGCAACAATTCATCGAGCGCCCGGGACAGGTCCTTGTCCACGTTGCACAGCACGCAGCCATTGGCGAGCTGGTTGAACGTGACGGCGTCCTGCCCGGAGGCGTCATCCGCAAGGCGAAATTTGTCCCGGTCCGAGGGAACGACCAGCGCGAACGCATGGGCGCTGCATTCCCATTGCAAACGCCGGATCAGGTCTGCGCAGGAGTCGTGCAACAGGCGTGTCATGATAGTCACAGGGAGTTGTGACGTGACCATAGAACCCTCCGGTTTTCACCAACGGATAGGCGCGCGCGTTCCGGCGCACAGTACGCCAGGAGCACAGGCAACAGAGTCCATGTCAATAGGTCAAGCGTTCAGACGGCGAGAAGCGAACGAGTCCGGCGCTGAGCTTGCGCAGCGTGCACAAGTGAGCGCGCGCGCAATGACAAGGATGCGTAAAGGAGATTTACGCGGACAGCGGCGGGGGCCCGCAGCTGGGAGGGGAGACCGGATGAAAGAGGTCGACCATGGAGGGCGGCGTTGAAACCAGCAAATAGTAAAAGTTCGCCGGCGCTGATGGTTCTGCTACCAAGGGGGCGGCCGGAATATCGTCCAGCGTGTCGAAAGCGAGATTGCAAACGATGCAGTCATCTTCATCGAGGGCGCCCGAGGCATGCTGGTGCGACACGGCGGCGAACAGCATGACGACCAGCGTCAACATGCTCACCAGGGCGACACCCGCTTGCCACCGGGCGCGCGCGCGCGCAGGCAGCAGCGTGGCCTGATTCGCGAGTCCCGTTAAATGATGGCGTACAGTGCAAAGCATGGTGTCGATCTCCGATCTGATCGAACAACATAGCATGGAAATTTTGGCGGCGATGATAAATAGTAAAACGAGACAATTTTATATCGGTATGTACAGATTTGGACAGGAATTAACACCTTGAGCAATATTGGATTGCCATTTTTCGCCGCCGCGGCTGTTTCGTGCCTGGGCCAGCGCACAGGCAGCGATGATGGATCGCCGTGAGTAGCAATGTCGGCGTGACCATTATTTGTCTTTTGCTGCCTCTGGATGGCTGGCCATCCATGCGTCCAGGAGTGCGATTTCTTTGGTTTGGGCTTCGATGACCTTTCTTGCCAATTTTTTCAGCTGTTTGTCGTCGCCATGCGCCAGTTCGGTCTTCGCCGCCTCGATGGCTCCTTGAGAATGGTCGCGCATCCTCATCACGAAGTCATAGTCGACGGCCGCTGGCGCAAGTGGCATGGCGTACGAATGGGTTTGTGCCGTCGCGAGTGCGGGGCATAGCAGCGCCACGGCACAGGACAACAGCGCGATACTCTTGGTCAAGATTTGTGAAATGCGCATAGTGAGCTCCTTCGATTCATTGTTAAGTTATTGGGTCTGCGGTATGGCGCGCTCAATCTTAGCCCAAGCGCGTCGAATCTGAAGCGCGGTGCGGATTTGGCGATGTCTAAGAACGGGCGTGGGGCCAAATAAAAAATAGCCCACTGTGAAGCGGGCTATTTTTCTTGTCCTGATTTGTTGTGCACGCGGCGCGCCAACGGATCAGGCTTGGCGCGCCCTGGATGCGGGCCGGCAGTTGCTGCTCACGGCGGCATGCCGGCGGCCTTGACATGCAAGCGCTGCTCGCACGCATGGCCAGCCTTGTATTCGACGAAGGCGGTCGCAAAATCGTTCAAGGCTGCAGCATATTCCGCGGCGTCAAAATGCTGCTGTATCAGCATGTCGACGAAACCGTCAGCGGCCGCAATCGCTTGCGCTTCCTTTACTGCCTGCAGCGCCATTTCAAAATTGCCGCTACGGGCAAAAACCTTGGCTTTGACTGCAAAGATGTGCGCCTCGCACCATCGGAAATTGACTTGGCGGGCGGCCGCCAGTCCCGCTTCAAGGTAGGCCATGGCGCGTTCCAGCGCACCGTCTGCCAAGGCAATCTTGCCGAGATAGAGATTCGATTCCGCCAGATAGTCGAACAGCTGGTGTTCCGAGCAAATCCTGAACGTTTCCTCCAAAATGGCCGCGGCCTCTTGCGGCCGTTCCAGTTCGATCAGGCCGACTGCCAGGTTAATCTTGACCTTGACGTCCAGGTGCGGGTCGCCCACTTCGACCGTGCGCGCCTGCGCTTCGGTGAGCATGGCCAGGGCGGCGGCATGATCGCCGGCGCCCTTGTAGACTTGTGCCAGTCCGACTTTGGCCAGGATCCAGGTCTCGGCATCGCCGCCGGTCTGCTTGATGACGGCAATGCAGCTGTCCCAATATTGAATGGCGCGCCGGTAATCGCCACCGGAGTAGTAACCGCGCGCAAGGCGCTCGAGGATCTTCGCTTCGTAGATCGGCAAGCAGGAACCCTGGGCCGCTTGCTGGGCCGCCAGCAGAGAGTCGCGCGCTTCGGTCGATCTGCCGAGGTGATCCATGATCTTCCCGTAGCGCTCGGCCGCGCGCACATACACCGGCGGCTCCCACAAGTACGATTCAACAAACACTTGCTTGCAAAGCTTCAACGCCTCTTCGGGGTCGACATGCATCGCCGCGTCGATGCGATCGAACACCGTTTGCCATTGTGAGACAGGATCCCGCTGTGAATTCATGGGTTACTTTTACACCAAAAATGAAGACTAACAACACATCAATGCGAGGCGCTCTTGCCGCGCAAGCCAGGTCCGATCTCCGGCTTGGCGCAGTTGCCGGCGCGTGCCTGAAAACCAAACCAGATATTACATTTAGCTGCGGCTTAATATAGCACCTGTGGCGGTCATTCTGTTGCTGCGTCGTCACACTTGTCCTGTTTGACGTTTCTTTGTTTGGCAATGTGTAACCGTCAAGGTAGACAATTCGTCAAGACAATCGAGGGGGCGGCAATGCCATCTTACAAAACACTGGGAATGTCCTTAACCGGGGGAATGCAGAAGGACATCAACGATTGCTCAACACTGCCGGCGGGCACCAAGGTTATTTCATCTTCGTCATGGATGGCGACGGCAACATCTACACCGCCGACAAACGGGTAGTGCGGTACCACTCGTCATTTCTTGCCGGAGGCCCAGTCGCGGCGGCAGGCGCCTGGAGCGCGGTTTGCGGCGCGGTGACCAACGTGGGCAATGCCAGCGGTCACTAAATGCCGCCCTATGACTATACCGAGCAAATACTGACAGAACTTAAACGGCGGAGTGTCGATAGCGCGGGAATCCAAACCAATTGGACCGGGCTCAGCTCTTCCAATATCGAGAGGGTTGGCAAAAAGCGCAATTACATGGTCGAGCGACTGGGACCCAAAGGCATCGTCGCATTCCCATTTTGATGCGCTGATGACGCCTGGCAGGGTGCGCCGCGGCCGCGATACGATGCCGGCTGCGTCACCCCGCCGTATGCTGCGGCGTGACGAAAGCCAGGCATTCTTCGAACGAGCGCAAGTCCATGTCGACCAGCCCGTCGATGACCGACACCGGTCCGGGTAGCTTGTCGCCCGGCAGGCGGATGGTCGCCAGCAGCGCTTGCGGCAGCAGGGCGCGCAAGCCGGCAATGGCCTGCTGCCATGATTCAAGCTGTTCTGCCAGCGGGTAGGGAACGAACACCGAGCACACCAGTGCGGCCCTGCTGGCGTCATGCTCGCCATACGGCAGGGGCAGGGCGATACTGCGCGCGTCGATGCCGGCCTGGCGCAGGGCGCGCGCCAGCAGCTCGCTGACCAGCTCGTCGCGCTCGGACGCCAGTCCGGTACACAGCACAATCGAGCGCTGCGGCACGTCAAGCGGGCCCTGCCAGCGACCCAGGCGCGCTTCGCGCAGCCGGCGCAGGTGGGCGCCGACGTTGGCGTCGAGCAGGGACACCTGGTGCCGGCGGCGCGCGGGTGCCGTGCCGCTGGGCGCAAGCGATTCCGCCACTTCCGCCACGGTGCAGCGCAGGTGGTCCTGCTGCACTGCATCGATCAGTCCAAGCTGCAGTTCGGTCGCGGCCAGTGCCAGGCCGGGCAGCAGGATCTGGTCGCAGTAGCGCGCGAAACTGGCACGCCGCAGGAAGGCGGCGGCATCGCGCACGATGACGCCGGTCTCGCCGGACAGCCCGCGCAGGAAGAAGCGCTGCGCCGCCGTCACGTCCAGCGCCTGGCCAAACAGAATGGCCAGCGGCGCGAGCGCGCCGACATGGCGCCCGGTCACGACCAGGCATACCGTCAGCGGGGTCGAGATCAGCAGCCCGACCGGCCCCCACAGCGTGCCCCAGAACAGCGCCGAGACCACCACGGCCAGCGGCGACAGCCCGGTGCTGTGCCCGTACACCTTCGGTTCAACTAGGTGCGCGACCGTGAGTTCGAGCACGCCGAACATGGCCAGGCAGGACACGGCAAGGCGCCAGCCGGGATCGACGGCGGCGGCAAAGCAGCCGATCGCGGCGCCCGCGGCCAGCGCGCCGACGTAGGGGATAAAGCGCAGCACGCCGCACAGCGTGCCCCACAGCAGCGCATGGGGCAGGCCGGCGGCCCACAGCGCAACGCCAATGGCGACGCCGAAGCTGGTGTTGACGACGAATTGGCAAAAGAAGAAGCGCGACACGCCGTGCGCCGCATCGGCCAGCGCGCGCACCGTGCGGCTCACGTCGGCCCGTCCGGTCAGGCGGATCAGGCGGTCCTGCAGCGATTCCTGCTCGAGCAGCATGAACATCAGCAGCACCAGCACCATGCCCGCTTCGCCCAGTGGTCCCCAGGCCAGCCCAAGCAGGTGCGCCAGCACGTCGCGCGCCGCCGGCGCCGTGGCCGGCGCGGCCCCTGGCGGCGCCGGCGCACCCTGTGCCAGCTGCGCTGCGGCGCCGCCCGGCGCCAGCGGGAGGACGGCGTTCAGTCCGTCCTTGACGCGCGCAAACGGGCGCTCCAGCGCGGCCAGCAGCTGGCCCGCCTTGCGGTGGATGGCGCTGCGGTACTGGGGCAGTTCGGCGCCCAGGCTGACCAGCTGGGATGCCAGCATGACGCCGGTCCCGGCCACGCAGGCGCCGGCCAGCAGCAGCACCGCCAGCATCGCGGGCAGGCGCGCCAGGCCGAGCCGGCCGAGCGCGCGGATCAGGGGCGCCGCCACCAGACTCAGGATGGCGGCCAGCGCCACGGGCTCCAGCACGGCACGCCCGAAGTGGAGCGCTGCCAGGACGCAACAGGCGCTGATGATGGCGCCTGCCGGCGCGCGCGCGGCCGCCCTCACAGCAGCTTGACCAGGCGCAGCTGGGTAAAACTGCCGTGCTTGGCGTTGCGCGAGGCGGTGGTGTCGATGTACTGCAGCGTGAGGGCCGCGTCCAGCCCCGGCACGAGCGTGGTGAAGAAGGCGCCGGCATTGGTCGAGCGGAAGCGGCTGGGTCCGAACGGATTGTGCTCGTCATCCTGATACTGCTGCACGCGCAAGGCATGCAGCCCGACCACCCCGACTGGCGTCTTGTAGCCGGCCGCCAGTTCCACGCCGAACCAGTTGCCGCTGCGCAGCTGGTTGTCGCGGTTGCGCGAATTGAGGCCCAGCGACAACTTGGCGCCCAGCGCCGTGTGCGGCGTGGGCAGGTAAGCGAGCTGCAGCGCCGGGCGCAGCGTGCGGAAATTGCCGGTGCCGGCATCGGGCTGGGGGTCTGCCTCGTATTTACCGGTGGGCAGCACCAGCGACGTGCCGGCCAGCACGCGCCAGCGCTCGCCGACCAACTGCCAGCCCGCCATCAGTTCGACGTCGCCGACGCCATGCAGCACGCCCGTGGCGGCGGCGCCCTGGCCATCCAGGCCGGCCTGGTACTGGCCGCCGAACTGGCTGGCCACGCCGGCCTGCACGGCAGGCGGCACCGGGCCGGGCCAGGTCAGCGACGGCGTGGCGCCGCTGACGCCGATGCGCTGGTCCTTGCGGATGAAGGGCAGGTCGACGGCGAACGCCAGGCGGCCGCCGCCGTATTGGCCGGCGCTCAGATAGCCGAGCGCGACGTCCATGCGCGTCATCGTGCCGTCGCCATGCAGCGTGGCCCGGCCCGGGCCGTAGGACGGCTGCAGCGCATCCGGCAGGCCGGGCACGGCCAGCGTGGCGCCGGGCACCGGCACGCTCAAATCCTTGCCGTCGTCGCCCGTCACGCGGCGCACATTGACGCGGGTGGCGGCCGTCAAGAAGCCCCAGCCGGTCTGGTCGGGCGGCGCGAAGATTTCCCCGCCCAGGCTGCCGGCCAGGTTGTAGCGCGGTTCGAAGCCTTCGGCGGCCTGCGCGCTCGCCGCGCTGCCCGCCAACAATGCCATGCCGGCGGTCTTTTTCATCAGGTTCATGCTTGTCTCCTTGGTTGTTGGAATGGGTACTGCACACTGCGAAAAATAGCGGGCTTCAGCTTGTCGCCGCCGCCAGCGGCATGGCGGCCGCGCCGGCGCAGCCCAGCAAAGCCAGCGTTTCCCGCACGATGGCGTTCACGCCGTTGACAGGCCCGTCATGCAGCACCACGCGGTCGGGGCGCACGGTGGCCACCCAGCCGACCGGCGCGGCGCCCGGCACCAGCGCGTCGCTCAGGTCCTCCCATGCGCCGCCGCCCAGCTCAGCCTGGCCACGGTGGCGCACTGCCACGATCTGGCCGCCGGCCGCGCGCCAGGCGGCCTGCAGCTGCGGGTCGAGCTGCGCGGCGGGGTCGCAGCCGAAGCCGACCAGGGTCAGCGTGTTGCCCAGGTAGTCGTCGCTCAAGAGGGTGGGGGTGCCGGCGACGCGGCGCAGCCAGCCTTGCGGCAGCTGGCCGCCGCGCACCAGGCGCGCGCCGCCGCGGCCGTGCCGGAACAGGCCATGCCGGAAGCGCGGCGGCGGCTTGATCTTCAAGTCCTCGAACAGGGACCGGGTCAGCGGCACGCGGTGCAGCAGGCCCATTAGTCCATGCACGAACAGCGCCGTGGCGCGGTTGCGCGGCATGACCAGGGCGCCCATCAGGCGCGCCAGGTTGATGATGGATCGCGCATGCGGGCGGCGCTCGGTGTCGTAGCTGTCGAGCATGGATAGCGGGGCGCGGCCCTGCGCCACCCAGGCCAGCTTCCAGCACAGGTTGGCCACGTCGCGCAGGCCGGCCACCAGGCCCTGGCCGACGAAGGGCGGCGTGATGTGGGCGGCGTCGCCGGCCAGGAACACGCGCCCCTTCGAGAAGCGGTTGACCAGGCGCGCGTGGAAGCGGTACACGGCGGTGCGCTCGATGGTGCAATCGCGCGCATCGCACCACGGCGCCAGCAGCGCCCGGATGGTGTCCGGGTGCTCCATGTGCGCGTGGGTCTCGCCCGGCAGCAGCATGAATTCCCAGCGCTGGCGGTTGCCCGGCGCCGGCATGTGCGGCGCCGGGCGGCGCGGGTCGCAGATGAATTCGATATGGTCGATCGGGACCGGCGCGTCGAGCACGTCCACCACCAGCCAGTCCTGGGTGAAGGTCTTGCCCTCGAAGACCAGGCCGAGGTGGCGCCGCACGAAGGAGCCGGCGCCGTCCACGCCGACCAGGAAGCGCGCCTGCACGCTGGCCAGTGCGCCGTCGGCCTGGCGCACCGTCGCCTGCACGCCATGCTCGTCCTGGGTGAAGTCCACCAGCTCCGCGCCCAGCGCCGCCTGCACGCACGGGTACTGGCGCAGGCGGGCGCGCAGCACGCGCTCGAGCTCGGGCTGGTAGAAGGTCACCAGCTGCGGGTGGCAGTCGATCTGGCCGGCCGTGTTGGCGCGCGCGTAGCGGCCGTACAGCGGCGAGTGCATCTGCACTTGCGCGATCGCGCAGGTGGCGAAGGCGCCATCCTCCAGCCCAGCCATCTGCAGGATGCGCAGCGCTTCGTTGTCCAGCACGATGGCGCGCGGCGCCGTGTAGATGTCGTGCGCCTTGTCGATCACCAGCGTGCGCAGGCCCAGGCGGCCCAGCAGGTTGGCGGCGGTGGCGCCGACCGGGCCCATGCCGACCAGCAGCACGTCGACGGTGGCGGGCAGTTGTTGGCCCATGCTCATTGCTCCCCCGCCGGCGGCAACATATCGATCGCGAACGGGAACGGCGCCAGCAGGCCGCGCGCCCGGGTGGCGGCGGCGGCCGCGCAGCGCAGCTGCACCACCGTGCCGCGCGCCGGGTCGGCCTGTACCGCCAGCTCGGCGCCGACCTGGTGCGCGGCCAGCAGCTGCTCCAGCACGTGCTCGATGGCGCGCAGGCGCAGCTCGGCCTTGGCGACCTTGCCGATCGCCGTCAGCGGCATCTGCGCCAGCACCTCCACCCGCACCGGCACGGCGGCGCGTTCGGGCACCAGCGCGTGCGCGGCGGCCAACAGCGCTTCCGGCGCCGCGTGCGCGCCCGGTTTCAGCGTCACATACGCCACCGGCAGCTCGCCGGCATGGGCGTCGGGCTGGCCCACCGCGGCCGCCAGCGCGACAGCCGGATGGCGCAGCAGCGCATCCTCGATCATGACCGGATCGATATTGTGGCCGCCGCGGATGATCAGGTCCTTGGCGCGGCCGGTCAGGTGCAGGTAGCCGTCGGCGTCGATGAAGCCGAGATCGCCCGTATTGAGCCAGCCGGGCTTGAGCCAGATGCCGCGGTTGTCGCGCTCGCGCAGGTAGCCGGGGAATACGTTCGGACCGCTGATTCCGATCACGCCCGCCTCGCCGGCGGCGCAGGCGCGCGTGGCCTGGCCATCGGCGTCCACTTGCCAGGCCGTCAGCGCCTGGTGCGGCAGGCGCAGTCCGACGCTGCCTTCGCGGCGCGCGATGCCGGCCGGATGGACGGCGGAAATGCAGGCCGCTTCGGTCAGGCCGTAGCCTTCGCACAGGGGGATGCCGGCCACCTGCTCGAAGCGGCGCGCCACGGCCGCAGGCAAGGGGGCGGCGCCGCAGAAGGCCAGGCGCAGCGACGAGATGTCGGCGCCGGCCAGCGGCAGCTCGGCCAGCGTGGCGAAAATGGTGGGCACGCCGCTGAAGGTGGTGGCGCGAAAGCGCTGCACCAGCTGCCAGAAATTGGCCAGCACGCCAGGGCCGCGGTAGCCCTGCGCGGTCAGCATCACCACTTCCCAGCCGGCGTGGAAGGCGCCCAGGCCGGTGACCATGGCGCCGTTCACATGGAACAGCGGCAGCCCGCACAGCACCACGTGCTGCTCCGGCTGCAGCCGGGCCAGCATGGCGGCCACGAACGCTTCGTTCAAATGGGTATGCAACGCCACTTTCGGCAGGCCGGTGGTGCCGCCGGTGTGGAAATAGGCGCACACGTCGTATGGCCCGATCACGCGCCCCGACACCAGGTAGGCGCCCGGCTGTTGGGCCAGCGCGGCCGCGAAGGACAGCACGCGCACGCCGGCGTGCGGCGCCAGCGCCGGGTCGACGCTGCCGTCGGCATCGACCATGTACACCGTGTGCAGCGTCGGGCAGCGCGCCACCACGGCCATGGCCTTGTCCCACATGTCGTTGCCGGGCAGCGGCGCCAGCGTCACCAGCACTTCGGCCCGGGTGGCGTCGATGATGGCGGCAATCTGCGCCGCGTCCAGCAGCGGATTGACCGGCGCGGCGATGCCGGCCGCCTGCGCTCCCCACAGCGCATAGTGGGTCTCCGGCAGGTTGGGCAGCAGCAGCGCGACGGCCTGTCCGGGGCGGATGCCGGCCTGGTGGAAGGCGTTCGCAGCCTGGGTCACGCGCTCGGCCAGGGTGTGGTAGCTGATCGCGGCCGCCGGCGCGTCCGCCTCGGCGCGCGCAAGGAAGCGCAGCGCCGTGCGCTGCGGGTGGCGCGCGCTGGCCTGGCGCAGCACGTCGTAGGTGGTGCGGGCCGGCAGCTGGTCTTGCCAGCTCGTTGTTTCCAGCGCCTGCACGTCGGCCAGGCTGCGCAGCGCATGCTGTGCAAGCGCGGCGCTTGGGATGAAGTCGTTCATAGTGTCTCCTCGGTCAGATGTCAGGTCATGTGCGGCAGCAGGATCGCGCGGCCCGGCTGCTGCTGCTCCACATGCAGGTGGGCCTGCGCCGCCTGCGCCAGCGGGAAGCAGACCGGGGTCGTGGAGCGCTGCAGCAGCGGCGCCCAGTTGGCCAGCTGCTGCAGCGCCGCGCGGTCCGGGCGGAACACGGTCCAGGCGTAGCGCGCGCCGGGCGGCGCCTGGCGCGCCATGCGGCGCTTTTCCAGCCACGCGCCGGCCAGGCCGGCGGCCAGTCCAGCGCGGTCCAGCCGGCCAAGCAGCGGATGGACCGTGGTGGCGTGGCCCAGCGCGTCCGGGGCAAGCAAGCGCAGCAAGGCGGCTTCGTCATCCCAGTTGCCGAAGTTGAGCGTGGCGGCGAACTTGCGCGGCAGCGTGCGCAGCGGCTCGGCATGGCGGTCCAGCACGTGTGCCGCGCCGGCCTGGCGGCAGTCGTGGCGGCGCGCGCCGGCCACGGCGGTGACGCATGCGCCCATGTCGTCGAGCAGGCGCAGCGCGATCAGGCCCAGGCCGCCCGATGCGCCGTGCACCAGAACCTCGCGGCCCTGGATGGCGCTGCGTGTGATGCCGGCGCCGGCAATGGCGCGCGCCACGGTCAGGAAGTTGTAGGGCAGGGCGGCCAGCTGCTCGGCGCGCATGCCCGGCGGCTGGCGCAGCACCAGCGCGGCATCGAGCACCACATGGGTGGCATGGCTGCCGTGGCTGGACGGCGGCTTGGCGCCGAACACCGCGTCGCCTTCGCGGAAAGCCGTCACGCCGTGGCCCACCGCGCATACGGTGCCGGCAAAGTCATTGCCCAGCACCAGCGGCAGGCGCGCCGCGCCCAGCACCGACATCAGGCGGCGGCCATAGCCGGCGCGGCGCCGGGTGTCGATCGGGTTCACGGAGGCCGCATCGACCCGCACCACCACCTGGCCGCGGCGCGGCGCGGGCAGCGCCAGCGCGCGCAGCCGCAGCTGCTCCGGTCCGTCGAACTGGCCGAGCATGGCGGCAAAACCGGGGCCGCTCATGGCGCCACCACGCGGTTGCGCTGCTCGCCCAGGTCAAGGCTGCCGTCGTCGCTGCGGATCGTGGCCGCGATCGTGTCGCCGGGCTGCAGGTAGGCCCGGTTGGCCATGCCCTTCTTGATGAACAAGCGCCATTTGGCGGCGTCCGACAACAGATGGCGCATCACCCACATGGCCAGCTTGCCGGGCGCGCGCACGGCGCAGCCGGCCGGCGTGCCGGTGGCGATCAGGTCGCCTGGCTGCAGGTCGTGCAGCGCCGACAGTTCGGTCAGCGTCTGGTGCGGCTTGAATATCATGTCGCCGCAATAGGCATCCTGGCGCAGGGCGCCGTTGACATGAAGGCGCATGCGCAGTTCCGGCCAGCGCCGCCATTCGTCTGGTGTGAGCAGCAGCAAAAAGGGGCCGGTGGGCCCGAAGCCGCGGTAGCTCTTGCCCTTGTAGAACTGCGTCTGCGGCAGCTGCACATCGCGCGCCGAAATATCGTTGACGATGGTCACGCCGGCCAGCCATTCGTGCAGCCGGTCGGGCGTGACGGTGACGGGGCCGGTCATTGGGCGCCGCAGCACCAGGCCCAGCTCGACTTCGTAGTCGAGCAGGCGCACGTGGGCGGGGCGCACGATGTCGGCCTGGGCCGACGCCAGGCACGAGGACGCCTTGGTAAACAAGGTGTTGAAGCCGATCTTGTCGGGATCCATGCCCGACTCGCGCACGTGGCTGGCGTAGTTGATGCCCTGGCAAATGAACTGGCGGTCGGCGCTGACCGGCGACAGCAGCGTCAGGGCGCCCAGGATCAGGGTGGCCTGGTCCGGCGTGCTGGCCCAGGCGTCGTCGAGGCCTTCGCTGATGAAGCCGGCGCTGCCGGTGTAGCGGCGCGCCAGCGGCGCGACACGGTCGCCATGGACCACGCCCCAGGACGGCGCGCCGTCCTGCAGGAAGTGGATAACTTGGATTGCCATGAAATACTCCTTGTTGATGCGGTAAAAAGGCGGCGCGGCGTTACAGCCACGGGCGCGGGTTGGACATCGCGCTGCCGAGCAACTTGAGCCGGATGAACGACAGGCGGCCCTGCCACAGCAGGCGCAGCACCTTGAGCACGGTGCCGAGGTCGCGCTTGACGCCCATCGCGGCGGGCACGTCGTCGCCCCAGGCCCAGATGCCGGACAGCGCGAGCGGCACGTAATGGGTTTCGTGGCTGGCGGTGAACAGGTCGCCGTCGGTGTAGTGCTCGAACTCCATGCCGTCCGGGTCGTACCAGTAATCGAACAACTGGCTGCCCAGGATGTGGCGGCCGATGCCCCACATATGGCGGTGGCCTTTGGCGCGCAGCACGTTCTGGCCCTGGCCGAGGGCATCGAGGTCGATCACCTCGTAGGCGCTGTGCTCGTACTTTTCCTCGATGCCGCCGGCCAGCACCAGGCTGTGGTGGTCGGCCGGCGTGTCGCCCAGGTCGAGGCGGAAGAACGCCAGGTTGGGCGTGCCGTCGGCCAGGTACTGCACATCGGTCGGGATCAGGCCGAGGTGGCGTCCGTACCAGCGCGCCATGCCGGCAAAGTCGACCGTTTGCAGCACCACGTGGCCGAGCCGCGTCACGGCAGCCGGCTCGAGCGGCGCGCGCACGGTGGCATTCACGCGCCGCACGGCGCCGTGGCAGTTGGCGTGCGGGTGCAGCGCGGCGCGCAGCGGCAACGCGGTGAGCGGGCGCTGGCCGGTCACCAGCCATAGCAGGTTGCCGGCCGGGTCGATCAGTTCGACCCCGCTGCCGCCGCCGGGAATCTCGGTACTGTCGAGGCGGCGCGCCCCGGCCTCGGACTGCAGCAGCTGCAGTTCGGCTTGCGAGGCGACGCTGAAGGCGGCGCCGACGTAGCGCGAACGCGTGCCGCGCCGCGCCACGTACAGGGCCGGCGCGCTGCCATGCCCGCGCATGACCAGCTGCGCGCTGCTGCCGGCCGCGCGCAGCATGCCGAAGTCGGTGAGGAAGGCTTCGGCGGCGGCCAGGTCGGGCTTCTCGAACATCAAAAAGGCCAGCGCCTGGGCCTTGACCAGCGCCGGCGCGCGCTGCAGTTTCTCGATACCGTCGGGCAGGGCGCTTTCCGGATAGGCCGGCGGCGTGCGCAGCGCGGCCAGGGAAGGGTGATTCATAGGGTCTCCTGTCTGGTCCGGCGCTGCGGAAAACGGCGCCGGCGTGTTTGTGATCGTGACAGTATAGTCATAATGACGTGCATGTCAACCAGAATTTGCGTACAATGGGCTCAAGGACGACTATGACCACACAAGACACATCGAATCACCGCACCCGCGTGGCCGCCGCGCGGCGCGCCAGGACCCGCGCCAAATTGCTCGAGAGCGCGCTGATGGTGTTCGCGCAAAAGGGCCCCGGCGCGGTCATCGAGGACGTGATCGCGCATGCGGGCGTGGCGCGCGGCTCGTTCTATAACTACTTCCGCACCAATGAGGACTTGCTGGCGGCGGTGGCCAACGAAATCAACGACGAGCTGTTGCGCGCCATCGATCCGGTGGTGCTGCGCTGCGACGATCCGGCCGAGCGCATCGCCTGCGGCACCCGGCTGCTGCTGCACGCGGTGCGCCGCTTCCCGCTGTACGGCAGCTTCATGGCGCGCTTGCCGTTCCCGGCCGCCAACGACAGCCTGCTGGGAACGCGCTTTCTGGCGCGCGATGTGGAGCAGGGCCTGGCGGCGCACCGCTTCGGCGACATCGGCCAGCGCGCCGGCGCCGACATGCTGGCCGGCCTGGTGCTCAGCGCCGCCTACGCGACGGCGCGCGCACCGCTCGATCCCGACTATCCGGACGCCAGTGCGCGTGCCATGCTGCGCGCGCTCGGCGTGGACGAGGCGGAGGCGGTGCGCCTGACGGCGCTGGCGCTGCCCGGGTTCGACTTGCCGGATGAGTCGCTGTTGCGGCGCACCGAGATGTGCCCCGCTTGGCATGGAGGCAATCTGATATGATCGCGGCGTTCCCACAGTCCGGACCGACCATGCCCGCCAAACCCACTGACCATCGCCCCCGCGTCGCCGCCGAGCGGCGCGAACGCATGCGCCGGCGCCTGATCGAGAGCGCCATGATCGTGTTTGCCGACAAGGGCATCGGCGCCAGCGTGATTGCCGACGTGGTGGCGGCGGCCGAGGTGTCGCAGGGCTCGTTCTATAACTACTTCCGCACCAACGAAGAACTGCTGGCGGCGGTCGGCGATGAGCTCAGCGGCGAGATGGTGCAGCTGATCGAACCGGTGGTCGGCGACATCGCCGATCCGGCAGTGCGGGTGGCCACCGCCGTGCGCTGCTACCTGCACCTGGCGCGCTCGCACCCCTTGCTGGCGCGCTTCCTGGCGGCGGCCGGGCTGCGCATGCTGGTGCACCACAACGCCACCTTCCGCTACCTGCCGGCCGACCTGGAAGAGGGCCAGAAGCAGGGCGTGTTCGCCGCCGTGCCGCTCGATATCGTGCTGGACCTGGTGGGCGGGGCCGGCATGGCGGCGCTCGACCGCATGGCGCGCGGACGCACGCCCAAGAGCTATCCCGATCAGATCGCGGCCGCGCTGATGCGCACGCTGGGCATGGGCGTGGCCGATGCCGAGCGCGTCGCGGCCGGGCCGCTGCCCAAGCTGGCGTTCGGCGCCGACTCGCTGCTGGCGCGCGCCCAGGCCCGCGCCGCCGCCTGATTCTTTCTTCTTCTTTTCCACCCTGATGTTCCCGGCTGGCGCCGTCGAGGCGCCGGCCGCGTTGCGCTTTTCGCTCACAATGTACTCCGTGTCAAAATGAATAAAACGTCATAATGACAAATGCGTCGTTATGGTGTATATTCCGTTTTTCCTGACATCGGAGGACATCCCAAATGAACCTGAATTTTCAAAGGGCGGCCGTGGCCGTCGCGGCAGCAAGCCTGTTGGCCGGCTGTTCCAAGGCGCCGCCGCTGGCGCACGAAGAAGTGCGGCCGGTCCGCAGCGTCGTCGTCGGCCAGAGCACCGGCACCGTCGGCGCCACCTACTCGGGAGAGATCCGGGCCCGCTATGAAAGCGAGCTGGGATTTCGCACCGGTGGCAAGATCGTCGCGCGCCTGGTGGAGGTGGGCGGCCACGTCAAGCGCGGCCAGCCGCTGCTGCAACTCGATCCGGCGCAGGAAAGCCTGCAGCTGGCCGCCGCCAGCGCCGAGGTCGATGCCGCGCGCAGCCGCGTGGCCCAGGCCAGGGCGGACCTGCAGCGCACTGAAACGCTGCTGGCGCGCCAGTTCGCCTCGCAGACCGAAGCCGAACACCAGCGCCTCGCGCTGCAGCAGGCCGAGGCGCAGTTGCGCGCGGCCGTGGCGCGCCAGCAGCTGGGCGCCAACCAGCGCGGCTACACGACCCTGACGGCCGACCGCGACGGCGTGGTCAGCGCGCTGCGCGCCGAGGCGGGGCAGGTGGTCGGCGCCGGCCAGCCGGTGGCCACCGTGGCCGCCGACGGCGAGCGCGAAGTGTTGATCAGCATTCCCGAATCGCGCGTCGACGAGCTGCGCCTGGCGCGCCAATTGCAGGTGACGGTGTGGGCCCACCCGGGCCAGAGCTGGAGCGGCACCCTGCGCGAACTGGCGCCGGACGCCGACAGCGTCACGCGCACCTATTCGGCCCGCATCGCCATCTTTCATCCCGACCCGGGCCTGCTGAGGCTCGGCATGACCGCCTCCGTGCTGGCGCCCGATGTGGACGGCCAGCGCGCGATCCGCCTGCCGCTGACGGCCGTGGTTGACGGCGACGGCAAGCGCAGCGTGTGGGTGGTCGACGCCAGGACCCAGCAGGTGGCCGCGCGTGAAGTCAAACTGGGCAGCGCCCAGAACGACAGCGTGCTGGTGACGGGCGGCCTGGCCGGCGGCGACATCGTCGTCACGGCCGGCGTGCACATGCTGCAGCCCGGTCAGCGCGTACGGCTGGCCGGAGGCGGAAAATGAAAGGCGTCAATTTGTCCGAATGGGCGCTCAAGCACCCGCAGATGATCGCCTTCCTGCTGTTGCTGCTGACCGTGGCCGGCATCCTGGCCTACGGCAGCCTGGGGCAGAAGGAAGATCCCGACTTCACCATCAAGACCATGGTGGTGCAGGCCAACTGGCCCGGCAGCGCGGCCCAGCAGATGGCCGACCAGGTGACCGACCCGATCGAGCGCGTGCTGCAGGGCGTGGCCGAGATCGACTACATGTCGACCTACGTCAAGCCGGGTGAGACCCAGATCAAGATCAACCTGCGCGAGGGCGTGCCGCCGTCCGCGGTGCCGAACGTGTGGTACCAGGTGCGCAAGAAGCTGGCCGATATCCGGCATACGCTGCCGCAGGACGTGCAGGGACCTTTCTTCAACGATGAATTCGGCGACACGTTCGGCAATATGTACGCGCTCACCGGCGATGGCTTCGACTACGCCGACCTGCGCAAGATGGCCGACGCGGCGCGCAACGAATTTTTGCGCGTGAGCGACGTCAACAAGGTGCAGCTGGTCGGCAAGCAGGAGGAAAAAATTTACGTCGAAATGTCGACTGCCAAGCTGGCCTCGCTGGGCGTGGACCCGGCGCTGATCGCGTCCACGCTGGCCCAGGCCAACACCGTGGCCGCCGCCGGCACCGTGCAGACGGCCGCTGAGCAGGTGCGCCTGACCATCAGCGGCGAATTCGATTCGGTCGAGGGAATCCGCGCGATCGGCATACGCGCCGGACAGCGCACCTTCCGCCTGGGCGACATCGCCGAGGTGCGGCGCGGTTTCGTCGAACCGGCCGTCACGCGCATGCGCTTCAATGGCCAGCCGTCGCTGGGCCTGGCGGTCAGCATGCGCAAGGGCGGTGATGTGATTCGCCTGGGCCAGCAGCTCGACGCCACGGTCAAACGGATCCAGGGCAGCCTGCCGGTCGGGGTGCAGATCCACGCCGTCAGCGACCAGCCGCGCGTGGTCGAGCATTCGGTCCATGAATTCAAGAAGAGCCTGGCCGAAGCCGTGCTGATCGTGCTGGCGGTGAGCTTCTTCTCGCTCGGCATGCGCACCGGCCTGGTGGTGGCGCTGTGCATCCCGCTGGTGCTGGCCATGACCTTCCTCGCGATGTACGTGATGGGCATCGACTTGCAGCGCATTTCGCTGGGCGCCCTGATCATCGCGCTGGGACTGCTGGTGGACGACGCCATCATCGCCGTGGAAATGATGGCGCTCAAGCTGGAACAGGGCTGGGACAAGTCGCGCGCGGCCACCTATGCCTACACGGCCACCGCTTTCCCGATGCTGACCGGCACCTTGATCACCGCGGCCGGCTTCCTGCCGGTGGGCTTCGCCAAGTCCGGCACCGGCGAGTATGTGTATTCGCTGTTCCAGGTGGTGGGCATCGCGCTGATCCTGTCGTGGGTGGTGGCGGTGCTGTTCACGCCATGGATCGGCTTCAAGCTGCTCAAGGAATCGCCGCATGCGCAGCACGACGAGGATGCGGTGTACCAGCGCGGCTTCTACCTCACGTTCCGCCGCGTGGTTGACTTTTGCCTGCGCCGCCGCGGCTGGGTGATCGCCATCACGCTGGCCATCTTCGTCGCCTCCCTGGCGCTGTTCAAGGCGGTGCCGCAGCAGTTCTTCCCGGCCTCCGACCGTCCCGAGCTGATGGTCGACCTGTGGATGCCCAAGGCGTCGACCTTCGACGCCAGCGAGCGCGAGGTGCGCGAACTGGAGCGCCAGCTCAAGGGCGACCCGGACATCGAAGCCGTCACCAGTTTCATCGGCGAAGGCGCGCCGCGCTTCTACCTGCCGCTCGACGTGCAGACCCCCAACCTGAACCTCGGCGAAATGATGGTGATGACCAAGGGCGGCGAAGCGCGCGAGCGCGTCGTGGCCAGGCTGCGCAAGCTGCTCGACCAGAATTTCGCCAACGTGCGCGGGCGCGTCAATCGCCTCGAAAACGGCCCGCCGGTCGGCTACCCGGTGCAGTTTCGCGTATTCGGCAACGAGCCGGCCAAACTGCGCGAGATCGCCGCCAAGGTCGACGCCATCGTGCGCAGCAACCCGCATGTGCGCGCGGTCAACGTGGACTGGGGCGAGCGCGTCAAGCGCGTGCGCGTGGACGTGGACCAGGACAAGGCGCGCGCGCTGGGCGTGAGCTCGGTGCAGATCAAGGCCGCGCTGCAGGCGTCGCTGTCGGGAACGCCGATCACCCACTACCGCGAGGAAGACCAGTCGATCGCCGTGATGGCGCGCCTGGTGGCGGCCGAACGCACCGACTTGAACAACCTGAAAGACGCCAAGATCTATCTGCGCGACGGCAAATTCGTGCCGGTCTCGCAGGTGGCGCACCTGACGCTGGACAGCGAGGAAAGCGAATTGTGGCGACGTAACCGCATCCCGACCCTGACGGTGCGCGCCGACATCGCCGGCGCCCAGGCGCCGGACGTGACGAATGCCTTGTGGGCGCAGCTTGAACCGCTGAACCGCACGCTGCCGCTGGGCTACGGCATCGAGATCGGCGGCGCGCTCGAATCGAGCGCCAAGGCGCAGGCGTCGGTGTTTGCCGTGATGCCGGTCACCGTCATCATCGTGCTGGTGCTGTTGATGATCCAGCTGCAGAACATGAAGAAGATGGCGCTGGTGCTGCTGACCGCGCCGCTCGGCCTGATCGGCGTGGCGGTGGTGATGGCGGCCTTCCAGATACCGTTCGGTTTCGTGGCCATGCTGGGCGTGATCGCGCTGGCCGGCATGATCATCCGCAATTCGGTGATCCTGGTGGTGCAAATCGACGAGGACGTGGCCAACGGCACGCCGCTGTGGACCGCCATCGTCGAAGCGGCGGTGCGCCGCCTGCGCCCGATCGTGCTCACCGCGCTGGCCGCCATCCTGGCCATGGTGCCGCTGACGCACTCGGTGTTCTGGGGCCCGATGGCCTGGGCCATCATGGGCGGCCTGGCCGTGGCTACTGTACTGACCCTGATTTTCTTGCCAGCCCTGTACGCCGCCTGTTACGGCGCCCAGCGCCCGGCCCCTGAGGAGAAATTGCAATGAAGACGACGTTCACAATGAAGACACTGCCGGCCGCTCTTGGCCTGCTGCTGGCGCTGCATGGCGGCCAGGCCGGGGCCATGGATGTGGCGCAGGCCTACCGCCAGGCCCTGGCCAACGATCCGGCCAGCCTGGCGGCCGACCAGGCGCTGGCGGCCGGGCGCGAAAAGGCGGTGCAGGGCGATGCGCTGCTGCGCCCGCGCGTCGACCTGCAGGCCAGCGTGACGCGCATGCATCACACGAGCGGCGACCTGGCGCCGCCGGCGTCGCTGCTGATGGCTGAATCGAGCAGCGGCACCGTTTCGCAAACCACCGTGCAGATGGTGCAGCCGCTGTACGACCGCGGGGCCGTGGCCAACCGGCGCAAGCTGCGCGAGCAGTCGGCGCTGGCGGGCACCGAGTTCGCGGCCGCGCGCCAGTTGCTGGCGCTGCGCGTGGGCGAAGCCTATTTCGGCGTGCTGGTGGCCGAAGAAACCGTGCGCGTCGTGCAGGCAGAACTGGACGCTGTGCGCCGCCAGCGCGAACGCGCCCAGGCCCGTTTTGAGGTCGGCCAGGACCGCATCACCGACCAGCAGGAGGCGCAGGCGCGGCTGGACGCGGTCGCCACGCGCGAGGTGTCGGCGCGCGCGCTGCTGGCACTGAGGCGCGCCCAGTTCCTCGAAACGACCGGCACCGCGCCCGATGGCCTGGCGCCGCTGGCGCCCACCTTTGTGCCGCAGCCGCCGGCCCCGGCCGGGCTGGCCGAGTGGCAGGCGCGCGGCGAAATCGGCAGCACGGTGGTGCTGGCGCGCCAGTCCGAGCAGGCGATCGCCAGCGCCGAGCTGTCGCGGAACCGGCTGGCGGCCCGCCCCACGCTGGACCTGGTGGCCAGCTACGGCGCCAAGCAGCAGAGCGGCGGCCTGTCGCCGCTGGTCGCGGCCGACGGCGAGCGCAACGGCGCCATCGGACTGGTGCTGAACGTGCCGCTATATGCCGGCGGCGCGCTCGACTCGCGCCAGCGCGAGGCCGTGGCCCGCCTCGGCCAGGCCGACTGGCAGCTGGCGGCGGCCCGGCGCGACGTGCGCCTCAAAGTGCAGGAGGGCTACCTGGCCGTGACCACGGGCGTGTCGCGCATCGCTGCCGAGGAACAGGCGCTGGCCTCGGCGCGCAGCGCGCTCGACGCCACCACGCGCGGACGCGACGTCGGCACGCGCACGGCGCTGGACGTGCTGGACGCCCAGCAACGCCTGTACGCGGCCGAACTGGAGCTGGTCCAGGGCCGCGCCGACTACCTGCTGGGCCGGCTGCGCCTGGCGCTGGCGGCCGGCGAGCTGGACGAAGACAGCCTGCGCGCCCTCGGGCCCTGGCTGGCGCGCTGACGCGGCGTCACGGCGCAAGCAGCTCGCGTTCCAGCGCTTGCGCCAGTTCGGTCACGTGCGGTTGCATCAGGCGTTGCGTGCTCGCCGTCGCTTCCGCACTGGCGAGCATCATCTTGTCGATGACCTTCTGGCCGGTCGGCGACAAGTAAAACGTCGTGATTTCCTGCATTTCCTGCGCCGAGTAATAGTGCAGGAAAGCCTTTCCCACCTCATCCATCACGCAGTCCATCAGCGCCGTATTGTCGGTGATCGCCTTGATCCCGTCGGCGAGGCGGGGCTGCTTTTGCGCGATCCTGGTCGCAATCTGATTGCGTTTCTCATCGCTGATGGTGCGGTTGTGCCCGATCGCCTTGCCCGCTTCAGTACGGATGGCATTGGGCAAGCTGATGGCCATGCCGAGCGCAAGCTGTTCGCGAAAATGCATGGCGCTGAGCAGCGCACGGGCTTCCTGTGGCGCTTCATGGCAAGGCGCCGGGATGGCTTGGGCCTGGGCATTGGCGGCGGCCGCCAGCAGGACGGTGAGGATGATTTTTTTCATGGCGGTTCTCGGGTAGGTGAAAGGGCGGGGGCGATACCGGCGCAAGCCAGTGACGCATACTAGTTCGCTGCTGGCCCGGCATCACGCCCGCCGGCGCAAGTTGCGCCCGGCATCACGCACGGCATCGGCAAACGCTACTTTCCCTTTCGTCCAGGCCGGCGCTCGCTTCCTAGCGCTGCCGCTCTCTGGCACGTATCTCGCGGATGGCGCGCGCCGTGCGGCACACGATTTGCGCTGGCGGTTCGGCGACGCTGCCGGCCGTTTCCAACGCCGCGGCCAGCTGCGGCAAGGCGTTTTCCCTTGCCATCTCGATGGGAGTCGCGCAGGCCAGCGCGTCGCTGAAATTGGTGTTTGCACTATTGACGTCCACGCCGTGCTTGATCAGCATCTGGACCAGCGGCAGCGTTTCCGCCTCGCAGCCGGCGTCATGCGGTCGTTTCGCGCACGATTTCGCCAGTTCGATCAAGGCCGGATGGTTCGAATCGCCATTCGGATTGATGCCCAGTTCCAGCAGTACGCTGACCATCGCGTCCTGGTGTTCCCTGACCCGTGCCGACAGCAAGGCCAGCGCACCCGCATCCTCGGGCGCGAGCGGAGGGCGGTGGGCCAGGATGCGCTGGAGCATGTCGATGTCGTGGGCGGTATCGGCCGACTTGCCGAGCTGGCTCAGGTCGAACTGCGCGGCCGGAGCGCCGCGCTGCAACAGCAAGTCCATCATCGCCGGGGACTTGGCGCGCACCAGTGACGGGCCGCTGCCGGTCGACAGCGACAAGCCCGCGTCGAGCAGCATGGCGGCGGCCGCCACCTTGTCGTACCAAACCGCCTGCTGCAACAGTTGCCTTCCGACCGAGTCATTGCTGATCAATTCCGGGTGCGACTTGAGGAGCGACTTGAGCTTGCGCTCGTTCCCTTCCCGGATCGCCGTGCTGGCGCTGTCGGCCGGCGAGTCCTTTGCAAACAGCACGCCCAGGCCGACCAGGGGAAGGATGGCTATCAGACACAGGGGATTGCCATCGCAAATGACCTTGTCTGCGTACGCCGGGCTCGACACGGTCGACAGGCACAGCAAAGCCGTCGCCAGCGCTACTTGTATTTTCTTGAGTAACATCGGGTGGCAATATGTTGTTGTATTGACAGCAAGTATGACACGCCGATCAGCGCTTGCGCCAGTTCGGTCACGTCTGCCGCACCGGCAGCCATTGGGCGACCCCCCACGCCAGCTCCGGAACCATGAATAGCCACAGCAGCGGCGCGCCGGTATTGAGCAGCGCCCATGTCATCCATGTGAAAAACAGCATGCGCGCGGCGCCGTCAAAGCGGCCGAAGCGTTGTTGCGGGTCGCTCAGGCGCAGCGCCGACCACACCAGCACCACGCTCCCGAGCAAACACGCGATCAGCACATGAAATGCGGCGAATGCGGGCAAGGGCGCGCCGCCAAGTTGCTGATTCATTGCGCTCAATGCCCCGTGCAGCCAGGCAAAACTCCATGGCGTTGCAAAGGGGCCGGTCAGCAAGATATCGTAGACGGCACTTGCGCGCACGACATGGCGAAATGTGGCGGTGGAAAGCGATGGCATCAGGGCACCCAAGAAAGTCGACATGGGCCACTGTAAAGCCTGATGTAAGGTCCAGGGTAAAGCACTTTTGAGCCGATACGCGCTCAAGCCGCCGCGTGCAGGCCTTTCAGGCGGGCTGGCGCGCCGGGCGAGTCCAGCGTCGCCGCCCCGGCCGACACGGGCGACGCCGGGCTGCAGCTCAATGCGTGGAAGGTCGCTTGCAGCTCGCCCCGCATGTGCTCCAGGCGGCGCATCTGCTGATCTATTTCGGCCATTTTCAACTTTAACTGCTGCTCAATTTCCGCCCGGCTAAACTGGCCCGCCCGCAGCTTGGGAAGGATGGCGCCGATCTGGGCCAGCGAGAACCCCAGCGATTGCGCGCTGCGCACGAAGCGCAATTGTTCCAGGTGCGCCTGGCCATAGATGCGGTAGCCGTTCGATGAGCGCACCGCCGCCTCCAGCAGTTGCTGCCGCTCGTAGTAACGCACGGTGTCGACGCTGACACCAGCCGCCTCGGCGAGTTCGCCAATTTTCATGCTCGCCTCCCGGCCTTGGTCCAGCGCTGAGTGTACTGCACCCGGCCGGCTCGGGGGCTGCTTCTGTGCGCATGCGCACAGACCGGCGCCCGGCCCGGGCGCATGGTGGCGTCACGCGCCCCCAGTCATGCGGACGCGCGAAAACTACTTGATGACTCAACAAAACAGCGGCTCGCCAGGAGGTAGTGCATGCAATATGGAATGATCGGCTTGGGGCGCATGGGCGCCAACATGGTGCGGCGCCTGGGCGGCGGCGGCCACCAGTGCGTCGCTTTCGACACCCACGAGGCGGCGCGCGCCGCCGTTGCCGGCCCCGGCGTGACGGCGGTGTCGACGCTCGAACAACTGGTCGGCGCGCTCGCCACGCCGCGCGTGCTGTGGATGATGGTGCCGGCCGGCGCGGTCGAGACGGTGCTGGCCGCGCTCACGCCATTGCTGCAGGCGGGCGACACCATCATCGACGGCGGCAATTCCTATTATCGCGACGATATCCGGCGCGCCGCGCAATTGCTGCCGCGCCAGCTGCACTACGTCGACGTCGGCACCAGCGGCGGCGTGGCCGGCTTCGAGCGCGGCTACTGCTTGATGGTCGGCGGCGAGCCCGACGCGGTGCTTGCCATTACGCCGCTGCTGGCCACGCTGGCGCCGGGCAACGCGGCCGCATTGCCTACCCCGGGCCGGCTCCCCTTCGGGCCTGGCGCCAGCAGCGCCGACCAGGGCTATCTGCACTGCGGTCCGCACGGCGCCGGCCACTTCGTCAAGATGGTCCACAACGGGATCGAATACGGCATCATGGGCGCCTACGCCGAGGGCATGAGCATCCTGCGCCACGCCGACGCCGGCAAGCACATCGTCGGGACCGACGCCGAGACGACGCCGATGGCCAATCCCGAGTTCTACCAATACGACTTGAACCTGCCGGAAATCACCGAGCTGTGGCGGCGCGGCAGCGTGATCGGCTCCTGGCTGCTGGACCTGACCGCCGCTGCGCTGGTGCGCGATCCGACGCTGGCCGCCTACGAAGGGCGCGTGTCCGATTCCGGCGAGGGGCGCTGGACGCTGGCCGCGGCCATCGAGGAGGCGGTGCCGGCGCCGATCCTGAGCGCGGCCCTGTTCGCGCGGTTCAGCTCGCGCGGCAACGCCGAGTATGCCGACAAGCTGCTGTCGGCCATGCGCCAGGGTTTCGGCGGCCACCATGAGCAGGCGGCCGTGCCCAAGGACGGCGCATCGTGAGCGAGGCCGGCGACATCGTGTTCCTGCTCGACTGCGACAACACGCTGCTCGACAACGACCGCGTGCAGCAGGATCTGCGGGTGCATATGGAACAGCAGTTCGGCGCAGCCAGCGCCGCGCGCTACTGGCAGTTGTTCGAGCAGCTGCGCAGCGAATTGGGCTACGCCGACTACCTCGGCGCGCTGCAGCGCTACCGCGGCCAGGCCGTATGCGACATGCGCTTGCTGCGCATGTCGTCATTCCTGCTCGACTACCCGTTCAGCGAGCGCCTCTACCCGCGCGCGCTGCAAGCCATTGCGCACCTGGACCGCTGCGGCACCTGCGTCATGCTGTCCGATGGCGATGTCGTCTTCCAGCCGCACAAGATCGCGCGCTCGGGCCTGTGGCAGGCGCTCGACGGGCGCGTGCTGATCTATATCCACAAGGAGCGCATGCTGGCCGAGGTGGCGCGCCGCTATCGGGCACTGCACTACGTCTTCGTCGACGACAAACCGCGCCTGATCGACGCCATCAAGCGCCAGTGGGGCGCGCGCGTGACCACGGTGTTTGCGCGCCAGGGCCATTACGCGCTGGCGCCGCGCGACAGCGCGCTGCTCGAGGCGGACATCACGATCGACGCCATCGGCGAGCTGATCGAACTTGACCTGGCGGAGCTGCGCGCGGGCGCACGCGCCGCCCCAACCAGCGGGAGCGAACTATCATGAACGGGGCAATCAACCTGCACGAAATGGGCCAGAGCCTGTGGCTCGACAACATCAGCCGCGCCATCCTCGACGACGGCACGCTGGAGCGCTACCGGCGCGAGCTGGCCATCACCGGGCTCACGTCCAATCCGACCATCTACCAGCACGCGCTCGCCAGCGGCGCGCTGTACGACGCCGCGATCGCGGCGGCCCCTGCGGCGCAAGGCAGCGAGGCGCTGTTTTTCAGCCTGGCGCTGGCCGACCTGCGCCGCGCCGCCGACCTGTTCCGCCCCGACTTCGACGCCAGTTCCGGCGCCGACGGCTGGGTCTCGCTGGAAGTGTCGCCGCTGCTGGTCGACGACGCGGCCGCCTCGATCCGGGTCGCGGCCGAGCTGCACGCGCAGGCCGCGCGGCCCAACCTGTACGTCAAGATTCCGGGCACGCCGGCCGGCCTGGTGGCGATCGAGGAATCGATCTTCGCCGGCGTGCCGATCAACGTCACGCTGCTGTTTTCGTGCGAGCAGTACCAGGCCACGGCCGAGGCCTACCTGCGCGCAATCGAGCGCCGCATCAAGGCCGGGCTGGACCCGGCGGTGGCCTCGGTCGCCTCGCTGTTCGTCAGCCGCTGGGACGTGGCGGTGGCCGGGAAGGCGCCGGCTGCGCTGCGCAACCAGCTCGGCATCGCCGTTGCGCGGCGCACCTACCGCGCCTACCGCGAGCTGCTGGCGTCGCCGCGCTGGCGCCACCTCGCCGAAGCCGGCGCACGGCCTCAGCGCCTGCTGTGGGCCTCCACCGGCACCAAGGATCCCGAGGCGCCCGACGTGATGTACCTGGAGGCGCTGGCCGCGCCCAACACCATCAATACGATCCCTGAAAAAACCCTGCTGGCCTTCGCCGACCATGGCGTCGTCAGCGGCAGCATGCCGGCCGACGGCGGCGACGCCGACCAGACGCTGGCCGCGTTCAGTGCCGCCGGCATCGACCTGGCCGCGCTGGCGCGGCAGCTGCAGCGCGAGGGCGCCGAAGCATTCAGCAAGTCGTGGGGCGAGCTGCTCGCAGCGCTGGACGCCAAGCGCACGGCGCTCGGGCAGGGCGCCGCCGCGAAGGCTCCATGAGAAGACCGGGCCTGTGCGGCGTGCTCGCGTGGCATGATTATGGTGTTTTCATTCATAATCAGGGATATCGATTCCTGTGCCGCCATTGGCGCATGACAGGTCAACCATCAACTTGATACGGCGCTACCGGCAGCAGTGGCAGGCCCGAGAACAGAGAGCATCCATGCATATCAATCCTCTGGCGGGCCAGGAGGCGCCGTTGTCGACACTGGTCGACATCCCGCGCCTGGTCAGCGCCTACTTTACGGGCCGGCCCGATCCTTCGGTCGCGGCGCAGCGGGTCGCGTTCGGCACGTCGGGCCACCGCGGCTCGTCATTCCAGAACAGCTTCAACGAAAACCATGTGCTGGCGATCAGCCAGGCGATCTGCGAATACCGCGCGCTCAAGGGCACGACCGGGCCGCTGTTTCTCGGCATCGATACCCATGCGCTGTCGGTGCCGGCCAGCGCCAGTGCGCTCGAAGTACTGGCCGCCAACGGCGTCGACGTGATGCTGTCGACGAACGACGAATACACGCCCACGCCGTCGGTATCGCTGGCGATCCTGATGCACAACCGCGGCCGCAGCAGCGGTCTGGCCGATGGCATCGTCATCACGCCCTCGCACAACCCGCCCGATAGCGGCGGCTTCAAGTACAACCCCACCAATGGCGGACCGGCCGACACCGACGTCACCGACTGGATCGGCCGGCGCGCCAATGCGCTGCTGGAAGCGGGCATGGACGGCGTCAAGCGCATGCCGTTCGAACGCGCGCTGCGCGCCGCCAGCACGCACCGCTACGACTTCATGAGCGCCTACGTCGACCAGCTCGACCAGGTGCTCGACATGACCGCGATTCGCGACGCCGGCGTGCGCATGGGCGTCGATCCGCTGGGCGGCGCCGGCGTGCACTACTGGGCGCGCATCGCCGACAAATACAAGCTGGACCTGACCGTGGTCAGCGACGTGGTCGATCCGACCTTTCGCTTCATGCCGCTCGACTGGGACGGCAAGATCCGCATGGACCCGTCGTCGCCGTACGCGATGCAGCGCCTGGTGGCGCTGCAGGACAAATTCGATATCGCCTTCGCCTGCGACACCGACCACGACCGGCACGGCATCGTCACGCCGGGCGCCGGCCTGCTCGCGCCAGACCATTACCTGGCCGTCGCCATCGATTACCTGTTCCAGCATCGCCCGCGCTGGGGCGCCAAGGCGGGCGTGGGCAAGACGGTCGTCAGCAGCAGCATGATCGCGCGCGTGGCGGCCCGCCTCGGGCGGCGGCTCGACGACGTGCCGGTCGGCTTCAAGTGGTTCGCGCCCGGCCTGTTCGACGGCACGCTCGGCTTCGGCGGCGAGGAGAGCGCCGGCGCGGCCTTCCTGCGCATCGACGGCAGCTGCTGGACCACCGACAAGGACGGCCTGACCGCCGCGCTGCTGGCCGCCGAAATCAAGGCCGCCACCGGGCGCGACCCGGGCCAGTTGTACCAGGCGCTGGCGCAGGAATTCGGCGCGCCCGTCAGCGACCGCGTCGAGGCGCCTGCCACGCCGGCCCAGAAAAAAGTGCTGGCCGCGCTCTCGCCCCAGCAGGTCGTCAGCAAGGAGCTGGCCGGCGAGGCCATCACCGACGTGCTGACCAGGGCGCCCGGCAATGGCGCCGCCATCGGCGGGGTCAAGGTCGTCACCGAACACGGCTGGTTCGCGGCGCGCCCGTCCGGCACCGAGGACATCTACAAGATCTATGCCGAGAGCTTCAAGGGCGCCGATCACCTGCGCCAGATCGTGACCGAGGCGCAAGCGATGGTCGACGCGGCCCTGGCGGGCGGCGCCGGCTAGAGCAGGGCGCGTGCGCGGCGGCAGACATTGTCGACCGTGAAGCCGTATTTTTCCAGCAGGATGGCGGCGGGCGCCGAGGCGCCGAAACTGTCGACCGCCAGCACGCCCCCGCGCTCGCCGACAAAGCGGTGCCAGCCCTGCGAGATGCCCGCCTCGATCGCGAGGCGCACCGGCAGCGCCGGCGGCAGCACGCTGTCGCGATACTCCTGCGGCTGCTCGTCGAACAGTTCCCAGCTCGGCATCGAGACCACGCGCGCCTGCACGTTCTGCAGCAGCAGCGCCTGTTGCGCCGCCAGCGCCAGCGTCACTTCGGAGCCGCTGGCGATCAGGATCAGCTGCGCCTTGCCGCTGGCCGCCTCGGCCAGCACATAGGCGCCGCGCAGAAGGCCGGCGGCCGGCGCGCATCGCGTACGGTCGATGGTCGGCAGCGCCTGGCGCGTCAATGCCAGCGCCACCGGCCGCTCGCGCGACTGCAGCGCCACCCGCCATGCGTACGCCGTTTCGTTGGCATCGCCGGGACGGATCACGATCAGCTTCGGAATCGCGCGCAGGCTGGCCAGCTGTTCGACCGGCTGGTGGGTCGAGCCGTCTTCGCCCAGGGCGATGCTGTCGTGCGTGAACACGAACACCACGCGCAGCCCCATCAGCGCGGCCAGCCGGATCGACGGGCGCATGTAGTCCGAGAAGATCAGGAAGGTGGCGCAGAACGGAATCGCGCCGCCGTGCGCGGCGATGCCGTTCGAGATCGCCGCCATCGCATGTTCGCGTACGCCGAAGTGCAGGTTGCGCCCGGCATAGCTCCATGCTCCGCCGTTCGAACCCTGGCGGTCCGGCGCGATAATGCCATCCGGTTCGAAGTCGCCCATGTCCTTGAGCGCCGTGTAGGTCGACGGATCGAGGTCGGCCGAGCCGCCGATCAAGGCCGGCACCAGCGCGGCGATGCCGTTCATGACCTTGCCGGACGCGACCCGCGTGGCCATACCCTTGGCATCGGCCGGAAACTGCGGTATGCCCGCTTCCCAGCCGGCCGGCAGCGCGCAGCCGCCTTCCTGCATCAGTTCATCGAGCGCGGCGGCCAGCGCCGGCTGCTGCGCGCGGTAGGCGGCCAGGCGCTGCTGCCAGTCGGCGTGCGCCTGGCGGCCCGGCTGTCCGAGCTGTGCAAAGTGCGCGCGCACCGGCTCGGGCACCAGGAAGGCTGGCTCCTCGGGCCAGCCCAGCTGGCGCTTGGTCAGGCGCACATCTTCCGGCCCCAGCGGCGAACCATGCGCCTCGAAGCTGTCCTGCTTGGGCGAGCCGAAACCGAGGTGGGTGCGCACCAGGATCAGCGACGGGCGCGCGTTCTCGGCGCGCGCGGCGCGCAGCGCCTGCTCCAGCGCAGCGAGGTCATTGCCGTCGTCCACCGTCAGCGTGTGCCAGCCGTACGAGGCGAAACGGGCGGCGCAATCGTCGCTGAAGGCGATGTCGGTGCCGGCTGACAGCGTCACGTGGTTGTTGTCATACAGGTAGATCAGTTTGCCCAGCTGCAGGTGGCCGGCCAGCGAGGCCGCTTCCGCGGCCACGCCTTCCATCAGGTCGCCGTCGCTGACCAGGCCGTAGGTGTAGTGGTCAATTAGTGTGTGGCCGTCGCGGTTGAAGCGGGCCGCCAGGTGGGCCTCGGCGATGGCCATGCCCACGCCGTTGGCGAAGCCCTGGCCAAGCGGTCCGGTGGTGACCTCGACCCCGGGCGTGAGGCCGCGTTCGGGATGGCCGGGCGTGATCGAGCCCCACTGGCGGAACTGGCGCAGCTGGTCCATTGGCACATCGTAGCCGGTCAGGTGCAGCAGGCTGTAAAGCAGCGCCGAACCGTGTCCGGCCGACAGCACGAAGCGGTCGCGGTCGAACCAGTGCGGGTGATCGGGATCGTGCTTGAGCAGCCGGGTCCACAGCGCATAGGCCATCGGGGCGGCGTCCAGCGGCAGGCCGGGATGGCCGCTGTTGGCTTGCTGGACGGCGTCGACCGCGAGGAAACGCACGGCATTGACACATGATTGTTCCAGTGCGGAATCGGAAACCGTGGCATTCATTTTGGATACTCCGTGCGCTGGCCAGGTGGAAGCCGGGACGGCCACTGTAGCAGCGCGCGGCGGCGCCCTCCGTGCGCTCACCAACATAGGCCACGTGTGCGCCAGCGAACGGATGGCGGCGCGCGCCGGGCGTAGCCTGTCACTGTCGAGGCGAAAGGGACTATTGCATGCACATTGATGACGGCACGGCCCGTTCCGACGCCCTGGTGGTGTTCGGCGCCACGGGCGACCTGGCCTACAAGAAGATATTCCCGGCGCTGTACGCGCTGGCCCGGCGCGGCAAGCTCGGCATGCCGGTGATCGGGGTCGCGTCGACCGACTGGAGCGAGGCGCAAATGCGCCAGCGCGCCGCCGACAGCGTGGCCGCCGCCGGCCCGGTCGAGGACCCGGCCGCGCTCGCGCGCATGCTGGGAAACCTGCGCTACGTCAGCGGCGACTACAAGAATCCTGCCACCTTCGCTGCGCTCAAGGACGCGCTCGGCGCGGCCCGGCGTCCGGCCCACTACCTGGCGATCCCGCCGGCGCTGTTCGGCACCGTCATCGGCGCGCTGGGCGCAGCCGGACTGGCCGCGCAGGCGCGGGTAATCGTCGAAAAGCCGTTCGGGCGCGACCTGGCCTCGGCGCGCCAGCTCAACGCCGCCGCGCGCGCGGTGTTTCCGGACGATGCGATCTTCCGCATCGATCACTTCCTGGCCAAGGAAGCGATCATGAATATCCTGTATTTTCGCTTCGCGAACGCCTTCCTCGAGCCGATCTGGAACCGCAACTACGTCGCCAGCGTGCAGGTGACGCTGGCCGAATCGTTCGGCGTGGAAGGGCGCGGCAATTTCTATGAAAGCGCCGGCTGCCTGCGCGACGTGATCCAGAACCATCTGTTCCAGATAGTTGCGCTGCTGGCGATGGAGCCGCCCAGCTATCGCGGCTTCGGCGCCGTGCACGGCGAGACCGCCGACGTGCTCAACGCCATGCGCCCGCTCACGCCGCAAGACGTGGTGCGCGGCCAGTACCAGGATTACCGCGCCGAGCCGGGCGTCGCGCCCGACTCCGACGTCGAAACCTTTTGCGCGCTGCGGCTGCACATCGACTCGTGGCGCTGGAGCGGAGTGCCGTGGTATCTGCGCTCCGGCAAATGCCTGCCCGAGTCGCTGGCCGAGGTCGTGGTCTGGCTCAAGCCGCCGCCGCAGGCGATGTTCGACGACACCGTGCCGGGCGCGAGCCCGCCCAACTACCTGCGCTTCCGGCTCTCGCCCAATTCGGCCGTGGCGCTGGCCGCGCGCGTCAAGCGCACCGGCGAGCAGTTCGTCGGCGACCAGCGCGAGCTGCTCCTGGTCGACGCCCATCCGAACGAGGAGTCTCCGTACGAGCGCCTGCTCGACGACGCGATGGACGGCAGCGGCGCGCTGTTTACGCGCGAAGATGCGGTCGAAGCGGCATGGGCGGTGGTCGAGCCGGTGCTGACCGGGCACGCGCCGGCCGTGCCGTACCCGCGCGGCAGCTGGGGGCCGGCCGAGGCGGACGCGCTGATCGCCCCGGACGGCCACTGGTTCAACCCGCCGCCAACCGAAGGGAGTGAAAAACCATGAATCACGCACTATTGAAGGCGACCGCGCAGGCGATGAGCGCGGAGGGCAAGGGCTTGCTGGCGATGGATGAAAGCAACGCGACCTGCAACAAACGCTTCGCCGCGCTCGGCATCGACCAGAGCGCGGACATGCGGCGCGCCTACCGCGACCTGCTGGTCAGCGCGCCGGGGCTAAGCCGCAGCATCGCCGGCGCCATTCTCAGCGACGAGACGATCCGCCAGCAGACTTTGGCCGGGGTGCCGTTCGCGCACGCGCTGGCCGACGCCGGCATCGTGGCCGGCATCAAGGTCGATGCCGGCGCGGTCGACCTGGCCGGCCATCCCGGCGAAAAAATCGCGCAGGGCCTCGACGGCTTGCGCGAGCGCCTGGCCGGGTATGCGCAGCTGGGCGCGAGCTTTGCCAAGTGGCGCGCGGTGATCGCGATCGATGCGGCGCTGCCCGGGCAGGCCTGCATCGCGGCCAACGCGCACGCGCTGGCGCGCTACGCAGCGCTGTGCCAGGAAGCGGGACTGGTGCCGATCGTCGAGCCGGAAGTGCTGATGGACGGCGCGCACACGATGGCGCGCTGCAAAGCCGTGACCGAACAAGTGCTGCACGCCGTGTTCGCGCAGCTGCGCGAGCAGGGCGTGCTGATGGAAGGCATGGTCCTCAAGCCGAATATGGTGCTGCCCGGCCTGGCGTGCGCGCAGCAGGAAAGCGCCGCCGCGATTGCCTACGCCACGCTGGCCTGCCTGCGGCGCGCGGTGCCGGCGGCAGTGCCGGCGATTGCCTTCCTGTCCGGCGGGCAGGCGCCCGAGCTGGCGTCGGAACGCCTGAACGCCATGCATGCCGGCCCCGGTTTGCCCTGGGCGCTGACGTTTTCGTTCGCGCGCGCGATCCAGGAGCCCGCGCTGGCCTTGTGGCGCGGGATGCCGGCCAACGTAGCGGCGGCGCAGCGGGTGCTGGTCCATCGCGCCGACTGCAACGGCGCCGCGCGCCGCGGCCAGTACAGCGCGGCGATGGAGCGCGCCGGCGCGCCGGGAAATACGCTGTGACGCGCGGGCGGATTGACGGCGCGGCAGAGCACATGCCGATGGCCAGCCTGCCCGGCATCGGCGTGGCCGAGCAGCAGCACGCCTGGGAATTCCTGACCGGTTTGCAGCGCGATTCGTTCTGCTATTTCCTGCATGAGGTCAGCCCGGTCACCGGCCTGGTGCGCGACAAGACCCGGCCCGACTGGCCGGCCAGCATCGCCGCCACCGGCATGGCGCTGACGGTCTATCCGATCGGCGTCGAGCGTGGCTGGATGACGCGCGAACATGCGCTCGAGCGCACGCTGACGACGCTGCGCTTCCTCTCCGCCAGCGAGCAGGGACCGGGACAGGCCGCCACCGGCAACCGGGGTTTCTATTACCACTTCCTGGAGATGGACAGCGGCAAGCGCGCCTGGCATTGCGAGCTGTCGAGCATCGACACGGCGCTGCTGATGGCCGGCGTGCTGACGGCGGCCGCCTATTTTCAGAACGATGGCGACGCCGAGGCGCAAGTGCGCGCGCTAGCCGACCAGCTGTACCGGCGCGTGGACTGGGACTGGATGCGCAACGGCGGCGACCTGCTGTGCCACGGCTGGAAGCCCGAAGGCGGCTTCTTGCCGTGGCACTGGGAAGGCTACGACGAGGCGCTGATCCTGTACGTGCTGGCGCTCGGCTCGCCCACGCACCCGGTGCCGCCGGCCTGCTACGCGGCCTGGCTGCGCAGCTACGAGTGGCGCAGCATCTACGACATCGAGCTGGTGTATGCCGGCTCGCTGTTCACCCACCAGATGTCGCACGCCTGGATCGACTTTCGCGGCATCCGCGACAGCTTCATGCACGCGCACGACAGCGACTACTTCGAGAACAGCCGGCGCGCCACGCTGGTCCAGCAGCAGTACGCGATCCGCAATCCGCTCAATCTCGACGAATACGGTGAATTCTGCTGGGGCTTCACGGCCAGCGACGGTCCCGGCTTCATCCACCGCAAGATCGACGGCGTCGAACGCACTTTTTACGACTACATCGCGCGCGGCGCGCCGTATGGGCCCGACGACGGCACGCTGGCGCCCTGGGCGGTAGTGGCCAGCCTGCCGTTCGCGCCCGAAATCGTCATGCCGACCCTGCATGCGTATGGCGGACGGCGGCTGCACGTGGCCAATCCCTATGGCTTCAAGGCTTCCTTCTGCCCGACCTTCGGCGGCGACGACGGCGTGTGCAAGCGCGCCGGCTGGGTCTCGCCCTACCATTTCGGCATCAATGTGGGACCAATGGTGATGATGATCGAGAACTACCGCAGCGACCTGGTCTGGCGTTTGACACGCCAGTGCCCGGCGTTCGTCGCAGGCCTGCGCCTGGCCGGTTTCGACGGCGGCTGGCTGGCTGCTTAGCGATAGCGCGACAGAATCTGTTCGACCGCGCCCGAGTCGATGAGCGTGTCGATCGCCCTGTCGAACTGGGCCGGCATCACCTGGCTGCCGGAGGCCAGCGCGCATTGCGCCGTGATGGCCGCGAACACATGGACGATGCGGACCTTGAAGTTCTGGTCGGTGCGCTGGCGGTAGGCGAGCATCGACTGGCCGACGATGGCATAGCGGGTGCGGCGGGCCGCCAGCTTGTTGAAACCATGTTCCGAGCTTGGCGCGTTGTCGCGCAGGAAGTCTTTGCCCAGCAGGGCTTCGAGCTCAGGGTAGCGATAGCCGACGACGGTGCCGATCTTCTTGCCGGCCAGGTCTTGCAGCGAATGGATGGACGGCGCATCCGGGCGGGCCACGATGACGGCGGCGTTCGGCAGCAGCGGACGGCTCCAGTGAAACGGGCCGTCGATCCATTGCGGCAGCACGTAGCAAAGGGCATCGGCCTCGTTGCTGCGCAAGGCCATGCCGACGCGCTTGCTCGGCATGCTGACGAAGCGCGCCTCGCGGCCCAGTTGCTGCGCAATCGCCACGCCCAGGTCCTTGAGGATGCCGCCGCTCAGCTGGCCATCGGTGAACCGGCCCATCGGCATGGCGGTGTTGGTAGGGGCGAGGAAGACTATGGTCGCGCCGGCGGCGTGCACGGATCCAGCGACCAGCAGGGCCAGCGCGGACAGCACGGCGCGGTGTACAGCATTCATGGCAGCTTGACCTGGTCTAACTTTCCCGATGTCAATTCTACCCCTTGCGGCACGCAGCGGCTGCGTTCGCCGCCGTCTATGCATATTCGTAGATCACAGTGGTATGCAATACAAAAATGCATATTGCCGCCGGCTCGGCTCCGAGCGCGTTCACCATTCGATCAAGCTTGGTAGACGGTCAGCAGCAGCCATGCCGGCAGGCCGAGAAACAGCACCGCGTGGCCAGCGCGTTCCAGCGCTCGCCGGATATCGATCGCCTGCCTTGGGCGCAATAGCGCCGCCAGCAGCGTGCCGGCCTCGATCGCGGCGCGCAGCAACGCTTCGCAAAGGACCACGCCGATCGACCAGGCGGCCCACCACAGCGCGAAGGCGCTGAGGTAAGCCTTCAGGCCGAAACTGTAGTACTCGCCGAACGCGCCGCCATAGGCAATGTGCTGGTGCAGGTGGAAAGCCGGAATCGCCAGCGCCAGCGGGAGCAGCACATACTTGGCAAGCGGGTGGTCGAACTTCGAGCGCCGTATCGCCAGGCCGGCCTGCACGTAGGCGAGCATCAGCGCCCGCAAATGCGTGCGCTCCTGCACCGGCGGACCACCAGCGGCGGCCAGTGCGCTTGCCAGGATGTTCGGCCGGGCCAGCGCCAGTCCGTAGCGCTGGCCGGAAGCGAGTTGCAATGACACGCCGGGGCAGGGCAGGGGCAGGCACCATAAGCGGACCGCGGCGATGTCGCCCAGCGCGAGCGCGACACGCTGTGCGCCGCGCGTCAGCACCAGGCGTCCATCGGCGATCGATGCCTTCGCCGAAAACAGCCACAGCACGCACCAAGCAGTAGCCTCGGGGGCAAGGAACAGCGCGCCGAACATGCGCACTTGTGCCAGCGTGTTGGTCCGCAACGCATCGTCGAGCAGCAGCGCTACGCACATCCAGAGCAGGCCGGCGCGCGCGCAGGCACGCAGCAAGCCTGCCGCGAGGCGGGCAGGCGGCGGCAGCACAGCCACGTTGACCGGCCCCTGCATGGCAAGGCCCGCGTCGTGTCCAATGTGAGGGCGCCACGCCGGCAGGACCGAGCATGCCGCCAGCATGGCGAGCAATGCGCTGGCCGCGCGGCCGACCCAGTCGCCCCATCTGACCATCAATGTGGGCGCCGGGCTGCGCACAGGGACGTCGGCGATCACCAGCGTGCGTTCGCCCATGCGCGTGCCGGCGCGCACGCTGCCGCTGGCGTCGATCACCGCGCTGAAGCCGTTGGTGGTGACGCGAAATTGCGGCAGCCGGGTTTCGATGCTGCGAAACGCCGCCACCGCCTGGTGCATCTGCGCGCCCAGCGGATCGGCAGTGAACCAGGAATCGTTCGACATGGTCAGGATGGCCTGTGCGCCGAGACGCGCGCCGCTCAGTGCCAGGCTGGTGTCGACGTCGTCGAGACAGATCAGGGGCAGCACCGGGATCTCGCGGCCATCGGCCAGGCGCAAGGGATACACGCGCGCGCCGTTCCCGGGTCGCCAGTCGCCCACCCATGGCAGCGCGCGCCGCAGCAGCGGCCCATCGAGCCAGGCCGGCACGTACTCGGTGAGGGGAAACAAGCGCGTCTTGCGATAAAGGCCCAGCAGGCCAGTATCGGGCAGCACGAACGCGGCCGCGTTGTATTCGCCAGCGCTGTCGCGGTCATAGGTCCCGAACACGAACGGCACCCCGGCGGCATTGACGATACCGAGGATCTCGCGGTCGAATGCAGCGCCGGCTTCGCTTTTGGGATGGCCGAAGGTGGTGGGGTAGGCGGTCTCGGACCACAGCACCGCGTCGGCGTGCTGTCGCACGACGGCGTCGTAGCTCATTGCGAAGTGGGTGTCGAGCACGTCGCGCACGACCGCATGCGCGCCCTTTTCCTGGCGCTGGCGTTCGTAAGCGATGATATTTGATTGGATCAATCCCATGCGCAGGGGCTTGCCGGCGGGCCCGGTGTCGACAGGCAGCACGGCGGCGCCGTAGCCGGCCAGTAGTAGCGGCACCAGCGCAGCCAGTGCCAGCGGCATGGCCATTGCGCGCACGCCGCCGCCGCTGCGCCGCGCGAGTGCCGCCGCGACGCCTTCATTGGCCAGCAGCAGAAGCACGGTCAATCCCGCAGCGCCGCCGACATCGGCCCCCTGGCGCAGCAGCGGCGATGGATAGAGTCCGTAGCCGAGCGTGTCGCCCAGGAGCTTGGGCAGCAGCCATTCCGTCGCCACCCATGCCGCAGCGCCTGCCAGTGCGCCCGCCACCGTGCCGTGGCGGCGCGCGGTGATGTGGCGCACCAGCGCGAAGGCGAGAAATTGTGGCTGGAACAGCGGCGCGGCGAGCAGCAACAGCGCCATGCCGCCGGCCGCGCCGACCTGCGCATACAATCCGATCGCGACGCCGAACCAGGCGAAGGCGGCCGCCGTGAAGGCCAGCGACATCGCCCAGGCGCGCAGCAGCGACCCGGCCAGCGCCGGGCTGGCGTCCAGTGTGCGCAACCACGGCACCAGGAACACGAAGCCGAGCGGCCAGGCCGCGCCGCCGCGGACATACAGCGCCGCCATGGCCGCGCTGGCGAGGATGCCCGCCGCGACACGCACTGTCGGATGCAAAGTTGAGGTCATGGTGACCAGCGGCCAGGAGGAATGACGATGCGCCGGATCGGCAAGCCGGGCGGCGCCAGTTCCGGTGGCACGACGCGGTTCTTGGGCATGGCGATTGGCTTGCTGGCGGCGTCGAACAACTGGAAGTCCGGCGCAAACATCAGGATGGCTTCGATGGGCTCGCCGTCGTCGGTCGCCTGGTGATGGCGGACATAGCCTTTCGGCAGGACAAAATCTTCGGGCACCGCCAGCCCGACCAATGGCGGGCTGGTGCCCGGTGGCGAGAAGGCGCCGAGGCCGGTATGGATGCCGCGCTGGTGCAGGCGGTCGATGACCTCGGCCATGCTGGGGTTCTCGCCGCGCGCGACGTAACTTTTGAGGTCGGGCGTCGGGTCGGCGTCCCCCTCGGGCGCGCGCAGCTGCGGCTGTGGCGCCACGCTGCGCGGCATCGCTGGCGCTGGCACCGGCGCCGGCGTTGGCGTTGGCGCCGATGCGGTGCTGGCATCGGCAACGTCAGGCCCGGACCAGGATGGGGCCCACAGGACCAGCAGCGCGGTGATGCCCGCTACGGCGAGCAACAGCGCGACGACGAGACGGCCTCGGGATAAACCGAGGCCGGGTTTGGAACGAGGTGGCGTATCCAAGGATCTACGCCTGGCGGTCAGGGCGTGGCCGGGTTGTAGGTCGACACCGCCCAGCCGATGCGCTCATGGCCGTACTGATTCCAGATCGGGCTCTTGCCGCCGCTAAACGAGGTGTAGCGCGCCGCACCGCTGCCGGTGGTGCCGCCGAACAGGCCCGCGCTGACGGTGCTGCCGTTGTAGGTCGGGTGGGTGTCGTCCGACTGGATGTAGTCGTAGCTGCTGCTCGCGGACACGAAGTGTGTATTTGCGTCGCGCAGCGTCGAGCGCAGCGTCGACGTGATCCGGGTGACATAGCTGGCCTGGGTCTCGCCGGCGACGTAGCGCAGCGCGTCCGAGTCGACCAGGGCGTCGCCGTTGCTATCGTAGTCGGCGCCCATGTACTGGGCGAAGTTGTCCGCGCAGGTAAAGCCCTTTTGGCGCGCCATGTCGCACATCATGAAGTTCATGCGGGCCAGGGCGGGCAAGAACTTGTCCTGCATTTTCACGGTCGCACCTGTGCTCGCGTCCTTGCAGGAGCTCTGCACGTTATCGGCGGCATAGCCCGGATAGTGCAGGTTGGAGACCACCTTCAGCTTGACGCCGGCATACGCGTTGGCGTTGATGTAGTCCATCGCGGCCGTCACGTACGTCTTGCAGCTGTTCTCGGCCGCGGTCAGTCCGCTGTAATCACAGGTGCCGCTCTGGCTCTTGAAGGCGGAGCGTGCCTGCAGGCCATCGTTGCCGCACATTTCGAAGCTGACGACGCGGGTGTTACTGGCCTGCATATACGAGCGCTCTGCCACGATCTTGTTGTTGTAGACGTCCGACGCGACCGCACCGGATTTGGTGCGACGCACGTTCTCGATGTCGGTGCCCCACTGGGCCGAGAGATATTCCGCGTTGACGGTCGGTGCCGAGTATTTGGCGGCGCTGCTGACGGAGCCGTTGTAGCCGGCAAAGATGGAGTCCCCGTAGGCCACGGTGCGGTACTTGGTGGTGGTGCCGGCCCGGTCGATGGTCCACGAAACGTTTTGGTTCAGGGTGCTCGCCGTTGCCTCGGAACCGAGGGCGAGCAGGGCAAGGGTGGGTAGAAAGGTGCGCAAGGAATTACGAAAGCGAATGCTCATGTAGTGTCTCCTTTTTTGTGGTTATATCTGTCAGGACAATTTTTTCTCCAATGTGAACTGCCTCCCCAATGTATTTCAATTTTTAGAGCGAGTGCTCGTTTTTCAATTGAATTGCTGGGAAAATATTTAAAATTTGCCAATCTGTTGTACGGATGTCTGCACGGATGCAGCGCTGTGGAAAGCTTGGTTTTCCGATGGAAATTGATTGCCGGATTGCACCTGGTAAACGCAGCTTCGAATCAGCCAGTGGTCTGATTTGTGGCCGCGCCATGTGTGAGCGAAGCGAGCATCGCATGAATCATCAGGCGCGTATCGGCCAGCGCGTTTTCGGCAGCGGCGGGATCGGCGGGCAGGGCCTCGATGGCGCCATACAGCAAGCCCAGGATGATGCGCGCCACGCGGCGCGGTTCGCCGGCGCGCAGGATGCCCAGTTCCTGCAGGCCGCGTACGGCCTGCGTCATCGCGCCGAGCCCGTGCTTGTCGCGGATCGCATTCCAGCCATCGGCGCCCAGCACGGCCGGCGCGTCGGTCAGCCCGATCCTGCGCGCGCCGGGATCGACCCCGGCGGCCAGGAACGCATCGATACTGGCCAGGAACGCATCCCAGGCGCTGCCGCCCCGGGCCAGCACCTTGGCGCTGACACTGGCGGCAAGCCGGACGAGGCCGGCGTCGAGTTCCTCGGCGACCGCGGCAAACAAGCCTTTCTTGTCGCCGAAGTGGTGATACAGCGCGCCGGCCGTCACGTTCGCCTCGCTGGTGATGGCGCTGATCGCGCTGCCGTCATAGCCGTGCAAGCCGAACAGGCGGCGGCCGGCCGCGCGCAGGGCCGCCTGTGTCGCGGTCGAGTTTTCGAGGCGCTTATCGGGTTTGCTGGGACGTGCGGCCTGGTCGTTCAAGGGACTCTCCGTGAATTTAGTTAGACAAGCATAACATAATCATGTTATGTTTGTCGTTTCTTACTCTTTCAGGAACTCAACATGCTGCTCGCCGCGAAAATTCTGACAGCCCTGGTGCTGTTAATTCATGTCTATATCGTCGTCCTGGAAACCGTGTTGTTCAAGACGCGCGGCCGCAAAGTATTCGGCATCAAGGCAGACCAAATCGATGCGTATGCACCCTTGATGGCCAATCAGGGATGCTACAACGGCTTTCTGGTGGCCGCGCTGGGATTGGGTTTCCTGTATCCGGTCCCGGCCGTGGCGCAGGCGTTGACGGTGTTTGGCCTGACGTGCGTGGCGGTGGCGGGCGTGTTTGGCTCCTTTACGGTGATGGTGCGTATCCTCTACATCCAGACTGTGCCGGCGGCGCTGGCTTTGATTGCCTTGTATCTCGCGCAGTAAATCGGTGGTGTACAGACACTAGCGTCTACAAAACGACACGGACAGGGTGGTAGTTGTATCCTAACTGCCCAGTTCGTGTAAGTTTGTAGACTTGGGGCCGCGAGTTTTTTCAACCTGAATCGTTCCACAAATATGGCAAAAGGCACCGCGATTATGCTTGCGTTAGGTGCCGTGATTGCGGCCTGCCTTGGATTTGGATTCAACAGGCCCGCTATGGAATCGAGCTCGCCAACCACCTCCGCCGCTCCCGACACCCCATCGAATACGAAGAACAGCCCGCATTGGTTCGATCCATTGCAAGCGACGGCCAAAACGCCGCCGCCTCGCCAGAAGTCGCTCGTCGAGACCATCGATGCGCTGCTCGCATCAAAAAAGCCCGAAGACACCTTCAAGGCATTCCAGCTCGCAGAGCGGTGTGTCCGACATGGCCGCGGCGGATGGCAAGATACTGACGCAGATGGCAACGAGGTATCAGCTGCCGAAAACGAGGCTGCGCGCCTCTGGTGTGCAACGATTACTGAGCGTATGCGCACGTCGCGTTTCGATCACCTGGCAATTGCGGTCAAAGCCGGGGTCCCGGAGGCGGCCATTTCTTCGATGTTTGCAGGCCCGTTCGGCGATCGCAGCGCCCTGTTGACCCGGGCCAGCGATCCACTCGTCCTTGCATGGAAAAGGGAATTGAACGAAACGCTTCAGCAGCATGCAGCAAACGCTCACATGCGCACCTTGCTACTGGTTTCGCTGAAGTCTCGTTCGGATCGGGAGCCAGTGATCGACAGGAATCCTATCCAGGGCCTTGGCTACGCATTGGCGCATCGACAAATTTCCCTGCTCACAGACCCCACGACCATCGGCTTTGAAAATTGGCTTGTCCAGGAAGTACAGAAAGGCATGTCCGCTGAGGAAATCGCCGCAGCGACTGTCCAGGCTGACGTTATCGTCGCGACCTGGCGTCGTGCCAATAACAAATAGGCACCCAAGTCATGAGTTGCCTGTTAGCTGATGCGCTATGCCAGCGGGGCTTGAAGCTGGTTAAAAAATCAATGACGCGCATCAAGGCTGGTGACATTCGATTCGAATTCGACCAGTTGCTCCCATGACGCCAGCGATCCAGTTTTGAGCGTCTCGCTTTGTGCTACCATCTTCCCAACATGAAATTGTCCCGTCCTTCGCGCTTCCTTGCCGCGCTCATTACTCTCCTCAGCCTGCTGTTTACCCAGCTCGCGGTGGCGGCGTATACGTGTCCGGAGCCCGATGCCGCTGCGGCAATCATGGCGATGGCAGCCATGCATGCCGATATGCCAGGCTGCCGCGACATGGACCAGCAGCAGTCGGGCCTGTGCGCCGCGCACTGCGATACCGGGCATCAAACGCTCGACACGCCGGGCGCGCCACACTTGCAGGCATTTATTGCCGCCGAACTGACGGTGGTGCTGCGCGAAGGCGCCGCACAATATGCCATCGCGCGCATGCCCGCCGCGTCGCGCCTGACGCGCACGACCGCACCGCCGCTCATCATTCGCAACTGCTGCTTCCGCATTTAATTTTCCAGATCGCCTAGTTTGCCATCGCCGTGCGCACGCACCGCGGATGCTTGCCATTGCTTTCTGGAGATACCATGCTTTCCCCATTGTTGGACCTTGTCGGTCGCCCGCATGCGTGGCGCCGTTCGCTTGGCGCCGTGCTGCTTGCCATCGTCGTTGCCCCCGCTATTGCAGAGCCCACGCTGTCGCTCGAACAGGCGCAAGGACTTGCCATCGCGCATACGCGCCAGCTCGCCGGCCTCGATGCGGCGGTGAGGGCGTCACGCGAGATGGCCGTCGCCGCCGCCCAGCGGCCTGACCCTATCCTCAAGCTGGGCATCGACAACCTTGCCGTTTCCGGCGCAGACAGGTTTTCGCTGTCGAACGAATTCATGACGATGCGCCGGGTCGGCGTGATGCTCGAACTGACGCGCGCGGACAAGCGCCGCTGGCGCGCCGAAAGCTATGGCCGGGCCGCCGACAAGGCGTCCGCCGAAAAAGCGCTCGCTGGCGCCGCGATCGAACGCGATACCGCCATCGCCTGGCTGGAGCGCTACTACGCGCAGGAAAACGCCGCGCTGGTCGGCGCGCAGGCGACCCAGGCACGGCAGGAGATCGATGCCGCCGCCGCGGCATACCGGGGCGGCAAAGGCAGCCAGGCCGAGATCCTGGCCGCGCGCGGCGCGCTTGGGATGATCGAGGACCGCGCCAGCGATGCCGAGCGCCGCCTGCGCGCGGCCACCATCATGCTGGCGCGCTGGATCGGCGACAGCGCCAGCCTTGCGCTAGCGGGCCCGCCGAACATCAACGCGATTCCGCTCGACCTGGCGCAGCTGGAGAACCACGTGGCGCATCACCCGCAGATCGCTGTGCTGGCGCGCCAGGAAGACATCGCCCTGGCCGAGGTCCGGCTGGCCGAAGCCGGCCGGCGCCCCGACTGGAGCGTGGAACTGGCCTTCCAGCAGCGCGGCCCCGCGTTTTCCAACATGGTGTCGGTCGGTCTTTCAGTGCCGCTGCAGTGGGACCGCAAGAACCGCCAGGATCGTGAAGTGGGCGCCCGGCTGGCCCTGGCCGAACAAGCCAGCGCCGAGCGGGAAGAGGGCTTGCGCGCACACCTGGCCGAAACGCGCGTGCTGGTTGCCGAATGGGCGAGTGGCCGTGAACGCATCGCCCGCTACGAGCGCGACTTGCTGCCGCTGGCCAGCGAGCGCAGCGCCGCCGTCCTCGCGGCCTACCGCGGCGGCAAGGCGACGCTGGCCGACGTGCTGGCGGCGCGCCGCAACGAGACCGAGGTGCGCCAGCAAGCGCTCCAGCTGCAAATGGAGACCGCGCGCACATGGGCGCAGCTCAGCTTCATGGCGCCCAACCAGCACCACGACAACACGAACGGAAAAGCCCAATGAAAATACCGACCGCATTGATCGTCTCCGCGGCGCTGTTGCTCGCCGCCGCCGGCGGAGCAGGACTGTACCGTGCCGGCAAGAGCGAAGGAATGAAAATGGCGCCGCCCGCCGCCGCCGCCTCTGCACAGCCGCTCTACTGGCAAGACCCGATGGCGCCCGGAACCCGCTTCGACAAGCCCGGCAAGTCGCCCTTCATGGACATGCAGCTGGTCCCCGTGTACGCAAGCGATCCGCAAGACGCGGCCAATGTCGCGGTCAGCCCGCGCATGCAACAGAACCTCGGCATGCGCACCGCTGTCGTGACCCAGGCCAGCGTGCGGCCGAGCATTTCCGCAGTCGGCAGCGTGGCCTACAACGAGCGTGACGTCGCGCTGGTCCAGGCGCGCAGCGGCGGTTTCGTCGAACGGCTGCATGTGCGCGCGGCGCTGGACCCGGTCCGGAAAGGCCAGCCACTGCTCGACCTGTATGTGCCCGACTGATCGCCGCCCAGGAGGAATACCTGGCGGCCAGGCGCATGCAAGGCGGCGGCATCGAAGGCCTGGCCAGCGCGGCGCGCCAGCGCATGCTGTTGGCCGGGATGGACGAAAGCCAGGTGCGCCTGGTCGAGTCGTCCGGCAAGGTGCACCCGCGGATCACCATCGTCGCACCGATCGACGGCGTCATCGCGGAGCTGGCGGCGCGCCAGGGCATGACGGTCTCCGCCGGCACGCCGCTGTTTCGCATCAATGGCCTGGCGAGCGTCTGGGTCTATGCCGACGTGCCGGAAAGCGCCGCGTCATCGGTGCGTCCCGGCGCGCTGGCGGAGGCGCGCACGCCGGCGCTGCCGGGCATCGTCTTCAAGGGCAAGGTCAGCGCGATCCTCCCGGAAGTCAATCCCGCCACGCGCACGCTCAAGGCCCGCGTCGAGCTGGCGAACCCGAACGGGCTGCTGGTGCCGGGCATGTTCGCGAGCCTGGTGTTTGAAGGCGCGCCGGGCGGCAGCGTGCTGCTGGTGCCGTCCGAAGCGCTGATCCAGACTGGCCGGCGCAGCGTGGTCATGCTCGCGCTGGAGGACGGCAAGTTCAGCGCCGTCGAGGTCGAGGCGGGCGCGGAGTCGAACGGCCATACCGAGATCCGCAAGGGACTCGAGGCCGGCCAGAAGGTGGTCGTGTCGGGCCAGTTCCTGCTCGACTCGGAAGCGAGCCTGCGCGGCACGACTGCGCGCATGGACGACCCGTCGGTAAAAGCCGGTACCGGAGCGACGAAATGATCGCAAAACTGATCCGCTGGTCGATCGCCAACCGCTTCCTGGTCCTGCTGGCGACCTTGATGATGGCGGGCTGGGGCATCTGGGCGCTGTCGAAGGCGCCGCTGGACGCGATCCCGGACTTGTCGGACACGCAGGTGATCATCCGCACCAGCTATCCCGGCCAGGCGCCGCAGATCGTCGAGAACCAGGTAACGTACCCGCTCACGAGCACCATGCTGTCGGTGCCGGGCGCGAAAGCGGTGCGCGGCTACTCGTTTTTCGGCGACTCCTTCGTCTACATTCTGTTCGAGGATGGCACCGATCCGTACTGGGCGCGTTCGCGCGTGCTCGAATACCTGAACCAGGTGCAGTCGCGCCTTCCCAGCCAGGCCAAGCCTGCGCTCGGCCCGGATGCGACCGGCGTGGGCTGGATCTACGAATATGCACTGGTCGACCGCAGCGAAAAAATGGATCTGTCGCAGCTGCGCGCGCTGCAGGACTGGTTCCTCAAGTTCGAACTGAAGGCGGTGGCCAATGTGGCGGAGGTGGCCAGCGTGGGCGGCATGGTGCGCCAGTACCAGGTCGTGCTCGACCCGGACCAGCTGCGCGCCTTCGGCATCACCCACGGCAAAGTCATCGCGGCGATTCAGCGCGCCAACCAGGAGACCGGCGGCTCGGTGCTGGAGCTGGGCGAGGCCGAATACATGGTGCGTGCGTCGGGCTACCTGCAGTCGCTGGAGGACTTCCGCAAGATCCCGCTGAGTACGACCGACGCCGGCGTCGCGGTGCGCCTGGGCGACGTGGCGCGCATCCAGCTGGGGCCGGAGATGCGGCGCGGTATCGCGGACCTGAATGGCGAAGGCGAAGTCGCCGGCGGCGTCATCATCATGCGCTCGGGGAAGAACGCGCTTGAGACCATCGCCGCGGTCAAGGCGAAGCTCGACAAGCTGAAACCCGGACTGCCGGCCGGCGTCGAGATCGTTCCCGTGTACGACCGTTCGAACCTGATCAAGCGCGCGGTCACCAACCTCGAACACAAGCTGATCGAGGAGTTCATCGTGGTCGCGCTCATTTGCGCGATCTTCCTGTTTCACATCCGCTCGGCGCTGGTGGCGATCGTCTCGCTGCCGCTCGGCATACTGGCCGCGTTCATCGTCATGCATTACCAGGGCGTGAACGCCAACATCATGTCGCTCGGCGGGATCGCGATCGCCGTCGGGGCGATGGTCGATGCGGCGGTCGTGATGATCGAGAACGCGCACAAGCATATCGAAGCGTGGAACCACGCCAATCCGGGCCAGGCACTGACTGGCGAGGCGCATTGGGGTGTCATTGGCGGCGCCGCCGCGGAAGTCGGGCCGGCCCTGTTCTTTTCGCTGCTGATCATCGTCCTGTCGTTCATCCCCGTGTTCACGCTGGAGGCCCAGGAAGGGCGCTTGTTCGCGCCGCTGGCGTTCACCAAGACCTATGCGATGGCGGCTGCGGCCGGCCTGGCGGTGACGCTGATCCCGGTCTTGATGGGTTACTTGATCCGGGGCCGCATCCCCGACGAGCGCAGGAATCCGCTCAACCGCGGCCTGATGGCGCTGTACCGGCCCTTGCTGGAAGTCGTGCTGCGCCATCCGAAGGCGACGCTGGCGGGCGCCGCGCTGTTCGCGCTCGTGACGATCTGGCCGATGGCGCAGCTGGGTGGCGAATTCATGCCGCCGCTGGACGAGGGCGACATCCTGTACATGCCGTCCGCCTTGCCTGGCATCGGCGCCGGCAAGGTCGCCGAACTGCTGCAGCAAACGGACCGCCTGATCAGAACCGTGCCGGAAGTGCAGAGTGTCTTCGGCAAGGCGGGCAGGGCGGAGTCGGCGACCGATCCGGCGCCGCTGGAGATGTTCGAGACGACGATCCAGCTCAAGCCGCGCGACCAGTGGCGCGCCGGCATGACGAGCGACAAACTGGTGGCCGAACTCGATCGCATCGTCAAGGTGCCAGGGCTGTCGAATATCTGGGTGCCGCCGATCCGCAACCGCATCGACATGCTGGCCACCGGCATCAAGAGTCCGGTCGGGGTCAAGGTCGCCGGCACCGACCTGAAGGAGATCGACCGCATCGCCGCCGCCATTGAACGGGTCGTCAAGACAGTGCCGGGGGTGTCGTCGGCGCTGGCCGAACGTCTCAACGGCGGGCGCTACGTCGATATCAGGATCGACCGCGACGCCGCTGCGCGCTACGGCATGAACATCGCCGACGTGCAAAGCATCATCGCCAGCGCGATCGGCGGCGACAATGTGGGCGAGACCGTCGAAGGCTTGCAGCGCTTTCCGATCAATGTGCGCTATCCGCGCGAGGTGCGCGACTCGGTGGAAAAGCTGCGCGCGCTGCCGGTGCTGACGGAGCGCGGCGCGCAGATTCGGCTGGGGGACGTGGCCACGATCGGCATCAGCGACGGGCCGCCGATGCTGAAGAGCGAAAACGCGCGCCTGTCAGGCTGGGTCTATGTCGATATCCACGGGCGCGACCTCAGTTCGGCCGTGCGCGAGATGCAAGCGAAGGTGGCGCAACAAGTCACGCTGCCGGCCGGCTATGCGGTCTCCTGGTCCGGGCAGTTCGAATACCTGGAGCGGGCCAGCGCGAAGCTCAAGATCGTCGTGCCGGCCACCTTGATGATCATCTTCGTGCTGTTGTACCTGATCTTCAAGCGCGCCGACGAGGCCGCGCTGATCATGGCCACCTTGCCGTTCGCGCTGGCGGGCGGGGTGTGGCTGTTGTGGATCCTTGGACATAATATGTCGGTGGCGAGCGCGGTCGGCTTCATTGCGCTGGCCGGCGTGTCGGCCGAGTTCGGCGTGATCATGCTGCTGTACCTGAAGAACGCGTGGCTGGCGCAGCTGGCGGCAGGGCGCGCCAGCGAAGCCGACCTGCTCGACGCGATCCGCGAAGGCGCCGTGCTGCGCGTGCGCCCCAAAGCGATGACCGTCGCTGTGATCATCGCGGGACTGGTGCCGATCATGGTCGGCTCCGGCACCGGGTCGGAAGTGATGCAGCGGATCGCCGCGCCCATGGTCGGCGGCATGATCACGGCGCCGCTGCTATCGATGTTTGTGGTTCCGGCAGCATTCCTGCTGCTGCGTCGCAGGGTTACCCGATCTGCATGAAGGCATGCGCGGCGCAGCGCTCTGCGGCCACAACTTGCTTTACGCAGTGTGCATGTCGTGGTAAAAAGCATCCTCAGTTATTTGCCGCACTACGGCGCGAAAAAGGATGACGCTGCATGAAAAAGTTCCCTGCGACAGCGCTTCTATGGATGCTGATGGCCGTGATGCCGGGCACCGCAAGCGCCAGGGAAATCCAGGTCTACTGGACCGATAATCCACCGCTGATCTGCCAAAAAAATGGCGAGCTCGATTGTGTCGCGGGCTTGTTGATCAAGAATGCCGCCAAGGCCGGCGGCTATACCATCAAGAGCATCGAAATCCCCTGGGCACGGGCACTCGGTTCGCTCGACAAATCGCCGAATGCGATTTTCGCCGCGACCGGTAGAAATGAATTTACCGAGAAAGACTTCAATTGGTTTTTCCAGGTTTATTCCGACAAGGTCAATCTCTTCACGCTCGACGACAGAGTCATCAAGTCGGATGCGGATATGGCCAAGCTGGAAAAAGTGGCGATCCGACGCGGCAGTCCGTTCTTCGACTACTTGAAAAAGCGCGACATGCTCGATAAGGCATTCGCAACGAACGACTGGCATCAGGCCGTCAGCCTGGTGGCGATGAAACGGGTCGATGGCATGCTGCTGACCAATTTGATCGGGACGACGAACCTGGTCGCCTTGGGGAAATTGGACGAGTCGCGCATCAACCGTTTTCAAGTCGGAAAAATTTCATGGTATATCATCAGCGCCTCCGACAAGCCGCTCAGCGCCGACCTGATTGAGTTCAAAGCGTTGATGGGGCACGAGAAAACGCAACCCTATTTTCAAGAAATTTTAAACGGTTTCAAGGTGCAGAACTGACAGGCAAGCTGGGCCGCCCCGGGTCAAGCGCGCAGAAAGCGCGTTTTTGCGCCGCCGACATGCGCTTGATGGCGTACTCGGTCTTCAGCGCGCCCGAGCGGTCGGCGCATTGCACCGTCTTCAGGATGCGCAGCGGCGGATAGGCGCGCGTATATTTCGCGCCTTTGCCGCTGGCGTGCTTGGCGTAGCGCGCCGCCACGTCGGTGGCGATCCCCGTGTAAATGCTGCCACCGGCGCACTCGAGCAGATAGACCCACCAGACAGTGCGCGTTGCTTCCAGTTCGATGTTGTCCATGCCGGCGAGTTCTTGCGTGCGTGTTGTTGCGGCATTGTACTGCAGTGTACGGATGGGCCGGCCACCCTGCCTTGCGGGCCGCCAGCCAGGGCGCATCGTCGCGCGGGGGCATGGAGTCGATTCACGCCATCGGACTACGTTTCGAGGCGCGCGTATAATTTTTGATAATATTGCATGTTATATTGCGCAACGCATAAACAGAAAAGGCAATCATGTTCCCAGTTAAAACATACGCGAGCGCAGCATTGGTCGGCGCCCTCTGCCTGGCGATCCAGCCAGCAGCAATGGCTGCCGCGCCCGGCGCCGCCGTCAGTCTCTACAAGGACATGTGCGTGAGGGCGGCCGATATGCCGCAACCACACGGTGAGAGCGATTTGAAAGGCAATCCCAAGCTTGAGAGCTACTGCGGTTGTTACGCGCCGCTGTTCGCGGAGCATGCCATGGTCGCGATGGCAAATAGGCAGGAGCATCCCGGCCAGCCGCCCAAGGCCCTCGCAGAATCGCAAGCCGAGCAACTTGCCATGCGCAACACATGCCGCAAGCAGATTGGCCTTCCGGCGGCCATTGCCCCATCGCACCCGGCGCCAGGCGCGGCCAAAGCGAGCCACTAAGCCTGATTGCGTCGCGAAGCTGGATAGAAAAAGCCCAGCGATGCGCGGGCGGTTTTTTGCGGAATCAGGCGCTCAGCTTTTCTTGTTTCCCGCAATTTTGTCGAGCACCTCGCCGATCGCGTCGATGATCGCTTCCGGGCGATCCTGCTGGATGTTGTGCTTCGTATCCGGCACCACGCGATGGACGCCTTGCGTCGACGTGGCCGCCATCTCTTCATGCAATGACAGCCGGACGAATTGTTCCTTTGCGTAATCAGGATGCGCCGGATTCAGGTAGCCCGCGCTGAGGACGACGACCGGCATGTCGCCCAGCGACGTCGGATGAAAGACGCGGACAAACTCCGCATCGCGCCTGGCATCGACATGGAAAATGAAGTTGGATATTTCCGACAGCTGCGCGCCCTGGTACGCGTATGTCACCTGCACGGCCTTGCGCGCGGCCGCGATCTCCGGACCCATGCGCGCAACAGCAGGATCGGTGCAGCTCTTGTACAGCGCACTGTCCGGATCGAGGTCGTGGATGCGCGACGTGGCCGCGCAATGCTGGAATTTGGCCAGCACGGCCTTGATCTTGTACTCGTCATAGGGCAGCTTGCTGGCCGCCTCGTCGCCGAACTTGGCGCGGAACTTGTCGCGGATGCGCACTTCCATGCGTTCATTGGACGGGTCGACCAGTACCAGGCCGGCCACCTGCCTGGGATACGTCACCGCATACAGCTTCATGTTCACGCCGCCGAGCGAATGGCCGACCAGCACCAGCGGCCCCTGGATGCCTGCCGTTTTGAGCAGTTTGTGCAGGTCGTCTACAATGTTGCCCGTGGTCGCCGGCCGGGTGGCCGGATCGCTGTAGCCCATGCCGGCCCGGTCATAGCTGCACGCGCGGGTACGCTGGGCAATCTGCGGCTGCACCAGGACCCAGGCATCCGACCAATCCGACAATCCTGCATCGAACACCACGGTCACGGGGCCCTTGCCGCGGCAATCCAGGTTCATCTTGCGGCCATGGCCGACATCGATGCGCTGGCGGGCCTGCAGATAGTCGCGCGCCACGTCGGCAGCGACGACCGCTGCCGGCGCATCGGCGGCGCAGGCAAGGCCGGCGTAAAAGCTCAGGCAAATACCCGTCAACAGATAGGCTGCTTGGTTCATGGTACCTTTGGGGGATGGGGAAAAGTTGCCTGATTGTACACGGCATCAACCGTGGGACGGGAACGGGATGTATCTGACTGGCATCGAATGGGCAGGACCGGCGCGCAAGGCGACGCCGGCGGCCATGCACCACGCAACACTGGAGAATCACCTTTGCTGGACATTGAACAACGCATCGATATCGTGTATCTGTGGGTCGACGGCGCCGATCCGGTGTGGCGCGAGAAGCGGCGCGTCGCGCGCGCCGCCCAGCCCGGTCCCGAGCGCCTGGCGCGCCATGGCGACGTCGAAGGGCGCTATCGCGATAACGGCGAGCTGCGCTTCAACCTGCGCGCGTTGCAGCGCTTTTATCCGGATCACGGCCATATCTACCTGGTCACCGACGACCAGGTGCCGGATTGGCTGGCCACGCAGGAGCACCTGACCGTCGTCAGCCATCGCGAGCTGATGCCGTCGGCCGCGCTGCCGGTGTTCGATTCGGCCAACATCGAATCCTACCTGCACCATATCCCCGGCCTGGCCGAACGCTTCATCTACCTGAACGACGATGTCTTCTTCGGCTGCGAGGTCGATCCGCAGGCATGGTTCGGCGCCGATGGCGTCGCCGTGTTTGCCGACGTCGACGCGATGCCGGAGTATGACGCGGTGCAGGCGCACGAATCGTCGCCGGTGAACGCGGCGGTGTTGTCGCGCCAGTGGCTGTCGGAGCGCTACCCGCACTACCGGCACGACGCGCGCGCGCTCGCCCATTCGCCGCGGCCGCTGCTCAAGAGCCGGATGCATGAACTCGAACGGGTGGCGCCGGAATTGTTCGCGCATGCGCGCCAGACGATATTCCGTTCCTGGCTTGCGCCATCGATCGTGGCCGATTTGCTGCCGCGCTGGCTGATTCATACCGGACACGCGACCTTGCGCGATGTCGTGCCGCGCTACGTCAGCACCGGCGCGCACGATGCCGCCCAGCAGTTCGATGCGCTGATCGGCGAGTTCGGCCGCATTCCCTTTTTCTGCATCAACGACACCAGCGACGATGCGCAGGCCGACACGCCGTCCTTGCGCGGCGTTGCCGACGTGTTGGCGACGCTGCTGCCGGACCGCTGCCGCTTCGAGCTGGCCTAGGCCGAAACGAACACCCGCATCCGCTGTCAAATCCCCGGTATCACCGTCACGGAGGAAATGATGGCATTCAACAGCATGCTATTGGCCGCACAAATGGGCGTGGCGGTCCTGCTCAGTCCCAGCACGGAGCCGGCGCACGCGCCAGCCAGCGCCGTTGCGGACGCCCCGCAACATGAGGCCGTCGTTGCCAAGCCCAAGCTCGATCGTTCCGGCAAGCCGCGCAAGGGCAAGGCCTCGTACTATGCGCGCCAGTTTTATGGGAAGAAAATGGCGAACGGAAAAGCGATGAATCCGAAACAGAATGTCGCGGCCAGCAAGACGCTGCCGCTCGGCACGGTGGCCAAGGTCACCAACCTCGAATCAGGGAAGAGCGCGGTCGTCACCATCGAGGATCGCGGGCCCTACATCAAGGGCCGCATTGTCGACGTCACGCCCGGCACCGCCGCCAAGATCGAACTGAAGAAAGATGGCGTGGCGCCGGTCGTCGTGACCCCGCTGGCGGTGCCACCCAGGCAAGCGACGGACACGGCCGATGCCGCGAGCGCCAAAGCGCCGGTCAAATGAGGGTCACAAGCTGCCTCAGAAGCGATGGCGCAAGCCCGCCGTCCACTGCCGGTTGCCGGTCCCCGGTTCCTCGCTATTGCCTTCGGTGTAAGGCGCGCCGTTCTTGTTGCTGATGCGCGCATAGGACGTGTAGACATCGGTGCGCTTCGACAGCGCGTACATGTAGGCAAGCGCGTATTGGCGCGCATCCTGATTGCGCGCGGTCTTGTCGTTCTTGCTGATGACTGTCGCGACCCAGGTGCTGGCGCCGCGCGGCAGGGACGCGCCCAGCAGCACGCTGTTGCTGTCAGTCGAGGCGAGCGGCGCAGCGCCGCCGAACGCGGCGTTGGTGTTGTTCAGGCTGGCGCTGTTGGGACCTTTGTCCACGCCCAGGCCAGCGTACAGCTTGACCACGCCGACATCGTAGTTGGCGCCCAGCAGGGTATTGCGGGCCGAGCCCGCGTGCTGGACCAGCGCCGTAGCGTTGTCCCGGTTGTGATATGCCAGCCGCACGTTCAAGCGCCCTTTGCTGTAGCCGACCGAGCCGCCCAGCGCGCGCCCGGCCAGCTGTTCGCCCGCGGCCCACATGGCGTCGGCGCTGAAGCCGTTCATCTCGGCACTGCGGTACAGCACCGAGTTGGCAGCGCGGAAGCCGGTCGCCGCCATCAGGTTATTCGAGCGCGCCACGCCATTGCGCAGCGGGTCGACGATGGTATTGAGCGTGGTAAACAGCGGTGTGTCCTGCAAACCGGCCGAGACGGCGCCGAACTTGCCGCGCAGGCCGACGATGCTGGTGCGGCCGAACAGGGTGTTGTTCTGGGTCGAGCCGCCGGTATCGACATGGATGCCGCCTTCGACGGTGAAGAAAGCGGCCAGGCCGCCACCGAGTTCTTCGCTGCCGCGCAAGCCCCAGCGGCTCTGGGTGGCCATGCCGCTGGTGACGCGGGTCGCAGTGCCGGTCACGCCGCCACGGTCCTGGGATAGGCCCATGTCCACCACGCCGTACAGGGTGACATTGCTTTGGGCCATGGCGTGGCCGGACATGCCGAGGGCGAGCGCGATCAGCGCCGGGGTAGTTTTTTTCATGCGGGACTCCTGGGTAAATCGAAGGGGCACGCCGACGCGGGGCGTGCGGGACGGCGTTAGTCAGTGCGCAGGCAGCGGGGCCGGCGCATGCGGCTGCGGATCGGGTATCGGTTCGATCTTGCCCAGCACGAAGACGAAGGCAATGATGCCGATCACCAGGATCACGCCAGCGACCGCAAACGCATTGGAAAACGAATTGGTGGCGCCGACGATCATGCCCGTCACGATAGGCGCGGCCGCGCCCATCAGGTTATTGGCGAAGTTCATGATGCCGCCGATGGTGCCGGCGCCGCCCTTGGGCGCGATCAGCGACGGCAGCGACCAGCCTACTGGCGCCGCCGACGCCAGGCCGCCCAGCGCGATCGAGATCCAGAAGATGGCCCAGGCCGGATCGGTGGTCTGGGTGGCGCCGAACACGGCCAGGCCCATCAGCATGCCGCACACCAGCACGGTCTTGCGCACCAGCGATTCGTCCTTGCCGCGCGAAATCAGGTGATCGATCAGCCAGCCGCCCACGAACAAGTCGGTCAAGGTGGCGAACGCCCACGGAATGGCGGCAAAGCCGGCCGATTTCAAAATGCTCATGTGCATGGTTTGCACCAGATAGCCTGGCAGCCAGGTCAGGAACAGGTAGAAGGTGTAACCATAGGCGGCGAAGCCGATGGTCAGGCCCCAGACTTTGGACTTGCTCAGCAGGTAGCCCAGCATGTTCATCGCGCCCGCCTCGGACGGTCCTTCCGGCGCCGCGCCGCCGCTCTGGATGTAGTGCAGCTCCTCGCTGGACAACCTGGTGTCGGCGCTGGGATCGCGGTAGAAGCAATAGAAGGCCACAAAGTAGCTGAAGCTGAGCACGGCGGTCAGGCCGAAGCCCCAGCGCCAGCCGAAGGCGACCACGGTGACGGCCACCAGCGGCACGCCGATCACGTTCGAAAACTTGGCGGCCGCGTCGAAGATGGCGGTGGCCATGCCGCGCTCATGGCGCGGGAACCAGTAGCCGGTGGCCTTCGAGCTGACCGGGAAGGCGGGCGCTTCGGCAATGCCGAGCAGGATGCGGGCCGCGAAGATGCCGGCGAAACCGCTCGACAAGGCGGTGATGACGGCAGCCAGTCCCCACAGGAAAGCGCCCCAGCGGCCGACGCGGGTCGGCCCGAATCGATCCATCACCATGCCGACCGGGATCTGCAGCAGCGAGTAGGACCAGGCGAACGCGCTGAACAGCAGGCCCATCTGCACCGGGCTGAGCGCGAACATGTCCTGGATCTGCGGCGCGGCCACGGACAGGCCGATCCGGTCGATATAGTTGATCAGCACTCCGGCGCCGAGCAGCGCGCCGATGCCCCAGCGGCGCCTGGGAATGTTGGTGAGGGTGGTGGTATGCATGGTGTCTCCTGATGTGGAATGGGGCAGGGCGCTTGGCGCTCAAGCCGGGTGATGAAGAATGTCGGCGACCAGCCGTGCGGGCGTGTCGGCCAGGTTCAGGCGCAGGCCGGCTTCGTCGTCCTGCAGCGCTTCGAGGTCGCGCAGCTGGCTGTCGAGCAGGGACGGGGGCATGTAATGGTCGACCCGGGCGGCCATGCGCGCGGCGATGAGCGCGCGCGGGCCGGCCAGGTGGGCAAAGCGCAGCGCCGGGTCGGCGCTGCGCAGCAGGTCGCGGTAGCGCCGCTTGAGCGCCGAGCAGGACAGCACGAGCGACTGGCCGGCCGCGCTGGCGGCGCCGATCTCGGCCTGCAGCAGGGCCAGCCAGTGGGCGCGGTCGGCGTCGGTCAGGGCGATGCCGGCCGACATCTTGGCCACGTTCGCTGCCGGATGAAAACTGTCGCCCTCCAGGTAGCGGCAGCCGAGGGCGTCGGCCAGGCCGCGCCCGATCGCGCTCTTGCCGCATCCGCTGACGCCCATCACGACCCAGCGCACGGCCGGACTTTGTTTGCTGCTGGAGTTATTCATGGCAATGTTCTCTGATGTTCATGGAAATGATAGCGCTAACATTTGTGCTGATTTTAGCCCCTTGGCCGAGTTTGTAAAGCGAAATTTAAGCGGTGGCGCAAAAAAGCGACACGCCGGCCGCGCCAGCCGGCGGCGCGCCAGGCGCCGTCAGGCAGCGGCGGTTCAGGCGCTTTCGCGTTCCATCAGCGTGAACCCGAGGTCGATCTGGGTCGCCGCCGGCTGTTCGCCCTTGATCAGCGCGCGCAGCAGCATGGCCGCTTCAAAACCGATCTGATAGCGCGGTGTGCCGATGGTGGTCACGGACGGATTCATCCACGCCGACGCCGGCAGGTCGTTGAAGCCGCAGATGGCCAGCTGGCCGGGCACGGCGATGCCGCTGCGCTGGCACTGGAAAATGGCGCCGTGCGCCAGGTCGTCGTTGCAGCAGAAAATAGCCTGGCAATCGGGGGCCTGGGCCAGCATGCGGCCCAGCAGTTCGGCCCCCAGCGCAATGGTCGACGGCTCGGCGACCATCAATTCCAGCGCCGCATCGGCCAGTCCCGCCTCGCGCATCGCCGCACGGTAGCCGTCGGCACGCTTGAGGGTACGCTCGTCCAGCTGCGCGCCGATGAAGCCGATGCGGCGATGGCCCTTGCCGATCAGGTAGCGCGTCATCGCTCTGCCGGCCTGGAATTGCGAAAAGCCGACCGACAGCTGCTCCGGGTTGGTCGGCATGTCCATCATCGACACCGTGGGCACGCGCGACGACGCGAGCATTTGCTGCACGCGCGCGCTGTGGGTCAGGCCGGACAGCAGGATGCCGTCCGGATTCGACTGCATGTAAATGCCAAGCAGCTTTTCTTCCTCGGCATCGGAGTAGCGGGTATTGCCGATCAGGATCTGGTAATCGTCCGCTTCCAGCGCATCCTGGACCCCTGCCAGCAGCGCCGTAAAGACCGCGTTCGACAGCGACGGCACCAGCACCGCAATGACCTTGCTGCGGGCCGACGCCAGCGCGCGCGCGGCGCGGTTGGGCACGTAGCCCAGCTCGGCCACGGCCTGTTCGACCCGGCTGCGCAGCGCCGGCGACACCATGTCGGGCTGGGTGATCGCGCGCGACGCCGTCATGGTCGCCACGCCGGCCCGTTCGGCCACGGCGGCAAGGGTGACTTTGCCGCTGGCGCGGCTTTTGGCGGTCTGTAGGCGAGACATGGGGGCGAAGGCGGCTAGCTTGTGGTGACAGGATGTAGCGACATCATACGGCATCAAGCTGGCCTGTGGCAGGCGTGGCAAGATGCGGTGTCACTTGCCAGGTTCGTCATGTACGCCAGCTTGCGCCTGATCTTGCTCACCCTGTCTCGCTGCTGTCATTCGCCGGCAATTCCTTGTTATGCCGGCTCGCCTTGCGCGCTACTGCGATCGATCCAGCCAGCTTCACGGCGCTCCGGCTGTGCTCCGGCGCCATGCGCTGGCGCCTGATGCTGGCCGCGCCCGCGATCCTCGGCGGCATTGCCATGGTCGTGCTCGACAAGCGCGGCCGCTAAGTGCGCGCATCTGCGCTGGCACAGTTATCGCTTTACAAGGGGGATACGCCGCCGGCGCACTGAAGGAGAGTTTTGTCTTGAATACCCCAACCACCCTGACCATCGCCTCGCGCGAAAGCCGGCTCGCCATGTGGCAGGCCGAACATGTCCGCGCGCGCCTGGCCGCGCTCTATCCGGACTGCCGCATCGAGATCCTCGGCATGAGCACGCGCGGCGACCAGATCCTCGACCGCACCTTGTCCAAGGTGGGCGGCAAGGGCCTGTTCGTCAAGGAGCTTGAAGTGGCGATGGCCGAATGGCGCGCCGACCTGGCCGTGCATTCGCTCAAGGACGTGCCGATGACGCTGCCGGAAGGCTTCGAGCTGGCCGCCGTGCTGGAACGCGAAGACCCGCGCGACGCCTTTGTGTCGAACCTGTATGACGGCCTGTACGCGCTGCCGGCCGGCGCCGTCGTCGGCACCGCCAGCCTGCGGCGCCAGGCGCTGATCGCGGCGCGCCATCCGCAACTGGTGATCGAGCCGCTGCGCGGCAACCTCGATACGCGCCTGGCCAAGCTCGATAGCGGCGCCTACGCCGCCATCATCCTGGCCGCGGCCGGCCTGAAGCGGCTTGGCCTGGCCGGGCGCATCCGCTGCACGCTCGACACGGTGCCGGCTCCCGGCCAGGGCGCGATGGCGATCGAAGTCGCCGGCGGGCGCCCCGAGCTGCTGCGCTGGCTGGCGCCGCTGAACCACCGCCCGACGGCGCAGTCAGTGGCCGCCGAGCGCACGGTGTCGCGCATCTTCGGCGGCAGCTGCGAGATTCCGCTGGCCGCGTATGCGACCGTGCATGGCAGGACGATGGAACTGGAGGCGGTGATCGCCACGCCCGACGGGCACCGGATGGCGGTGGCGACCGGGCTTGGCAGCCCGGACGCGCCGGAGGCGCTGGGCCGGCGCGTGGCCGACATGCTGATCGCGCAGGATGCGCATGCGATCCTGGCGGCGTGCCTGGGGGCGGTTGCCGCATGACGCAGCTGCGGCGTGGTGTGACGAGCACCGCATCAGAATTCACGCCGTCGGCTTAAACCAAAATCCAAACCAACGTCGTCCTCGCGCGGCCGAGGGCGTTGCAAAAGGGGGCGGCCGCTCGATATCCTATAACGTCAACCATCGTCATTCCCGGGGCGGCGGGAATCCATACCACCTCTGCTCATAGATGGTATGGGGGAAATGCATGCATTTCCCCTTCGCGGGAACGACGGCTTTGATATTTCTTCAGAGGGTCTATTTCGCGTGGCGCATACATCATTTTGCGTTTTGCAACAGCGTCGCACGCGGGGACGACGTCGGTGAGAGAGATTTATTGAAAAAATGCCGAATCCGGCCTGCCGAAGGACTGCCCGGTTTGCGTTTAACTTAGCCGCATTCGAGTCAGTGGGAGGCGCGGAACAGCTGGGGCAGCAGGCGCGCCAGGTGCGCCCGTTCGGCGCCCTCGGCGCTGTGCAGCGCCAGTTGCGGTCCGTGCAGGAACTTGGCGGTCATCCCGCGCGAGAGCGCCTCCAATACCGCATCGATGTCGTCGCCGCGCGCCAGCAGCTTGCGCGCACGCGCCAGTTCGGCCAGGCGCATGGTTTCGCTGGCCTGGTTCAGGTCCTGGATGATCGGCACCAGCGCACGCCGGTCGGCCCATTCCATGTACGACTGGACGCGCGTCTCGATGATCGATTCGGCCTGTTCGACCGCGGCCTGGCGCAGTTCGCGCCCGCTCTGGACCACCTCGGCCAGGTCGTCGACCGTGTACAGGTAGACGTCGGGCAGGCGCGCCACTTCGCTTTCGACGTCGCGCGGCACAGCCAGGTCGACGATGAACATGGGCCGGCGGCGGCGTGCGCGGATCGCGCGTTCGACCATGCCCAGGCCGATGATCGGCAGCGGCGAGGCGGTGCACGAAACGATGATGTCGCATCCGGCCAGCACGTCGGGCAGCTGTTCGAGCGCGATCGCGGCGCCCTTGTAGCGCAGCGCCAGTTCGGTCCCGCGCGCCACCGTGCGGTTGGCCACGATGATCGATTTGGGCTGGCGCGCGGCGAAATGGGCGGCGCACAATTCGATCATTTCGCCGGCGCCGATGAACAGCACGTTCTGCTCGGCGATCGAGGGGAAGATGCGTTCGGCCAGGCGCACCGCGGCAGCCGCCATCGAGACGCTGTGGGCGCCGATCGCGGTCGCGCTGCGCACTTCCTTGGCCACCGAAAAGGTGCGCTGGAACATCTGGTGCAGATAGGTGCCCAGGCCGCCGCCGGCATCGGCGCGGCGCACGGCCTCCTTCATCTGGCCCAGGATCTGGGCCTCGCCCAGCACCATCGAGTCGAGCCCGGAGGCGACCCGGAACGCATGCCGCACGGCGCCGTCGCGCGGCAGCGCGTACAGGTGCGGGCGCAGCTCGGCGTAGGGCAGGCCGTGGTAATCGGCCAGGAAGTGGGTGGTGGCGTCGACGTTGCCGTCGATGTCGCCGCTGGCCGGGCTGGCCGCGTACAACTCGGTGCGGTTGCAGGTCGACAGGATGGCCGTCTCGATACGCGCGTCCGGCGCGGCGCGGCGCGCGAACCAGTTGCACGCGGCGCCCACCGCTGCGCTGATCTGTTCGGGCGGGAAGGCCAGTCGTTCGCGCAGCGCGATCGGGGCGGTGGTGTGGTTCAGGCCGACAGCGAGCAGGTTCATCGCGCGTGCTCCTACATCGGGCGGCTGGCGGCGGTGCCGGCAGCGAGCGCGCGGATCATCGGCAGGTCGAGCAGCGTCACTTCGCGCTTGTCGACCGCGACCCAGCCCTGCTTGCGAAAGCGCGACAGCAAACGGCTGATGCTCTCGATCGTCAGGCCCAGGTAATTGCCGATCTCTTCGCGCGACATGCGCAGCTGGAAACTGGTGGCCGAATAACCGCGCGCCGTGTAGCGCGACGACAGGTTGGCCAGGAACACGGCGAAGCGCTGTTCGGCGCGCATATTGCCCAGCAAGAGCATGACGTTTTGCTCGCGCATGATTTCGCCGCTCATCAGACGGTGGAAGTGGCGCAACAGCGTCGGCATTTCGCCGAACAGGCTTTCGAGCAGCGTGAACGGAATCTCGCACACTTCGCTGTCTTCGAGCGCCACCGCGTCGCAGGCGTGGCGGTCGGTGCTGATCGCATCCATGCCGAGCAGCTCGCCGGCCATCTGAAAGCCGGTGATCTGCTGCTCGCCGCCCGGCTGCAGCTGGAACGTCTTGAAGTGGCCGAAGCGGATCGCGTACAGGTTGGTGAAACGCTCGTCGCGCTTGTACAGGCGTTCGTCGCGCGCCAGCCGGCGGCGCCGGCCGATGATCTGGTCGAGCTGGCCCATGGCGCCGGCGTCGAGGCCCATCGGCAGGCACAGCTTGTGCATGCTGCAGCCCTGGCAGCCGGCCGCAATGACGGCGCCGGCAGGGGCGGCGCCAAGGGCCGCAGCGGGCGGCGGGCTGGCAGGTCGGTCGTAGCGCTGGAGTGGCATGGTCATCATTTTTTTTGGCTCGCTGGACAGGACGGCAGGGGGGCGCATGGCGCTGTTACCGGGTACTGAAGCAATCGCCGTGCCTGCAGCCGCCACGGGCATGGCGAGGGCGCCGCGCCGTCAATTTCCCGATTCTGGGAATCGGGGCGGCGCCACTCCCGGATGCAGGAATGGCGGACCGGGCCGTCCCCGTGCGCACCACATGGCATACGACTTGCTGTCAGGTACGACAACAAGACTAATCAGGAGAGCGGCATGACCCCAACCATCCCCCCGGCGCCGAAGCCGGCGCGCCGTCGTCGGCCGCCCCGAGCCCCTGATCGTCGGCGCCGCGCACGCGCAATTCGAAGCACCTTGAGGAGCCTGGCGTGGAAATAGTCAAAGTCGATGTCGTGGCAATCGGAGCCGGTGTGGCGGGACTGCGGGCCGCCATTGCGGCAGCCGAATCGGATCCTTCGCTGCGGGTGGCGCTGCTGTCGAAGTCTTACCCGATGGGCGGTTACAAGGGCGCTTCCGAAGCCGGCGCGGCCGGCGTGGTGCTCAGCGAGGACAGCCTGGAGCAGCACGCGGCCGACACGCTGGCCGCCGGCGCCGGCCTGTCCGACCGCGCCGCGGTCGACTATTTCGTGGCCAACTGCACGCGCGAGCTGGTGCAGCTGGGACGCTGGGGCTGCCCGTGGCTGCGCCAGCCGAACGGCGCGCCGGCGCCGCGGCGCGAACCGGGCATGGCGGCCGCGCGCAGCTGGACCAGCGTCAACGGCACCGGCTACGATGTGCTCGACACCCTGTTCCACGCCTCGCTGGCGCTGCGCGGCATCCTGCGCTTCGACGACTATTTCTGCCTCGACCTGCTGGTCGAGGATGGCGTCTGCCAGGGCGTGCTGGCGCTGCGCGTGCGGACCGGCACCTTCGTGCTGCTGCAGGCGCGCGCGGTGATCCTGGCCACCGGCGGGGCCGGGCGCGTGTTCCGCCACGGCACCGGCGGCGGCACCTTCACCGCCGACGGCATGGCGCTGGCCTACCGCCAGGGCGTGGCGCTGCGCGACCTCGAATTCGTCCAGCGCCATCCGACCTGCCTGCCTGGCAGCGGGGTGGCGCTGGCGCGCGCGTGCCGGGTCGAAGGCGCGCTGCTGCTGAACCGCCTCGGGCAACGCTACCTGGCCGATCCGCGCACGCCCGGCGCCGCGCCGCAGGAGGGCAGCCTGGAGCTCGGCTCCGACGCGGCGCTGGTGCACGCGTTCTGGCTCGAACAGCAGGCCGGGCGCACGCTCGAGACCCCCGACGGTCCGGCGGTGCTGCTCGACCTGCGCGCGCTGGGCCGCCCGGCCATCGAAGCGCGCCTGCCCGGACTGCTCGACCTGGTGCAGCGCTGCAGCGGCATCGACGCGTCCGAACAGCTGGTGCCGGTCTGCCCCGCGGTCCAGTACAGCATGGGCGGCATCGCGGTCGACCTGCAGTGCGCGACCACGTTGCCCGGCCTGTACGCGGCCGGCGAATGCGCCAGCGTCGGCCTGCACGGCGCCAACCGGCTCGGCGCCAACGCGCTGTCCGAGTCGCTGGTGTTCGGCAAGGTGGCGGGCGAACAGGCAGTGCGGCGCGCGCGCTTGGGCAACTTTGCCGCCGGCGCGTCGCTGGAGTTGCTGGGCCTGCAAATCGAGCGGCGCGCGCAGGCGCAGCTGGGACGCGACGGCGGGCGCGAACGGGTGCCGCTGCTGCGGCGCGCGATGGCGCAGGCGATGGAGTCCGGCTGCGGCATCTACCGCAGCAACGAGGCGATGGCGGCCACCATCGGCAAGCTGGGCGAGCTGCGCGCGCGCTTCCAGAACCTGGAGCGCTCCGCCGGCGCGGCGCGCGCCAGCGGGGCCTGGCTGGCGGCGCTCGAACTGGGCTACCAGCTCGACGTGGCCGAGGCGATGGCCTGTTCGGCCGCCAGCCGGGCCGAGTCGCGCGGCGCTCATCAGCGCAGCGGCGTGCTGGCCGGCTATACCGATCCGCGCTATGCCCAGCACACGCTGGCGACCTGTGCCGGCGCGGACGCGCCGCACATCAGCTATGCGGCAGTGGGCGCGCCGCTGGTTTCGCGCGCGGTCCCGCTGCGGGGTGCGGCATGAACACCGAGCGCGCGCTGGGCGTGCCGCCCTACCTGACGACCCACTACTGGTGGGCCTATGTGCATCCGCGCGCGGTGCGCCTGTTCGAGCGCCAGTGGATCGTCAACCTGATCTTGTGGGGCAACTACAACCGCCTGCGCGAGGCGGTGCTCGACGCGCTGGGCGGGGCGGGCGGGCGCGTGCTGCAGGTCGCCTGTGCCTACGGCGACATCACGCCCAGGCTGGCCGGCCGGCTCGGGCCGCATGCGACGCTGGACGTGATCGACATCCTGCCGATCCAGCTCGACAACCTGGCGGCCAAGCTGCCGGCCGGCACCCCGGTGCGGCTGCACCAGATGAATTCGGCCGACCTGGGCTTCGCCGACGCCAGCTACGACCATGTGCTGATGTTCTTCCTGCTGCATGAACAGCCGCACGCGGTGCGCCTCGAGACGCTGGCCGAGGCGCTGCGCGTGCTGCGTCCGGGCGGCACGCTGACCATCGTCGATTTCGGCCGCCCGCACCGCTTCCATCCGCAGCGCTTGCTGTGGCTGCCGCTGCTGGCGCTGCTCGAGCCGTTCGCCCCGGCCCTGTGGCGCGAAGACGTCGCCGCCTGGCTGCCGGCCGGCGCGCGGGTGCGCGAACGGCGCCGTTTTTTCGGCGGCGCCTACCAGATGCTGACCATCGTCAATCCGAAGGACGCGCCGTGAGGAAGGCGCTGGTCGACACCGCCGATGGGCGCATGTACCGCGCCAGGCAGGAAGGGCGCGACCGCATCGTCAGCACCACGCTGACCCTGGGAGAATTGAATGGATAGGCATTATCTCGCACCCTTGTTCGCGCCGGCCTCGGTGCTGCTGTTCGCCGGCGGCGAGGACGGCGCCAGCGTCAGGGCGCAGCTGCGCGCAGGCGGCTTTGCCGGGCGCGTCACCGAACTGGACGCGGCCAGCAGCGGCACCCTGGGCGAGCTGGCCCAGGCGCGCGCCGACCTGGCCCTGATCGCGCTGCCGCCGGCCGAACTGGCGGCAGCGCTGGAAGCGGCCGGCCGCATCCAGTGCGGCGCGGCGCTGATCGTCTCGTGCGGCGTCGATGCAGCGCTGGCGCACACGCTGCACGCGATCGCGCGCAAGCACGCGATGCTGCTGCTGGGACCGAACTGCCTGGGCTTCCAGCGTCCGCAGCTGGGGCTCAACGCCGGCCTGACCGGGCCGCTGGCCATTGCCGGCCCGGTGGCGCTGCTGTCGCAATCGGGCGCGCTGACGGCCGCCATCCTGGACTGGGCCGCGCGCAACGGGGTCGGCTTTTCGACCGTGGTCTCGCTGGGACCGGGCACCGCGGTCGACCTGGCCCAGGCGCTCGACTTCCTGGCCAGCGACGGCAGCACCCAGAGCATCGTGGTGTGCATGGAGGGCATCCTCGACGCGCGCCGTTTCACCAGCGCGCTGCGCGCCGCCGCCAACAGCAAGCCGGTGTTGGTGCTCAAGTCGGGGCGGCGCGCCGCCAGCACGCGTGCCGCGCTGACCCATTCGGGCGCGATCGTCGGCAGCGACGAAGTGTTCGACGCCGTGCTGCGGCGCGCCGGCGCGGTGCGCGTGAAATCCTTCGTCCAGCTGTTCGCTGCGGCCAAGGCGCTGGCCGCGCGCCATCGTCCGGTGGGCCCGCGCCTGGCCATCATTTCGAACGGCGGCGGGCCGGCCGTGCTGGCCGCCGACCGCCTCGCCGGGCAGGGGCTGGCACTGGCCCACTTGACGCCGGATGCGGCCGCCGTGCTGGCGGGCGAGCTGGCGCCGCTGGCGTCCATCGTGGACCTGATCGACCTGTCGGGCGCTGCCACGCCGGCGCATTACGCGGCGGCGCTGCGCGCCTGCGGGCGCGACACCGGCGTCGACGGCGTGCTGGCGATCTATTCGCCGCGCCTGGGCGGCGACCCGCTGGCCGTGGCGCAGGCCATCGCGCCGCTGGCGGCCGGGCTGGGCAAGCCGCTCTTGACCTGCGCCATGGGCGAGGACACGGTGGCGGTCGCGCGCGCCGCCCTCAACACGGCCGGCATCGCCACCTTCCGCACGCCGGAAGCGGCGGTCGACGCCTTCGGCCACATCGCCGCCTTTTATCACAACCAGCAGCTGCTGCGCCAGACGCCGCCGCCGCTGTCGCACCTGGCCAAGCCCGACCTGGAAGGGGCGCGCATGCTGGTCGAGGGCGTGCTGGCCGAGCGCCGCTACGTGCTCACCGAAATCGAATCGAAGGCGCTGCTGGCCGCGTTCCACATTCCGATCACCCAGACCGTGCTGGCGCGCAGCGCCACCGAAGCGACCCTGGTGGCGAGCCAGTTGGGCTATCCGGTGGCGCTGAAGATCGACTCGCCCGACATCGCCCACAAGTCCGACGTCGAGGGCGTGGTGCTGAACGTGCCCAACGCCAGCAGCGTGCGCGAGCTGTACGGCGCGATGCTCGAGAGCGTGGCGCGGCTGGCGCCCGAGGCGCGCGTGCAGGGCGTGTCGGTGCAGAAAATGTGCGCCAAGAAGCGCGGGCGCGAGCTGTACATCGGGGTGCTGACCGACCATCCGTTCGGCCCGGTGATCGCGTTCGGCGCCGGCGGCACCAGCATCGAACTGCTGGACGACCGCGCGGTGGAACTGCCGCCGCTGAACCAGTTCCTGGCGCGCGGCCTGATGCAGCGCACGCGCGTGGCGGCCGCGCTGGGGCCGTGGCGCGGCGCACCGGCGGCCGACCTGGTGGCGGTCGAGCAGATTTTGCTGCGCGTGTCCGAAATGGTGTGCGCGTTGCCGCAGCTGCGCGAAATGGACATCAACCCGCTGATCGTCGACGCCGACGGCGCGCTGGTGGTGGACGCGCGCATCGTGGTCGGCCATGCGCCGGCGGCGCTGCACAACTACGAGCACCTGGCGATCCTGCCATATCCGTCGAACTACCAGCAGGACTGGCCGCTGCGCGGCGGCGGCCACGCGACGCTGCGCCCGGTGCAGCCGGACGACGCGCTGATGCTGCAGGAGTTCGTGCGGGCGCTGTCGGAGCAAGCGCGCTTCATGCGCTTCAATTCGAGCCTGCGCGAACTGCCGGCGCCTATGCTGGCGCGCTACACGCTGATCGACTACGACCGCGAAATGGCGATCGTCGCGCTGGCCAAGGGGGGCGAGCGGATCGTCGGGGTGGCGCGCTACATCCGCAACCCGGACCTGGCCAGCTGCGAATTTTCGCTGGTGGTGGCCGACGCGCTGTGCGGCGAAGGCCTGGGCACGCGGTTGATGCTGGCCATCATGGACGTGGCGCGCCACAAGGGCTTGAGCGAGATCGCCGGGCTGGTCCTGGTGCGCAACGCCACCATGCTGCGCCTGATGGGCAGCCTGGGGTTCCGGATCGCGCCGTATGAGGACGATCCCGATTTCCGGCTGTGCAGCAAGGCCTTGTGAGGCGTCAGCGCGGTCCGAGCAGGGGCCGCAGGTGCTGCAGCGCGACGTCGTACTCGCGCCGCAGCGCGGCCAGCACGGCGCCGGCGCCAGCCAGCCTGGCTTCCTTGCCAAGCCGCTCAAGGTGCACGCAATGGACGTGCATGCGCTGGGCGCCCAGGTTGTCGATGCCGGACAGGAAACGGTGCGCGGCGGCTTCGAGCAAGGCGCTGTCGGCGCTGCCCAGCGCGCGTTCGAGCGTGTCCAGGTGGACCGGCGAATCGGTCAGGAACAGCGCCACGATGTCGGCTACCAGGGTCGGGTTGGCTTCGTCTTCGAGCTCGCGCAGCTGCTCGATGCGGCGCTGGTCGATGACGGCCGCATCGCTCACTTCGGCGCCGGCCGGCGTCATCACTTTGATCAGCACGGCGCGGATGTCGGCCAGCTCGACCGGCTTCGACACATACGCATCCATGCCCGCAGCCAGGCAGTTTTCGCGGTCGCCCGGCATCGCGTTGGCGGTCATCGCGATCACCCGCGGCAAGCCCTGCGGACCGTAGCGCGCGCGCAGGCGGCGCGTCGCTTCGAGCCCGTCCATCTCCGGCATCTGCACGTCCATCAGCACCACGTCGTAGCTCTGGCGCTCGAGCGCGTCGAGCGCCTCGACGCCGTTGCCGGCGACGTCGGCGCGGTAGCCCAGGTGGCTGAGCATCTGCTTGAGCACCTTCTGGTTGATCGCATTGTCTTCGGCCACCAGGATCTTGAGCGGCAGCGTGTCGGCTAGCTTGCCCTTGGCCGGCGCCGCGCGTGCGTGCAAGGCCAGCGGCGCGATGTGCATCGCCTGCAGCAGCACGTCGAACAGGGCGCTGCTCTTGATCGGCTTGTTCAGGTAGGCGGCGAACTGGACCTGCGCCATCTGCTCGTCGCGCGGGCGGTGCGCCATCGAGGTCAGCATGATCAGGGGCAGGGCTGCGGCATCGCGGTATTTGCGGATTTCCAGCGCCAGGTCCAGGCCGTCCATCTCGGGCATGCTCATGTCGAGGATGGCGACGTCGAACGCGTGGCCGTGGCGCACGAAGTCGAGCGCCTCGACCGCCGACACCGCCGCCGACGGCGCCATGCCCCACAACAGCGACTGCTTGACCAGGATGCGGCGGTTGGTGCTGTTGTCGTCGACGATCAGCACGCGCTTGCCGAGCAGGGCCTGGGAACTCTCCTGCAGGTAGCTGTGGGCCAGGCGTGAACCGGAGGCCTCGGCCACGATGGCGAACGAGAAGGTCGAGCCTTCGCCCACTGTGCTGTCCACCCACATGCTGCCGCCCATGACCTCGGCCAGGCGCTTGCTGATGGTCAGGCCCAGGCCCGTGCCGCCGTATTTGCGGGTGGTCGAGGCGTCGACCTGGGTGAAGGAGGTGAACAGCTCGGGCAGGCGCGCCTCGGGGATGCCGATGCCGGTGTCCTTGACCGCGAACGCCACTTCGTATTTCACCCCGTCGAGCGCGGTGGCGGTGACCGACACCAGCACTTCGCCGTGGTGGGTGAACTTGATCGAATTGGACAGCAGGTTGACCAGGATCTGGCGCAAGCGCGTCACGTCCGACACCAGCGCGGCCGGCACGGCGTCGTCGATGAAGTAGGCCAGGTTGATGTTCTTTTCGCTGGCCGACGAGGACAGCAGGTCGAGCGACTCCTCGATGCAGCGCCGCAGGTCGAAGGCCTGGCGCTCGATTTCGAGCTTGCCGATGTCGATCTTTGAGTAGTCAAGGATATCGTTGATCACCGCCAGCAGCACCTCGCTGCTGGCGCGGATGGTCTCGGCATAGTCGCGCTGCTCGTCGTCGACGTGGGTGTTGAGCAGCAAGCTGGTCATGCCGATGACGGCGTTGAGCGGGGTGCGGATCTCGTGGCTCATATTGGCCAGGAACATGCTCTTGGCCAGCACGGCCGCTTCGGCCGCTTCCTTGGCCTGTTCCAGTTCGTGTTCGTAGGCCTTGCGCACCGAGATGTCGCGCAGGATCACGGTGTAGATCAGGCCGGTGTCGGCGACCAGCTTGGAGATCGAGGCCTCGGCCGGGAATTCGCTGCCGTCCTTGCGCGCGGCGAAGATGCCGCGCCGTTCGCCCATCTGGCGCGCGCTGGCGTTCGACTTGGCGAACTGCATGATGTGGGCGCCGTGGCCGGCGTGGTAGCGCTCGGGCAGCAGCAGGTTGAGCGACTTGCCGCGCACCTCGGCCGCATGCCAGCCGAACAGGCGCTCGGCGCCCTGGTTGAACAGGATAATGTGGAACTGATGGTCGACGCAGATGATCGCATCATCGGCAATGCTGAGTATGCCGTTGAGCTGGATCGAAGTCAGGCTATCGTTTTGGTTGGGCATGGATCTCTCGCGCAGGGACGGTAGCTGCCCTTGCTGCGGGGCATCAGCAGTATCGTACGCGTTTTCCGGCGCGGCGTGGCCATCAGTCTATCGTGCGCTGGTGGCCGTTTCCCGGAATCGGGAAAATACCGCTGCCGACTCCCATTCGCGGGAATCGGCGCCGCCGCACGGCATCGCGGCGCCCCGCGCGGCGCTGGAACCAAACTTGCTTAGGCCGGTAGCAACAGTAATCGATCCGCGGCTTTCAGGAGGCCAAACACCATGCTCCACACCACTTCCCCGCGCCGGCGTGAGCGCTCCGACAAGGTATATCATGCCAGACAATGAAGACACAGCGCACATCGGCCAACGCCTCGGGCGTGCCGTGCACACCATGATCGCGACGCTGGCGCCGAACCGTGCCAGGCCGCACGGCGCGCCTGGTGCGGCGCGGCGCGCGCCGATCTCCGTGCGTACCAAGGGCATGCTGGTATTCGGCGCGCTGATTGCCTATTCGGTGCTGGTTGCCGCCTTTGCTTTGCAGCAGAAACAGCTGCTGCTGCGCGACTTCGACGCCATCGAAGGCACGCTGGAAACGGAAGCGATGCTGGCCCAAGCCGACGTGGCGGCCTACCACACCCTGATGGCGCTGTTTGTCAATCCGGCGCCCAATGATGCTGCCGCGCTGGCGCGCATCCGCGCCAATTACCAGGCGCTGCTCGCGCGCCAGGCGGCGCTGGCCGCGCGCCTGCCCGGGGTCCAGCTCGACCAGCACGAACTGACGGCGGCCTGGGCGGCGCTGGGCGGCCAGGTGCCATCGCGCGCCAGCCTGGACGGCATGATCGCGCAGTTGGTCGACACCAAGAACGACCTGGCCGGGCTGACCCGCCAGTTGCAGGACACGCGCCGCGAGGCATCGGCGCGCTATCGCCAGCGCAGCGATTCGGTGGCATTCGCTGCGCTGCTGCTGGGCATGCTGGGCCTGGGTTTGCTGGGCGCGGTGAGCGGCCTGTTCTTCCGGCGCCTGACCGACGACCTGCGCATCCTGCGCCAGCGCGCGCTGGCCATCGTGGGCGGCTACCGCGGCGCGCCGCTGGCGGTCACGCGCCATGACGAAGTGGGCCAGCTGATGGTCGCGGTCAACGACATGGCCGCCACGCTCGACCAGCGCGAGAAGGAAGTCGCGCGCAAGCGCCAGCAGGTTTTCCACCAGGAGAAAATGGCCGCGATCGGCGCGCTGGCTGCCGGCGTGTCGCACGAGATCGGCAATCCGATCGCCGCCATTTGCGGCATCGCCCAGGAAATGATCGAGCGGCGTAACGCGGCCGAGCAGGGCTGCGCGGGACCCGATTGCCACGATTGCCGGCCCGACCTGATCTACGCCCAGGCCGAAAGGCTGGCCGCGATCACGCGCGAAATTTCCGAGTTCGCCTCGCCGCGCGAAGCCGAGCCGCAGTTTCTCGACCTCAATGCCCAGCTGCGCAGCACCAGCCGGCTGCTGCGCTACGACCGGCGCTTGCAAAAGGTCAGCCTGCGCCTCGACCTGGACAGCCAGCTGCCGGCCGTGTACGGCGTCAGCGACCACCTGACCCAGCTGGTGATGAATTTGCTGATCAACGCGATGGACGCGCTCGAGGAGGTCAAAGGACGGGCCCCGATGCTGACCATTTCGACGCGCGCCGAAAGCGAGCGCGCGCTGCTGGTGATCGAGGATAATGGATCGGGCATTGCCCCGGCCGACCTGGAGCGCGTGTTTGAAGCCTTTTTCACTACCAAGCCGGCCGGTAAGGGCACGGGCCTCGGCCTGTCATTATGCTATTCGATCGCCAAGCGCCACGGCGCGACGATCGAAATCGACTCCACCCTGGGCGCTGGCACCCGCGTCCAGGTGGGTTTTCCACTGAACGATACAGCCTACAACGAAGCGAGCCCCTTATGAAATCGATGGATGTCATGGTCATAGACGACGAGCCGGCGATCCGCCAGGTGCTGGCCGCGATGCTGAACAAGGCCGGCTACATCGTGTGCCAGGCCGCCAACGGAACCCAGGCATTCGAGCGCCTGGCCAAGGGCGACATCGACGTGGCGATCTGCGACATCAAGATGCCCGACATCAGCGGCATCGAGCTGGTGCGGCGCGCGCGCGCGGCCGGCATCGACACCAATTTCGTCATGATGACCGCGTTCGCCTCGGTCGACACGGCGATCGAGGCGATCCAGGCCGGCGCCTCCGACTACATGATCAAGCCGGTGCGCAACGAGGAAGTGCTGCACCGGCTGGTCAAGATCGAAGACCTGCGTGGCCTGCGCGCCGAGAACCAGGTGCTGCGCAGCCTGGTACAGGGCCGCAAGGAAGACCAGTTCAGCTTCGCCGCACCGGCCATGCGCGACCTGGACCGCCTGATCGCCAAGGTCTCGCCGACCGACAGCACGGTGCTGGTGACGGGCGAGAGCGGCACCGGCAAGGGCGTCATCGCGCGCCGCATCCACCAGCAAAGCCCGCGCGCGAATGCGCCCTTCATTCCGGTCAACTGCGGCGCGCTGCCCGAGAACCTGATGGAGAGCGAATTGTTCGGCCATACCAAGGGCGCCTTCACCGGCGCCGACAAGGCGCGCAAGGGCCTGTTCCTGGAAGCGGACAAAGGCACCATCTTCCTCGACGAAATCGGCGAACTGCCGCTCCAGCTGCAGGTCAAGCTGCTGCACGTGATCGAGGACAAGAGCATCCGCGCGGTGGGCAGCGAAACGGCGCGCCGCGCCGACGTGCGCATCATCGCCGCCACCAACCGCGACCTGGCCCAGATGGTGGCCGAAGGGCGCTTTCGCGAAGACCTGTATTTCCGCCTGTCGGTGTTCCAGATCCACGTGCCGCCGCTGCGCGAGCGGCGCCAGGACAACGGCGAACTGGTGCGCTTCCTGCTGCGCCGCGGCGCCGCCCGCATGGGCATCACGCACGAGATCACGATCGACGCCGACGTGCAGGCCATCTTCGACCTGTACGACTGGCCGGGCAATGTGCGCGAGATGGAAAACGTGGTTGACCGCGCGTTGATCCTGTCCGACCACGGCCACATCACGCACGGCGATTTGCCGCCGCAGTTACTCAAGGGCGCGCGCGCCGCCGCGCCCGGCATTGCCGTGGGCGACAGCGGCGACGGCCTGCGCGAACAGGTGCGGCGCTTCGAATGCGCGCTGATCGCGCGCGCCATCGCCGACGCCGATGGCGACCGGCGCGCGGCGGCGGCCAAGCTGGGAATCGGCTTGTCCAGCCTGTACCGCAAGCTGGAAGAACTCGAAGGCGCTGGATTGGCGGCGGCCGACGGCGCCCCGGCAAGATGACGCGATGATTGGGCTGGTTCGGAGCAATTTGATCTGGATCATACAAGCGCCGCTAGCATATCGCTACGATGGGAGCCTTGATTTTAGACAAGTTCCCCCGAGGCGACATGGATCTTAAACTGAACAGCATATTGGCCAATACCAGCCTGTACAAGATGCTCGACGCCGGTCAGATTGCCCAGGTCGCCGCCGGCACCAGCCCCATGCGCATGCGTCCGAACAGCAGCATCGTCAACCAGGGCGACGCCGCCGACGGTGCCTATTGGGTGGTATACGGCCAGGTCAAGGTGGGCGTCTACAGCAAGCAGGGGGGCGAGAAGACGCTGGCCATCCTGGGCCCGGGCAAGTGCTTCGGCCTGGGCGAGATGCTGCTTGACCAGCCCCACCTGGCCTTCGTCAAGACCACCGCCGACACCTTGCTGCTGCACACCGGGCGCGATGTGATGCTGGCGGTGGCGCAGCAAAATTTCGATTTCTCGCGCGAGGTGATGAGCTGCCTGGGACGCCAGTTCTATGCGCTGATGCGCGACATCGAAGCCTATTCGCACACGGCGCGCCAGCGCCTGGCCGGCTACCTGATGCGCCAGGCGGCCGGCGCCGACGGCGCCGAGAACGCCAGCGAGATCGCGCTGGTGGCCAACAAGGTGCTGATTGCCTCGCGCTTGTCGCTGGCGCCCGAGACGCTGTCGCGCCTGTTCCGCGATTTCGCCGCCGAAGGCTTGATCACGATCGCCGGACGGCGCATCCGCATCCTTAACTGGGATGGCCTCACGGCGCTTGTCAAATAGCAGGCACGCTTGTTGCGGGCGTTCAGGTCGGATTTGATCTGGGTCAAGGAAATGGCCGCTTGCAGTGCCTACACTTGCGCAAGATCATCCCGCACCGTGCGGGCATAACAAGGAGTCTCCCATCATGGCGTTGTCCGATATTGCGGTTAAAACCGTTCCTTCCGTCGAATTCGATGGTGAACTGATCCGCAAACTGACCCAGCAGGGTCCGCGCTACACGTCCTACCCGACCGCCGACCGCTTCAGCGCCGGCTTCAGCTATGGCAACTTCCTGCAGGAGGTGTCCATGCTGCACGGCCAGGCCGGGCGCGCGCTGTCGCTGTACCTGCACATCCCGTTCTGCCAGGACGTCTGTTACTACTGCGCGTGCAACAAGATCGTCACGCGCGACCGCTCCAAGGCGGTCACCTACCTGGCCTACCTGAAGCGCGAGATCACGATGCAGGGCAGCCTGTTTGCCGGCATGAACCGGGTCGAGCAGCTGCACCTGGGCGGCGGCACGCCGACTTATTTCGACGACGACCAGATGGACGAACTGCTGGCCCATCTGCGCCACTGGTTCGATTTCGCGCCCGACGACGTGGGCGAATATTCGATCGAGGTCGATCCGCGCACGGTCTCGTTCGAGCGCGTGCAGCGCTTGCGCGCGCAGGGCTTCAACCGCATCAGCCTGGGTGTGCAGGACTTCAATCCGGAAGTGCAGAAAGCGGTCAACCGCATGCAGCCGGAGGCCGAGACGCTGGCCATCATCGACGCCGCGCGGGTGGCCAAGTTCCGCTCGGTCAGCATCGACCTGATCTACGGCCTGCCCAAGCAAAGCCGCGTGACGATGGACGAGACGCTGAGCAAGTGCATCAAGGCCGCGCCGGACCGCATCGCGATCTACAACTACGCCCACCTGCCGCACCTGTTCAAGCCGCAGCGCCGCATCGCGCTCGAGGACATGCCGAGCGGCGAAGAGCGCCTGGCCATGCTGGCCCTGTGCATCGAGCGCCTGACCGGCGCCGGCTACATCTACATCGGCATGGACCACTTCGCCCGTCCCGATGACGACCTGGCGATCGCCCAGCGCCACGGCCTGTTGCACCGCAACTTCCAGGGCTATTCGACGCACGCCGACATGGACATGGTGTCGTGCGGCGTGTCGGCCATCAGCAGCGTGGGACGCAGCTACAGCCAGAACGTCAAGCAGCTCGACGCCTATTACGCGCTGATCGACAAGAACGAATTGCCGATCGAGCGCGGCATCACGCTGAGCGACGACGATGCGCTGCGGCGCGCCGTGATCCAGATGCTGATGTGCGATTTCGAGCTGTCGGTGGCGGCGCTCGAAGAGCAGTTCCCGATCGACTTCCACACCTATTTCGCGGCCGAACTCGAACGCCTGGCCGTGCTGGCCGGACAGGGCCTGCTGACCATCGAAGACAACTGGCTGACGGTGACGCCGAAGGGGCGCCTGCTGATCCGCAACGTGTGCATGGTGTTCGACCGCTACCTCAATCCGCAGGCAGAACCGCTGCGCTATTCCAAGACCATATAAGGATAGACCCGATGCCGATCGCCCACCTGCGCACCGAATACCAGCGCTTTTCCCTGCTCGAGCACGACACCGACGCCGACCCCATGGTCCAGTTCATGCGCTGGTTCGAGCAGGCGCGCGAGGCCGGCCTGGCCGACCCCAATGCGATGACGCTGGCCACCGTCGGTGCGGACGGGCGCCCGTCGCTGCGGGTGGTGCTGCTCAAGGATGCCGATCCGGCCGGCTTCACCTGGTACACCAACTACCAGAGCCGCAAAGGCCGCGAGCTGGCCGTGCAGCCGCACGCGGCGCTGCAGTTCTATTGGCCGGCGCTGGAGCGCCAGGTGCAGATCGAAGGCACGGTCGAACGCGTCAGCGCGGCCGACAGCGACGCCTATTTTGCGATCCGGCCGCTGGCCAGCCGGATCGGGGCGCTGGCGTCGCACCAGAGCGCGCCGATCGGCGGGCGCGCCGAGCTCGAAGCCCAGTATGCTGCCGCGGCGCTGGCGGCCGGCGACGCGCCGGCGCGGCCCGCGCACTGGGGCGGCCTGCGCCTGCGGCCCGAGCGTATCGAATTCTGGCAGGGCCGCAGCTCGCGCCTGCACGACCGCATCGCGTACACGCGCGATGCGGGCGGCGCCTGGACGCGCGCGCGCCTGCAGCCGTAGCGGCGCCGGCGGGCCATGGCCCGCCCCTAGTGCGACATCAGCACCGGCACCGTCATCGTCGCCAGCACGGTGCGGGTGGTGCCTCCCATCAGCGCTTCGCGCACCCGGCTGTGGCGGTAGCCGCCCATCACGATCAGATCGGCATCGTGGTCGGTCGCCAGCGACAGCAGCGCATTGCCGGTGTCGATGTCCACCGTTTTCTCGAGCACCTCGACCCGCACGCCATGGCGCACCAGGAACAGCGCCATATCGGCGCCGGGATGGCGCGCCGCCTGGGCCGGATTGAACACGACGACGAACACCTGGGCGGCGCGGCGCAGGATGGGCAGGGCGCCGGTGATGGCACGGCTCGCCTCTGCGCTGCCATCCCACGCCACCAGCACGCGCTGGCCGAGGTGGTCGAAGCGGCCGGCGTAGGGAACCAGCAGCACCGGGCGCAGCGAATTGAGCATCACTGCTTCTGCCAGGCCGGCGCCGGCGCCCGCCTGGTCCGGGTCGCCCTGGCTCAGCACCACCAGGTCGCTGTAGCGGGCGCGCTCGGTCAGCGCCGTGACCGGATCGTTGTCGAGCAGGCACTGCTCGTAGGAGGCGACACCGAGGCGGCGCGCCAGCGCATCGAAGCCGGCCAGCGCCGCCAGCGGATCGGCGCGCGCGCGTCCGCGCGCCAGGTGAAAGCCATAATCGGTGCGGAACGGCGGCAGCGGGTTGGCCGCCGCGCCCACCAGATGGGCGCCTTCGGCTAGCGCCAGCTCGGCGGCAAGGCGCATGCGCTGCGGCGCATGGTCGGAGTGGTCGACGTGCACCACGATGGTCTTGTAGGACATGGTGTTTTCCTGGTTTCAATGGACCAGAAAATCGTACGCGGCCAGCATGGCGCCGTCCACCGGCAAGTGCAGCGGCGGCGATATTGTTACGCCAATTTTGATGCACATCAAAACTGCCGGAAGGGCGACTGCAGCGATGGGCTCCTTCGGCGTTTAATGATCCACATCAATGAAAATCGACGTTGCCTCGCGCACACTGGTCGCACCAGTTACAGCGGGAGCCAGCATCATGAGCAATGCGCCATCGACCCCACTTCCCCAGCGCGGAAAACGCCTGCGCTCGTGCCGCGCAGCGCTGATGAAGCTGGTCCGGCGCCAGCTGACCAGCGCGCGCGCGGGCGGCGACGACGCCTTTCTCGACGACGCCACGCTGGCCCGGCTGCGCCACGAAGTGGCCGAGCTGGTCGCCATCGAAGCGGCACTGCACCACTTTCAAACAGGCCTGGGCGCCAGTGCCCCGGCCACCGATGTTCACCGTCAATAAGGAAAATTCCATGTTCAAGCATATCCTGGTACCGACCGATGGCTCGCCCCTGTCCCGCATGGCCATCAAGGCCAGCGTGGCGCTGGCCAAGGAAACCGGCGCCCGCGTCACCGGCCTGTATGTGATGCCGGCATTCCACGTGCTGAGCTATAACACGGAAATGCTGGAAGACACGGCCGAACAATTCGCCATCGATTCGGTACGCCATGCCAATGATTACCTGGCCGTCATCGAAGCGGACGCCAAGGAAGCGGGCGTGCCGTTCGGCGCCATGCGCACCACGTCGGACCACCCGTTCGAGGCGATCATCGCGGCCGCGCGCGAGATGGACTGCGACCTGATTTCGATGGCCTCGCACGGACGCAAGGGCGTCAAGGGCTTCCTGCTGGGCAGCGAGACCCAGAAAGTGCTGTCGCATAGCCAGATTCCGGTGCTGGTGTACCGCTAGCCTCTCTGCGGGATTCATGAACGCTGCTCGCTGTGCCATCGCTGCGCGACGGGCGGCCGAGCAGACGCTCCGGCAGTTGGCACTTTACGATCTGCTTGTCCGCAAATATCGGTAGGGTTAAACCCGTGCGTCATGTAGGATTGCGCGTCGATCGGCCTGTCCGATAGCTGCCGGAGTCGCAATGAACCATCAAGCCATATTGAAGCAAGTAGAAAAGGCCATCGGAGCGGCGCCCCGGAAATTCCATTTTTTCGACAGGCTGACGTGGTTCAAACAGGATTTTCCAGGATGGGACTGGCAGGACGATGACATCCGGCACAGTGTCCACCAGTGGAAGCATGTGTTCGAGCAGGGCAGGCTGACTTGGGGGCATATCGTCCAGGTCAACCGCTTGATGTTCGAAAAATCCGAGCACAATTGTCCGGGTGAAGTGTTGATCTGGCACGACCGCGCACATCCGTTTGATGCGGACGCTTTCGCTTTGGCGGCGCACAATTTGTTTGAGTTGAAGGGAACGTCAGAGGAGCTCGTCGACGGTGAAGAGAAGGCTTTTGCGGCGCAACTGGAGAATGAAAGGGCCAGGGGCTATGGCGCCCGCATTCCCGCCCGCATTGCGCATGGCCTTGACCTGCGCGCCTCGACGATATTCTTTCAGCGGCGGCACATACCCAATGGCATCATCACCGCTTCCTTGTTTCCGATCCTCTATCTGGAAGAATCGCCCATGGTCGCTGTGATGGTGCCATCCAAGTTCTGGCCGAAGGAACTGTTGAGGGCGTGGTAATTGGCCGGCATTCAGGGATGCCCGCACGCGGACATCAGTGACTTTTGTCGTTCGGCCACACCAGCGCGTCCGGATCCGGAAATGAACATACAAGCTGGCACTGCACATCCTCGATGAGCGATTGCAGGTCGGTCGGGATATCCGCCATGTCCGTGTCGGCCGGTCCCGTTTCCTTGCCGAGCACGCCGACCCAGCCGTTGCGTCCCGACGACTTGGCCACGTACAGCGCCTGGTCGGCCAGGTCGACGATGGTCTCCCAGACCGGCTGCCGGCGCGCGCCGACCAGCAACGGGTAGGCGGCGAATCCGATGCTGCAGCTGCGCTCAAGCAAGCGCCCCTCGCCCAGGTCGAACGGCGCTGCGGCCACCGCTTCGCGCAAGCGCTCGGCCATCCACGGTGCCTGCTGGCGGCAGGTCTGGCGCGCCACCAGCAAGAATTCCTCGTCGCCCCAGCGCACCAGTTCGTCGCTTTGCCGGATCGCCCCGCGCAAGCGCCCGACCGCCTGCGTGAGCACCAGGTCGCCCGCGTTGTGGCCGTAGGTGTCGTTGACGTGCTTGAAGTGGTCCAGGTCGATCAGGAAGAACACCAGGTCGCGGTTGGGATCGGCGGCGTGCTCCGGATCGTGCGCATGGTGGATGCGGTCGGTCCACGCCATGTACTGGCCCACGTTCTCGCGGAAGAAACGGCGGTTGTGCAAGCCGGTCAGGGGATCGGTGAGGGCCTGGCTTTGCAGTTTTTCGTTGAGCAGTGCCATCTGGCCTGAACTGCGCCGCAACAGCCGGTAGCGCGCCAGGATGGCCGCGGCCAGCGCCAGGCCCAGCAAGGCGCCGATGATGCTGAAGTTGCGCACCAGCGCGCGCTTGTCGTTTTCGGCCGTGAGCGCCAGGATGGTCTTTTCCTGCTTCTCGGACTGATAGCGGCTTTCCAGTTGCTGCAGTGTCTTGCTGCGCGCATCGTTATGCAACTGGTCGCTCTGTTCCTTGAAGTTCTTTTGGTACTTCAACGCAGTGCGGTAGTCGCCGGCGAACGCGTATTCGTCCGCCAGGTCGCCCAGCGAACCGGCCGCGGCCACGGTCGCGCCAGAGCTTTGCATCAGTTGCACGCCTTCGGCCATGACGGCCAGGCCCAGGGCATGTTGTCCGAGACGGTTCAGCGCCATCCCCCGGTTCACCAGCGCCACGGCGACGCGGGCATGCATGCCCATCTTGCGCGCCAGCGCCAGGCCGCGGTCGGCCGCCTCGAGCGCGCCCTGGTAATCCTGGCGATGAAACAGCGTGTCCGACAGGTTGATCTCGGCCATCAGCGACACGTTGTGGTTGCCGGTTGCCTGGGCCAGTGCCTGCGCCTGCTTCAGCGTGCCGAGTTCGTCCTCTGGCAGGTTCAGGTCGCCGTAGATGTTCGACCGGTTCAACAGCAGCGCGGCCTGGCTGTACTGGTCGCCCAGGCTGCCTGCCAGCGCGAACGCCTCCTTGTTGGCCGCCATCGCCTTGGGCCAGTCCGCGGTGTGCATGTAGTAGTTCGACAGCATGGAGCGCAGCGATTGCTGGCTGACGGGATTCTTGATTTTCTCGGCCAGGTCCAGCGCCTGGTGCAGGTAGCCGAGGCACTGGATGAAGTCGCCCGAGGCCATTTGCGCCAGGCTCAGCACCCGCATCGCGTCGATCGTGTTCTGGTCGTCGCCGGCGGCCTGGGCTTCCTTGAGCACGGCCGCGGCCTGCCTGGCTGTGTCGACCGGGCCGCTGAGGTCCATGGTCAGCGCGGCTTGCATCACGCGCAACTTGCGCAGCGATGGCAGGTCGCGTTGCGCCTTGGCCAGCGCCATGCCGCGCTGAACCGTCTTGAGTGCCAGCGGTACGTTGCCGTTTTGCATTTGCAGCGTGGCCACCTCGGCGTCGAGCGCCAATTCCAGCGCGCTGTCGGGCGTGGTTGCCAGCAGCGCCAGCGCGGCCTCGCCCTTGGCCAGCGCCTGCGCCACCTGAGTCCCGCGCAGGCGCAGCATGTCGGCCTGCAGCGCGCGCGCCTCGGCCAGCGGATTGCCGGCCGCCGTGGCGTTTGCCAGAATCAGGCACAGGCACAGGACGCGCGATAGGAAACTCAGCATCAAAGGCGGCTCCAGGGCATCGAAGTATTGAATGGGAAATAAGAATTCCCTTCAGTTAATTATCGTCGTGAAGACAGGGCGTGTCAAACGCCGGCCGGGTCTGCGGCGGTGCCATGGACGGCGCGTTGTCAGTGGCCGCGGGTGGCACGAGAAAAGTAACCATTTTGTATGCCATTGTTCGATCACGCACATACGCAAACTCGGCAATATCGGACGATGTGGACTTTCACGCACAGGAGACCACGATGGCCCATACCCCACCCGACGCGATTGCCATGCTGATCGCCGACCACAAGAAAGTAACGTCGCTGTTCCACCAGTTTGAAACGCTGAGCGACCGCTCGAAGGTCAGCAAGAAGAACCTGGCCGACCAGATTTGCCACGAGCTGAGTGTCCACATGCAGATCGAAGAACAGATTTTTTATCCCGCGGTACGCCGGCCCGTCAAGGACAACCACCTGATGGACGAAGCCGTGGTCGAACATGCCAGCGCCAAAGAACTGATGGCGCAAATCACGGACATGGACCCCGGCGACGACCTGTACGACGCGAAAGTGAAGGTCCTGTCCGAGCAGATCGCGCACCCCGTGGGCGAAGAGGAGGACGATCTGTTTCCCGCAGTGCGCGCAGCCAAGGTCGACCTGAGAGCGCTCGGGGCCCAGATGGCCGACCTGAAGGCGCAGCTGGTTGCCGCCACGTCCTGAACTTGCGCAGCGCCGTTTCTCATCGACTTATAGGAGAGGATCATCATGCAAACACAAGCAATACCAGGGCAGGCACGGGTTGCCGAACTCCACGATGACGCCCACGCGTCCGGCGTCTCCTGGGCTGCCGTCTTCGCCGGCGCCGCTGCTGCCGCGGCGCTCTCCTTCATACTGCTGATCCTGGGCGCCGGCCTGGGTCTGTCGTCGCTGTCGCCCTATGCCTACCATGCGGCGCCGATGACTGCGAGCACCATCGGCTGGATCGCACTGGTGCAGCTGGCCGCATCCGGCCTGGGCGGCTATATGGCAGGCAGGCTGCGCACCAGGTGGCCGCATGTGCATGGCGACGAAGTGCACTTTCGCGATACCGCGCACGGCCTGCTGGCTTGGGCGGTGGCCACGCTGGTCACGGTTGCCTTGCTGGCCGGCGGCATCAAGGCGGCGCTGGGCGGCAGTATCGATGCGGGCGCCGCCGCTGCCTCGGTGGCGGCGCCAGCGCTGGCTGCAGAGGGCAAGCCGGAAAATCGGACGGGCTATTTTTCCGACGTGCTGCTGCGCTCCGCCACAGGCGAGGCAAGCAGCGACGCGCAACGCGGCGAAATCAACCGGATCATTGTCTCCAGCCTGGCCGACGGCAAGCTGCCGGTCGATGACCGCGTCTACCTGGCGCAGTTGGTCGGCAAGCGCGCGGGCCTGAACCAGGCCGAAGCCGAACGGCGCGTCGACGAGACCTATGCGCGTGCTGCCAGGACCGCTTCCGACGCGAAAGCGAAAGCGCTGCAACTGGCTGATGACGCCCGCAAAATGGCGGCCCATTCTGCGCTGTGGATGTTCGTCGCGCTGCTGTTCGGCGCTTTCTGCGCCAGCCTGGCCGCGACCTTCGGCGGGCGTCAGCGCGACGACATCCGCATGCAGCTGCGTTCAACCAAATAAACTCTCACCGGAGAAAATGATGCGCTCTATCCTACTGCTGTTGCTGGGAATTCCGATTCCGATCGTGATTCTGATTGCCCTGTTTGTCCATTGATCAGCATGGCCCTCACCAAGCCACTGGCGCCGCAAGCGGCGGCCGATGCTGCTCCGTCCTGGATGGGAAAGCTCGGTCCCGGCTTGATCACCGGCGCCGCCGACGACGATCCGAGCGGCATCGCGACCTATTCGCAGGCCGGCGCCCAGTTCGGCTTCGGCATGTTGTGGACGCTGGTGTTTACCTATCCGCTGATGGTTGGTATCCAGATCGTCAGCGCCCGCATCGGCCGCGTGACAGGGCACGGACTGGCGACCAATATCCGGCGCCATTATCCGGTCGGGCTGCTGTATGCGATTGTCGGCCTGCTACTGTTGGCCAACACGATCAATATCGCGGCCGACGTCGCGGCGATGGGCGATGCGCTCAAGCTGGTGGCCGGCGGCCCCGCGCACTGGTACGCGATCGGGTTCGGGCTGGTGTCGGTGATGCTGCAGGTGTTCGTGCCGTACAGTAGTTATGTGCGTATCCTGAAGTGGCTGACACTGGCCTTGCTGGCCTATGTGGGAACTGTCTTCGTGGTCCATATTCCATGGGGCCAGCTGGCGCGGGAGGGCCTGGCGCTGCCGCGCTTTCCATGGACCCCGGCCTTCATCACCACCATCGTTGCCGTGTTCGGCACCACCATCAGCCCCTACCTGTTTTTCTGGCAGGCGTCGCAGGAAGTGGAAGACCTGCGCGCCGACGACGCTGCGCGCGCGCTGAAAGAGGCGCCGGCCGGGGCGCGCGCCGACTTTACGCGAATTAAACTCGACACCTATATCGGCATGGGCTTTTCCAACCTGGTCGCTTTCTTCATCATGCTCACGACGGCAGTGACGCTGCATTTGCACGGCGTCACCGAGATCAGTTCATCGGCGGCCGCCGCCGCCGCGCTCAAGCCGGTGGCCGGCAATTTCGCGTTTTTCCTGTTCGCGCTGGGGATCATCGGCACCGGCTTGCTGGCCATTCCCGTGCTGGCCGGCTCGGCTGCCTATGCAGTGGCCGGGACGTTCCGCTGGAAAAACAGCCTGGAACACGCGCCCGCCGTCGCGCCCAGGTTTTACGGCATCATCGTGGTGGCGACGCTGGCCGGGGTCGGCCTGGTATTTGCACCGATCGACCCGATCAAGGCCCTGTACTGGAGCGCCGTCATCAATGGCGTGATTTCGATTCCGATCATGGCCATCATGATGCTGCTGGCCAGTCGCAGCGACGTGATGGGCCGGCTGGTGATCGGCCGGCGCCTCAAGGTGCTGGGCTGGCTGTGCACGGCGGTGATGGCTGCTGCCGTGCTGGCGATGCTGGTGACCCGGGCCGGCTAAAAGCGCAGCATGGCGCTGGCCTGTTCGGCGCCCAGGTGGCGCGCGAAGATTTTTTCCAGCGTGCCGTCCTGGCGCATCGCGACCATGGTCTCGGCGAACAGCGCTACGGTGGCCGGCGCCACCCGCTGCTTCGACAGCACCAGGCCGGCGATCAGTCGATCCTGCGGGGCCCAGTCCATCACGCGCAGTCCGGCCGCCGATGTCTCGGCGCGCAGCGGGCGCCAACTGGTCTCGAGCGCGATGATGGCGTGCACCCGACCGATTTTGACGAGCCGCATCAGGGCCGTGAAATCGACCGCGTCGTAGACCCGGCCTTGCGCGCGCATCCTGGCCAGCCAGGCATCGTATGTCTGGCCATGCTGGAAGCTCTTGATCGCGGCGACCTTGTAGCGCCCATCGGCGGCGAACTCGTCGAGCGATTGCACCTGCGGATCGACCGCGCTGCTGAGCAAGACATAATTGCGCGAGGCGAAGTAGGGAATGAAGTGCGCGTAACTTTCGCGCTCGGGACTGGCCAGGCCGGACACCGTCATGTCGAGCCGGCCGGCCTTCAGCATGGTCCAGATGCGGACCCGCGATTCGAGCACCAGCGTCAGGCGGCAACCGGTGCGGCGCGCCAGTTCTTCGATCACGTCGGTGTCGATGCCTTGCCAGCGGCCGTCGGCGCGCAGCGAATTGAGCGCGCCATGGTCATAGAACGCGACCTTGTAGCTGCCGCACGGCGCGGCGGCAACGGGGCCGTGGAGGGCGCAAACAAGCAGGCTGATGATCAGGGTGCGGGTCTTCACGGGCGTCGGCTCGGAAAAGGCGACCAGGCGTCGCACTGCAATCGTACTCCAATTATTGACGCCAGGAAGCCTTTTCGCGGCGCCCGCTAGGCCTTTTCGAGCAGTACCGGGATTTCCTTGAACGCCGGCGTATTCGAGCCGCGCGCCAACAGGTCGAGCGACACCAGCGGCGTCAGTTCGGGGAAATAGCCGAACACGTCGTCGCCTTCGATGGCGTAGCGCACCAGTCGGAATCCGGTCACGCAGCGCTCGATGCCGTCCAGCGCTGCGGCGCGCACATTGACCAGGTCGCCATCGGCAAAACCGAGCCGGGCCAAAGCGGCCGCGCCGATGAAGAGCACCTTGCGCTCGTTGTAAATGCCGCGGTAGCGGTCGATTTCGCCTTGCGGATCGCGGTACACGGTGGTGTTGTATTGGCGGTGCGCGCGCACTGTCGCCAGGCACAGAACCCGCTCGCCATGGCGTTCGCGGGCGCGCGACATGATGGTCTGCTGCGGCAGCGGATGGATCAGGAAACGCGCCTTGCCGCCGTCCGTATGCCAGACCCGTTCGCGCGCGCTGTTGGGCAGGCGAAAGCCGCGCTCCTGGCGGATCTTCTGGTTGTAACCGGCAAAGCCGTCGACCACGCCGTGCGTGACCTGTTCGATCAATGTGCGCGTGAGGTCGTAGTTGCTGCCCATGCCGCGCCAGTCGATGCTTGACTGCGGCAGCGCGTGGCGCGCCAGTTCGCTGACGATGAACGCTTCCGACCGCAGCGCCGCGCTGGCCGGCGCGTTGCGCCCTTCGGACGCGTGCACCACGCTGGCGGTGTCTTCGACGCTGACGAACTGCGCTCCGCCAGCCTGCTCGTCGCGCTCGGTGCGGCCCAGGCAGGGCAGCAGCAGGCCGAGCGCACCCGGATACAAATGGGTCCGGTTCAGCGTGGTGGCGATGTGCACCGTCAAGCGCGTGCCGGACAGGGCATCGAGCACGCGCGGGCTGTCCGGACCGGCCACGGCGAAATTGCCGCCCAGGCCGATGAAGGCCTGCACCGACTGGTCCAGCAGCCCGTTGATGGTGCCGATCGCATCCAGTCCCGGGCGCGCAGGCGGCACGAAGCCGAACACTTTTGCGAGTCCGGCCAGCCATTCGGGCTTGGGACGGTTGGTCACGCCCATGGTGCGGTCGCCCTGGACGTTGGAATGCCCGCGCACCGGCATCACGCCGGCGCCGGGCTTGCCGACGTTGCCGCGCAAGAGCATCAGGTTGACCAGCATCTGGATCGTTTCGATCGCATATTCGTGCTGGGTCAGGCCCATGCACCAGGTTGCCATCGTCGCTTGCGAAGCGAGGTAGTAGCCGGCCGCCTCGACGATCTGCGCGCGCGCCAGGCCGCTGGCCAGCTCGATCTGCTCCCACGGCTGGGCGGCCACGTGCGCGGCCAGGGCGGCGAAACCGTCCGTGTGGCGCGCGATGAAATCGTGGTCCAGTACGCTTGGCCGGCCGGCCCGGCCCGCTTCGGCATCGCTGTCGAGGACCGCCTTGATCATGCCGGTCAGCGCGGCCAGGTCGCCGCCCAGGCGCACCTGGTAATAGGCGTCGGCCAGGCGCGTGCCGCGCCCGCTGAGCAATTCGGACGGCGACTGCGGATCGATGAATTGTTCGAGGCCGCGCTCGAGCAGGGGATTGAACACGATGATCTTGCAGCCGCGCAGCTTCGCTTCGCGCAGGTCGCCCAGCATGCGCGGATGGTTCGATGCCGGATTCTGGCCGAAAATGAAGACCGCCTCGGCGTGCTCGAAGTCTTCGCGCCCCACCGTCGCCTTGCCCACGCCGATCGACTGGCGCAAGGCGTCGCCCGACGACTCGTGGCAGTAGTTGGACGAATCTGGCAGGTTGTTGGTGCCGAAGGCGCGCGCGAACAACTGGTAGGGGAAGGCCGCCTCGTTGCTGCTGCGCCCCGATACATAAAAGGCGGCGCGGTCCGGATGGTCGAGCCCGCGCAGCGCCGCGCCGGCCAATGCAAACGCGTCGTCCCAGGCGATTTCGCGGTAGGTATCGGTCGGCGCGTCGTAGCGCATCGGCGCGGTGATGCGGCCCAGCGATTCGAGCTCGGCGTTGTCTTTGGCGCGCAGCGCGGCCAGCGTGGTGGCCTGGAACAATTCTGGCGTCGCGCGCCGGCGGCTGCCTTCGTGGGCGATGGCCCATGCGCCCTGTTCGCAGAAGTCGACCGATTTGCTGGTCGGCGAATCGGGATAGGCGCAGCCGGGGCAATCGATGCCCTTGGGCTGGTTCAGGCGGTTCAGGGTCGACAAGGCCGGCAGCGCGCCGTTCGTTTGCAGCGCCTTGTAGGTACCGTGCAAGGATCCCCATCCGCCAGCCGGCTTGCGGTAGGGGCGGATCGGAATGATTTTGTCAGCCAAGGCAATGCTCCTGTGGAGTGCGACCGCACAGCCGGCGCCGGTGCGGCGCATGCGGGCTGTCTGGATCAATTCGGGAAGCCTGCAATATACCAGATCGACGCGGCCATTCGCTGTGTGTCGGCGGCTCGCAAATAGACGGGTTCGTTAGCTGGCACACAGACGGCGCCTCCCGGACCGTCTATCGTCACTAGCGAACACTACACCTCCGCTTTCCCGTTGCCGCGCCGCCACCTCACATCTTCAACAAGCAAGGACACAAAAATGAAAGCGATGATATTAGCGGCCGGCAAGGGCACGCGCGTGCAGCCGTTGACCTACGACCTGCCCAAGCCGATGATTCCGATCCTGGGCAAGCCGGTAATGGCCTACCTGATCGAGCACCTGGCCAAGTACGGCGTGCAGGACATCATGGTCAACGTCAGCTACCTGCACGAAAAGATCGAAGACTATTTCGGCGAGGGCGAGCAGTGCGGGGTCACCATCGGCTATTCGTTCGAGGGCTACACCAATGACCTTGGCGAAGTGGTGCCGCAGCCGCTCGGTTCGGCCGGCGGCATGAAGAAGATCCAGCAGTTCGGCGGCTTTTTCGACGACACCACGATCGTGCTGTGCGGCGACGCGCTGATCGACCTCGATATCAAGTCGGCCCTGTTCGAACACAAGCGCAAGGGCGCGCTGGCCAGCGTCATCACCAAGGAGGTGCCGTGGGATAAGGTGTCCGACTACGGCGTGGTGGTCGCCGACGACGAGGGCAGGGTGGTGTCGTTCCAGGAAAAACCAGCGCGCGACCAGGCTCGTTCGAATTTCGCCAGCACCGGCATCTATATCTTCGAGCCGGAAGTGCTGGACCTGATACCGGCCGATACCACGTTCGACATCGGCTCCGATCTGTTTCCGCTGCTGGTCGCGCGCGGCTTGCCGTTCTATGCGCAAAAGCGCGCCTATGACTGGATCGATATCGGCAGCGTGACCGACTACTGGAGCGTGCTGCAAAGCGTGCTGCTGGGCGAAGTGGCGCACATGGACGTGCCGGGCGTGCAGATCAGCGACGGCCTGTGGGTCGGCCTGAACACGCGCATCGAATGGGAAGGTACCGTCATCGAGGGGCCGGTGTACATCGGCTCCGGCTGCCACATCGAGGCGGGCTGCCACCTGGTCGGCCCGACCTGGATCGGCCATGGCAGTCACCTGCGCGCCGGCGCCCATGTGGTGCGCAGCGTGCTGTTCGAATACACGCGGATTTCCCCCGGCGCCCATGTCGAGGAAAAAATCGTGTTCAAGGAGTACAGCGTCGACCGGGCCGGCACGATGTCGCATGTGTCCGAATTCGACAGCAGCGAATGGGGCAATGCGCGCGACCGGCGCGCCCGCTCGCGCGTCGTGGCCGAGGTTGCCAAGGCGGCGTGATTTTAAAGTGATTCGTTTTTTGACCGATTGGTGTGAAAAGCGTATCGTTTTTGCGCGGGGGGAAGGAGCGCTGTCTTGACGGGCAGGCGACTGTTACACTTGGCGTCCACTGGTCTGTCAGGCGCCGCTTCCTCGCATGCGAAAAATCATCTTCCTTGTTTTCCTCTCTCTGCTGGGTTGGGTGCTCTTGTCCGGCGGCCAAAAAACCGCGCTCGCTTATGGAAAAGACTGTCTTCGCGATACGAAAGCCTGTGACCGCTATGGTCACGGCGATGGCCGCGGCTGGGTGAAAAACAGGGGCGTGCTGTACTTGCCCGATGGTGGAAAAATTCTGCGCATGACGGCCGACTCGACGACGATGGAAGTACTGTCGGACCATGGATTCCGATATTTGGCTGAATTCAAAGTTTCGCCCGACTCAAATTACTTTCTTTACCAGGGATACGGCGGCGGGGAAAATCCCGAAGTGTACGTTTATGATATCCGGGGCGCTGCGGAGTTCAAATTGCCCGGTTATGGCAGAGTTGAATTTTCTCCGGATAGCCGGTTTGCCATGCAAACCAATATGCACATGCGTACCGGACCCGAGCAGCTGATCTTGCTGGATCTGGCCGTACGTCCAATGCAGGCACGCGTCATACCCGCCCCTATCGTTGGCGCGACGCTGGGCGATTATCGCGGCGCAGATGTCAAGTGGTCTCCCGATTCAAAGCAATTCTATGTGGCGGTGATTGCCTACCTGGCCCGCGGCGGTCCGACCAATTGCGCCTACTTTGCTTACGATATCGCCGGGAAGGACTTCGCCAGAATTGACGGCTACTTCCTATCGACGGTCTCGAGCGAAGTACTGTACGTCATCGTGGATGGGAAAAGGGTGGATTTCCCGTGAAGGCAGCCATGGCCGCCAAGAAAACGCCCGCAGCGAGTTTTGGTGCGTATCATGGATAAGGCAGGATCATCCATCGCTTGACAGCAAGCCAGGCGACCGCAGTTTCAACGCCAGCCCCACTATCCATGACAACAGAAATCGAAACCAGCCTGACCAACGCCTTCGGTGGCGCGCGCACCCTGTCGGACCTGTTCGCATGGCGCGTGCAACAAAGCCCGCAGGCGCATGGCTACCTGGCATTTGACCTGGCCACGCAACAGTGGATCCCGGTCACCTGGGCGGCGATGGGCGCGCGCGTCGAAGGCGTGATCCTGGCGCTGGAAAGCCTGGCCCTGGAGCGCGGCGCGCGCATCGCCATCCTGCTGCCGAATGGACTCGATGCCGTCAGCGTCGACCAGGCCGCGCTTGCGCTGGCGTGCGTGCCGGTGCCGATGCACGCGCTCGACAACCCGGCCAGCATCGCCTATATCGTGGCCGACAGCGACGCGGCGCTGCTGGTGGCGCAGTCCGACGCGCAGTGGCAGGCCATTTGCTCCGCCGGCGTGGCCATGCCGTCGCTGCGCCACGTCGTCATCGCCGAGGGCGGCGCGCCGGCCGCCAGCGGCGAACGCCAGGTCATCGCATGGGCAGACTGGCTGGCCGGCGCGGCGACGCGCACCGCGCTGGCGCGCCAGGCGCCGCAGCCGGACGACCTGGCGGCCCTGGTCTATACGTCCGGCACCACCGGCAAGCCGAAGGGCGTGATGCTCACCCACGACAATGTGATGGCCAACGTCGCGGCCACCCTGCAACGCGTGGCGCCGCAGCCGGACGACGTGTTCCTGTCGTTCCTGCCGCTGTCGCACACCTTCGAACGCACGGCCGGCTACTACCTGCCGATCGGGGCCGGCTGCTGCGTGGCGCACGCCAGATCGGTCGCCCAGCTGGCCGACGACATGAAGACCGTGCGCCCGACCATCCTGGTGTCGGTGCCGCGCATCTATGAGCGCGTCTACAGCGCGATCATGAGCGAGCTGGCCGGCGCGCCTCTGAAAAAACTGCTGTTCGGGTTGACTCACACGGTCGGCTGGCGCCGGTTTTGCCGCATCCAGCATTTGCCGGTGCCGGGCGCGATGCCCGGCTGGCTGGACGAACTGCTGTGGCCCGTGCTCGACAAGCTGGTCGCGTCCACCATCCGGGCCCAGTTTGGCGGCCGCCTGAGGGTGGCCGTCAGCGGCGGCGCGGCGCTGTCGCAGCCGATCGCGCACTGCTTCCTGGGCCTGGGGCTGCCCATCCTGCAGGGTTACGGATTGACCGAAACCTCGCCCGTGGTGGCCGCCAACGGCCTGGCCGACAACGATCCGGCCACCATCGGCAGGGCGCTGCAAGGGGTCGAGGTGCGCATCGGCGAGAACCGGGAATTGCAGGTGCGCGGGCGCAGCGTCATGCGCGGCTACTGGAAGCGCGAGGCCGACACGGCTGCGGCCTTCACCGACGGCTGGCTGCGCACCGGCGACCAGGCGGCGATTGAGGATGGACGGCTGCGCATCCTGGGCCGCATCAAGGAAATCATCGTCACCTCGACCGGCGAAAAAATCGCGCCGGCCGACCTGGAGCAGGCCATCACCAGCGATGCGCTGTTCGAGCAGGCCTACGCGTTCGGCGACAACCGGCCATTCATTGCCTGCATCGTCGTGCTGAACCGGTCCGGATGGGCGCGCCTGGCCGCCGAACTGGGTCTCGACCCGGCCGCCGCCGACAGCCTGCGCGCGCCGGGCGCCGTGGACCAGGTCCTGCAGCGCGTGCGCGCGCTGACCAAGGCCTTTCCCCACTATGCACAACCGAAGGCGGTCGGCTTGACGCTGGAGCCGTGGACCAGCGAGAATACCTTGCTGACGCCGACCCTCAAACTCAAGCGCATGAACCTGGCGACGCAATTCGCGGCCGATATCGAACGCCTTTATCAGCGCTGACCGTGGCGATTTTCAGTGGAGAAAACATACTGTTGGTTACAAACTTGATTAACTGTAACTGTCATGCAAATCTGTTACGCTCCAATCGGGCTTGAATTTTCTGGCCCACGGCCAGCCGGTTATTCGGTTTTTACGGGGGTGGAAGTGGCATGTTGACGTCGAATGGACCAGCGCCGCGGCTTCATCTCGTCCTCTACATCGAGGACAACCTGGCCAATCTCGCTCTGGTGGAAGCCTTGCTGGAACGCCGTGGCGACGTGACGCTCATCTCCAGTTGCACGGCGCGCGATGGCATCGTGATGGCCGGCGCGCGCCAGCCCGACGTGATCGTGATGGACATTCATCTGCCTGACATGTCAGGGTTCGATGCGCTGATCCGCCTGCGCGACGATGGCGCGACCGCCCACATCCCGGTCATGGCGCTGTCGTCGGATGCCTATGTGCGCCAGATCGAGGAGGGCCTGGCAGCGGGTTTCTTCCGTTACCTGACGAAGCCGTTCAAGATCGCCGAATTCATGGAAGCGCTCGATCAGAGTTTCGATATTGCCGACGCACGCAGGCGGGCCGGCCATCCGGCGCCGCACGCCACTGCGCCAGGCGGCGACGAGAGGCAGGCATGCCAGTGAGCGACGTCGATCAGCGTCACATCAGACCGGGATTGCTGGATGGATGAAGCATTGCAGCATTCGAACCGATGCCGGGAACTGCTCGGCGACGGCCTGCTCGCCGATGCCCTTGCATACTGCTCGGTGCAACGGGTCGAGCCGCCGCACGACCTGGCCAGGCCCGAGGCGCTGAATGGACACGACGCGCACGACTTCGTCACCCAGATGCTGGGCGACTACGGATGGTGGGTCAAGCGCCTGAAGATCCGCGCCGTGCGCGAAGCGGAAACGCTGCGCATCCGCCAGGGCCTGTCGGCGCTGCACCGCTAGGCGAGTGCCGCCCACCGGGTATCGCCACTAATGATTATCACAGCCATGAAGCCAACATTCCCCATCGTGTGCGTCGGCGGCTCGGCCGGCGGCCTGGACGCCTATATTCGCTTGTTGAGCAAGCTGCCTGCCGACATGGGCGTGGCCGTCGTGATCGTCAATCACATCACGGCCATGCCGACCATGCTGCATGAAATCCTGCCGCGCTTCTCGGCCATGCCGGTCGAGCTGATCGAAGAAGACATGCAGATCGTGCCGAACCGCGTCTTCATCATCCCGTCCAACCGCGATCTGCATGTGGACGGCGACACCTTTCACCTGGCGCCGATCTCCAAGCCGCGCGGCTGGCCCGATGTGATCACGGTATTTTTGCGCTCGCTGACCCAGTTCTGGGATGGCCGCGTGATTGCCGTGATCGTCTCCGGCTACGACGGCGACGGCGCCGCGGCGCTGTGCGGCATCCGCGCCGTGGGCGGCATCACGATCGCCCAAAAGCTCAGCACGGCAAGCCAGCCCGACATGCCCCAGAGCGCCATCGACAGCGGCTGTATCGATTTCATCTTGTCGCCCGAAGAAATCGCCACCCAGATCATCCGCATCGCGCACGCCGAAAGCGCGGCGCCAGGTTCAGCCTGAGGTCTGCGATTCGAGCATCGCCATCAGCGCGGCGGTATCGAGCGGCTTGACGAAATAGTGGTCGAAGCCGGCCGCCAGCGACTGCTCGCGGTCTTCCTTGCGGCCGTAGCCGGTGACGGCGATGAACAGCGCCTGCCCCATGCCGTCGAGGCGCCGCAAGCGCGCCACCAGCTCGTTGCCGTTGATGTCGGGCAGACCGATGTCGAGCAGGCACACGGCCGGCCTGAGCGTGCGGGCCGCCACCAGCGCCTCGCCGCCGTTGTGGGCGATGACGGCCTCGTGGCCCGCCGTTTCGAGGAACATGGCCAGCGTGGCCGCCGCATCGACGTTGTCGTCGACCACCAGGCAGCGGCGCCGCTGCGCCGGCATGGCGCGCTGCGGCGCCGCGGCCGGCGCCGGCGCCGCCGGCATGGCCTGGCTGCGTGCCAGTTCGATCGTGAAGGTGCTGCCCAGGCCCAGGCCCGGGCTGCTGGCGTACACCGTGCCGCCGTGCAGCAGCACCAGCGTCTTGACCAGGGCCAGTCCCAGGCCGAGGCCCCCTTGCGAACGGTCCGAATCGCGTTCGCCCTGCGCGAACAGGTCGAACACGCGGCCCACCAGTTCCGGCGGCATGCCGATGCCGTCGTCGGTCACGCTCAGCCTGACGCGCCCGGCGCCGTGCGTCAGCGTCACGCGGATCTGGCCGCCCTCGGGCGTGTACTTGGCCGCATTGTTAATCAGGTTGCCGCAAATTTGCACCAGGCGCTTGCGGTCGCCGTCCACCATGCACGCGTGCGGGCCCAGGTCCAGCTCGAGCCGCTGGTGCTTCCTGGTCACCAGCGGCGCGATCTGTTCGGCGGCGTCGGCCACGACGCTGCCCAAGTCGACCAGCTCGCGTTCGAGCTTGACCAGGCCGCGCGTGACGCGCGATACGTCCAGCAGGTCGTCGATCAGGCGCGTCATGTGCGCGACCTGGCGCACGATGATGCCGGCGGTGCGCACCACGACCGGATCGTGCGCCTGCGACAGCTGCAGCAGCTGGGCGCCGGCGCTGATCGGCGCGAGCGGATTGCGCAGCTCGTGCGCCAGCATGGCCAGGAATTCATCCTTGCGCTGGTCGGCCGCCATCAAGTGCGCCTGGGCCGCGTCGCGTTCGTGTTCCTTGCGTTCGAGCGCCTGGGCCATCTCGTCGAGCGAGCGCGCCAGCTGGCTGATTTCTTCCGTACCGTAGCGCAGGCCGGTGCGGGTCGACAGGCTGCCCGAGGCGATCAGGTCGGCGGTGACGGCCAGCTGGCGCACGCGCCGCAAGACCAGGATGTTACCGCCGTACCAGGCCGCCAGCGCCGCCAGCAGCACCGTGGTCAAGAGCCCGGCGAGCGCGAGGCGCTGGTCGTGCAGCGCCGCGGCCAGGATGGCGTCGCGCGGCACGCCGATCAGCACCGTATAGTCCGACAAATTGCTCTTGCCCACGCGCGCCGACGCGTACAGGCGCTCGACGCCGTCGGGATCGGTCAGCATGGTTGGCCCCTGGCCGGTGGCGGCGATGCGTTCGGCGGCGCTGTCCATGTGCTTGCCGAACCAGTTGGCCGGTTCGGGCCGGCGCGAGATCACCGTGCCCTCGCCGTCGAGGGTCCACATCAGCGAACCGGCCGGCAGCTCGATATCGGCCACGAAGCGGTCCAGGTTGGACAGGTCGATGGCCGCGAACAGCACGCCGACCACGGCGTCGGCGCGCACGATCGGGTAGGTCAGGTTGACGGTGTGCTTGCGCACCACGCGGCCGAACACGTAATTGCCGGCGATGAAGCGGCGTTCGCTGATGGCGCGCTTGAAATGGGTGCGGTCGCCCAGGTTGACCGGGGCCGTCATCGGCACGGCGCTGCAGCTGACGTTGCCGTTCATCTGGATCAGGCCGAAATTGACGTAGTCCTCGTTCTTGTACAGGATATTGGCGAGCAGCGAATTGCACTCGGTCGGCGGCCCGGTGACCGCCGGGATGCTCGACAGGTCGCGCAGGATCTGGCGCGCCCCTTCCAGCGATTGGGCTTCGTTGGCGGCGGCCAGGTTGGCCAGGCGCTGCAGGTTCGCTTGCGCGCCTTCCATCGCATGGCTGCGTTCGCGCACGCCGGCGGCGATGGTCAGCGCGATCAGCGGCGCGATTGCCAGCGCCACCAGCAGCAGCAATCGCCAGCGCAAGCTTACCAGCTGAAATCCGGCCATGGCGTCTGTCCCGGGCTAGGCCGGCAGCGCCAGCGTGGCGGCGCCGGCATGCAGGGCGTTGCCGAAGGCGAGCACCGCCGCGACGCCGCGCTGCAAGGTGGCCAGGTCGTCGCCGATATACCCGATCCGGATCCAGCCGGGGCGGCCCAGCGCATCGCCCGGCATCAAGGCCACCTTGTACTGCGCCAGCAACTGGTCGGCAAAGGCGACGGTATTGCATCCGAGCGCGCGCACGTCGCCCCACAGGTAGGGGCCGGAGTCGGGACAGTGCATCTTGATCCAGGCGGCCGGCGCCAGCTGCTGCAGCACCAGGTCGCGCCGGATCCGGTAATCGGCCACCAGCGCCGCCGATTCGGCGGACGCGAAGGCGGCGCCGAGCGCGACCTGGGTCAGCGCCGACGGGGCGGCGGTGATCGGCCCTTGCAGGTTTTCCATGGCCTGCACCACGGCGCCGGGCGCGACCGCAAAGCCGGCCCGCCAGCCCATCATCGCGTAACTTTGCGAGGCCGAAAACAGGGTGACGATGCACAGCGCGCGCCAGTCGGCCAGGCTGGCCAGGCTCAGATGGCGGCCCTCGAAAATGAGCTTCTCATAGCTCTCGTCGACGATCGCCGCGCAATCGTGCTCGCCCAGCCAGGCGGCCAGCAAACCCAACTCGTCCGCGCTGAAGACCTTGCCGCTCGGGTTGTGCGGGTTATTCAGGATGAACACGTGCGCCAGCGGCAGGGCGGCCAGGAAGGCGGCATCCAGCCGGTCCGGCAGGTCGACCAGGATCACCTTGAGGCCGAGCAGCTGGGCGGTGGCCAGGTAAGCCGGCCAGTAGGGGCACAGGACGATCACCGTGTCGCCCGGATCGGTCAGCACCGACAGCGCTTCGTACAAGGCTTGCTTGGCGCCGTTGGTGACGATGATCTCGTGCGGCTGGGCGTCGATCGCATTGTCGTGCCGGACCTTGGCGGCCAGTTGCTGGCGCAACGCCGCCGCGCCGCTGACCGAGGTGTAGGCCAGCCGGGTGTGCAGGGCCGCGTCGGCGACACTGCGCCGGACTGCTTCGGGGGCGTCGAAATGGGATATGGCGATCGAAAAATCGATCACCGCTTCGCCGGCTGCCTGCAGCGCTTCAACCCGGCCATGCATCGCGGTCGTCGCCAGCGGGCGCGCTGCCGCCATGCGTTGTGATATTTGCATTGCTTCCTTATCAGAAGAGTCAGGCCGTGCCGCTGCGCGCGCATCGACGGCGCCGTCTGTTTATTTTGTCTGGTGCTACAAAGTTTGAGTGATAGTAACTTCATTCGGCGCAGCTTGTCCAAGTTCTTGATCCGATCGCATCGCGGCCGGGCGCGAGCCAGCCGGGACAGCACAAACACGCGTCACATTTCTTGTTTTTAAGCTAAAGTCATGGCTTTCCGGATTCGCCACCTTTTTGGCGCTGTGACCGACCCGACTTGCGCGCATGACGATTCCTTCTGCCCCGCCCACTCATGGCCTGGACGATACGCTGTTCCGGCTCAGTGTCGCCAGCGTCACCGACTACGCGATATACATGCTCTCGCCCGAAGGCATCGTCACCAGCTGGAACGCCGGTGCGCAGCGTTTCAAGGGCTATACCAGCGACGAGATCATCGGCCAGCATTTTTCCCGCTTCTATACGGACGATGACCGCCTGCAGGGACTGCCGCAGCATGCCTTGATGGCCGCCCGCAGCGAAGGCCGTTTCGAAGCCGAGGGCTGGCGCGTGCGCAAGGACGGCACCCATTTCTGGGCCAGCGTGGTCATCGACCCGGTGCTCGACACGGACGGCACGCTGCTCGGCTATGCCAAGATCACGCGCGATATTACCGAGCGCAAGCGTTCGTCCGATGCGCTGCATGCGAGCGAGGAGCAGTTCCGCCTGCTGGTGCAGGGGGTCACCGATTACGCGATCTACATGCTGTCGCCGGGGGGGCACATCACCAACTGGAACAGCGGCGCGCGCCATATCAAGGGCTATGAGGAGGCGGAGGTGCTCGATACCCATTTTTCGCGCTTCTATATTCCCGAAGACGTGGCCAAGGGCTTGCCGATGACCGCGCTGGCGACGGCGCTGCGTGACGGTCGCTTCGAAAGCGAAGGCTGGCGCGTGCGCAAGGATGGCAGCCGGTTCTGGGCTCACGTGGTGATCGATCCGATCCGCAACCCGGCCGGCGAACTGATCGGGTATGCCAAGGTCACGCGCGACATTACCGAACGGCTGCACACCATGCAAGCGCTGGAAAAAGCCAAGGAAGCCTTGTTCCAGTCGCAAAAGCTGGAAGCGATCGGCAAACTGACGGGCGGCGTCGCGCACGATTTCAACAACCTGCTCAGCGTGGTCTCGAACGGCCTGAGCATCTTGCGTTTCCGGCTGACCGAGAACGAAGACGCGCGCGTGCTCGATGCGATGGAGCGGGCCACCATGCGCGGCGCGGCGCTGACCCAGCAGCTGCTGACCTTCGCGCGCCAGCAGCCGCTCAAGCAGGAACAGCACAACCTCAATGACGTGATCGCGTCGTTCGAGGCGGTATTGCGGCGCGCGGTCAACAGTTCGGTACACTTCGAGCTGGAATTGGCCTCCCGCCTGCCGATGGTGCTGGCCGATGCCGCGCAGGTCGAGGCGGCGATCCTGAACCTGATCGTCAACGCGCGCGATGCGATTGCCGGCATGGGCAACATCACGGTCGGCACCAGCGTGTTGGCGCTCGCTGCCGGACAGCTTGGCACGCTCGCAGCGGGCACCTATGTCAAGCTCACCGTCAGCGACACGGGCGCAGGCATGAGCGCCGACGTCGCCGCGCGCGCGGTCGAGCCGTTTTTCACCACCAAGGAGGTCGGCAAGGGGACCGGCCTGGGCCTGAGCCATGTGTATGGCCTGATGCAGCAGTCCGGCGGCGATCTGGTGATCGAATCGATGCCGGGCGCGGGCACCACGATCTCCCTGTATTTTCCGGCGCTGGCCGACGACGCCGCCGGCGCGGGCGGTGAATCGGTGCGCGAAAAGGCGCTCGTGGTGGACGACCAGCAGGACGTGCTCGAGATGGCGGTCGAGCTGTTCCGCGCGCTCGGCTATGAGGTCCTGTCGGCCAATAACGGCGTCGACGCGCTCGACGTCCTGCGCCGCACCGACGGCATCGACCTGCTGTTTTCCGATGTCGTCATGCCGGGCATGAGCGGGGTCGAACTGGGCCACGCGGCGCGCACGCTGTACCCGAACATGAAAATCATCCTGGCATCGGGCTACGCCGCGCCAGCGCTGGTCGACCAGCACGGCCGGCTGGACGATTTTCAGCTGATCAGCAAGCCGTATTCGGTGGCGCAGATCCTGCGCCAGCTGCGCTAAGGCTACTTGGCCGGCAAGATCCCGGGGACCATCATGTTCGCCACCGCGCGCGAAATGGTTTCGGGATCGGAGACGCCGTCGCCGCCCAGATTGGTCAGCACGATCACGCTCAGCTTGTCGTTCGTATAATGCAAGTAGTCGGTGGTGAACGCGCGCATGCCGCCCGAGTGGTAGACCTTGGGGTGGCCGTTGTAATCGCTCAGGAACCAGCCCAGGCCGTAGCTGATCGTGTAGTTGCTGCCCTGCTGTACCAGCGCGGCCGGCGTCCAGACCTGGTCCAGGCTGGCTTTCTTCAGGATCTTTTCGGTCGCCAGCGACGCATCCCATTTGGCCAGGTCGGCCGCGCTCATTTCGATTCCGCCATAGCCGGCCCGGTACAACGATTGCTGGCCCGCCGGTTCCGACGCCATGCGCAACAGCGTCGTCGCACCATTCTGGATGTAATAGCCGCTCGCGCTGCCGGCCAGGTCGCTGAACTCGATGATGCGCGCCGTCGTCATGCCGAGCGGCGTGAAGATCCGGTTGCGAATCAGATCGCCGTAAAAAGCACCGGTGACTTTTTCGACGATCACACCCATCAGCAGATAGCCGACATTGCTGTAGGCGTAGACCTGGCCCGGTGCGGTCAGCGGCTTGTAGCCTTTGACGATGGCCAGCAACTGATCGGCCGAGTAGGCGCCGTGGCTGTTGGCCTGCGTATAGACGGCGTCATCGATGTCGCGCTGCAGTCCCGACGTATGGCTCAGGATATGACGCACCGTGATGGCGTCCCATTCGGCCGGCACCGTGCCGAGGTACTTGCCAATCTTGTCGTCCAGCGCCATCTTGCCTTCCTCGACCAGCAGCATGACGGCCGCCGACATGAATTGCTTGGATATGGAGCCGATTTGAAAGCGCTGATCGGTGCTGGCCGGCGTCGCCCGTTCCAGGCTGGCATAGCCATAACCCTTGGCATACACGACCTTGCCGTCTTGCTGCACCAGCAAGGCGATCCCGGGAATGTTCTGGCGCGTCAGTTCGGACTGCATGTAGGCGTCGATGCCGGCATTGGCCG
>JANYGW010000027.1 GCA_025359245.1 Massilia sp.
GCTGCTGCGCGCCGGCCCGCTGCCGCAACTGGTGCTGATGGATATACAGATGCCCGACATGGACGGCTACAGCGCCACGGCGGCGGTCCGCGCGCAACTGGGTCTGCGGGCGCCGCCCATCGTGGCGATGACCGCCAACGCCATGCCGTCCGACCGCAAGGCCGCGCTGGACGCGGGCATGGTCGATCACGTCGGCAAACCCTTCGACCTGGCGCAGCTGATCGACTTGATCCTGCGGCACACGCGGCGCGGCGAGGCGGGTGCCGCGCCGGAAAAAATAGCGGAGGCCGCGCCGTCGTCCGAAGCGCCGTCACCCATCACGCCGTCGCCGGATGTGCCGGCGCAGCTGTTGAACGGCGCTGCGGCCCTCAAGCGCATGGGCGGCTTGATGCAGGTGTATCTAGGCGCGCTGCGCGGTTTTATCGGCGAAGCGGCCGCGCTGGCCAATACTTTGCGAGCCTTGCAGGCGCCGCAAGACCGTGGCGCCATCGAGTCTGCGCTGCACGTGTTCAAAGGGCTGGCCGGCACGGTCGGCGCCGAGCGCCTGCATGGACTAGCGGCGCAGGCCGAACGCAGCGCCGCGCACCGGGGCGATGTCTGCGCCGGCGTTGACGGCGTCGCGGACCACGACGGCGTCCAACGTCTGCGCCACGATGTCGATCAGCTGCTGGCCGCCGTGCCGCAAACGGTGGACGCGGTGGCGCTGCTGGTGCGTCAGCTGGAAGCGGCGGCCGCCGCCGGCGCGCCGCCGTCCGCATAATCGCCTGAATACAGAATCGCCGAATCGCTTAAGCGACTGCGCGCTCCGCGCCGTCACGAACGCATGTAAGCCCAGCCCTCGGTCTGACGTTTGATGAGCTCCACGACGCCGGCCGGCACGTAGCCGATGTTGGCGATCATGTCTTCGGGCTGCAAATGCATGCCGTGCATGGTGTTCTGGCAGGCGAAGATGCCGATCCCGGCCTGCATGGCCTGCCGCACGCGGTCCGCCACTTCGGAGTCGGCCTTCAACATGCCGATGCCCGGTCCGAAGGCGACGATCTCGATGGTGACGTTGGTCGCGCCCAGGGCATCCTGCGCATTGCGTACATTACCGAGCGTGAGCGCCCATTTTTTCGGGTCGGCGTCGCTGACCTGGAAGGCGGCGCGATACGCCGTCGTCGGCGTCGGCGTCGGCGCGGTCGCCGCTGGCGCAGCGGCGGCGGCACCGGCCGTCAGCGCGCCGGCCGCCGCCAGCGTCATCGAGCGTGTCATCATCGTGCGGCGGGTGGTGGAGATGTCTTTCATGTTCTGCCTTTCGGTGATATCGATGGAGGGCTGCGGCGTTCAGCGGCTCAGCGTCGATGCATCCTGCCCGAACAGCAGCTTGGCCGATTCCGCGTTGACGGTCGGCGCCGTGTTGACGGTGCGTCCCAGCGCGTAGGCGCGCTGCGTCGCCGGCCGCTGGTCCACCCGCGCGTACCATGCGGCCAGCGCCGGAAAGTCGGCCAGGTTCTGGCGCTGCTTTTCGTGCGGGACTATCCACGGGTAGCAGGCCATGTCGGCGATGCTGTACTCGACGCCGCAAATGTAGTCGCGGCCGTCGGCCAGGTGGCGATCGAGCACGCCGTACAGGCGCGCCGTTTCCTTCACATAGCGCTCGATGGCGTAGGGCAGCGGCTCCGGCGCATACTGAGTGAAGTGGTGGTTCTGGCCGGCCATCGGACCGAGTCCGCCCATCTGCCAGAACAGCCATTGCAGCGCCACGTTGCGCCCGCGCAGATCCTGCGGGATGAAGCGACCGATCTTGTCGGCGAGGTAGAGCAGGATGGCGCCCGATTCGAATATCGAGATCGGCGCGCCGCCGTCGGCCGGCTGATGGTCGACGATGGCGGGGATGCGGTTGTTCGGCGCGATGCGCAGGAACTCCGGCTTGAATTGCTCGCCCTGGCCGATGTGCACCGGCGTGACGTGATAGTCGAGGCCCGCTTCTTCGAGAAAAAGCGTGATTTTATGGCCGTTGGGGGTGGTCCAGTAGTGCAGGTCGATCATGGCGTACTCGATCAGGGAAGGGAGTCGGCCATGCTACCATTTTTCGCGGGCCGGCACCGCGCCGGTTTTATACGATGCCGATGTCGCGCGCCTTCACGCCGCTGAAGATGCCTTCGAGCTGCGCCGGATTCAAGCCGTACATGCGCGCGAACAGGCCGCCGAACACGGCGCGGTATTCGTTCAGCACCGGGAAGTCGCGGTTCTGGTTCAGGCTCGCGCG
>JANYGW010000041.1 GCA_025359245.1 Massilia sp.
ACGTGACGGCAACAAGGGCCTGCGCGACGCGCTCAAGGCGCTGTTCGAGGGCCGCTTCGGCCACGCCGAGAAAGCCGCCGCGCGCGCCGCCGAACTGCCCGAGAACGCCGGCCTGGCCGCGCTGATCGGCGCGCGCGCCGCCCACCGCATGCGCCAGGGCCAGCGGCGCGACCGCTGGCTGGCCGGCATCGTCAACGACAACGCCATGAAGGGCGCGCGCCTGATGACGATCACCGAGCTGCTGGTCGACGACCACCAGCCCGAGGCCGCGCTCGAAGCGGTGGCCGAACTCAATGCCAGCGGCACCCGCCACATCCACGCGCTGCAATGGTCGATGAAGGCGCACCAGCAGGCCAAGAACTGGCCCGAGGTGCTGCGCCTGGTGCGTTCGCTCGACAAGCACAAGGCGCTGCATCCGGCGCTGTCGTCGCGCCTGCGCGAGCTGGCGTATGAAGCGATGCTGTCGGACCGCTCGCACGACGCCGAATCGATCCTGCGGGTATGGTCGACCGTGCCCACGGCTGACCGCATCAAGCCGTATATCGCGGCGCGCGCGGCGGCCGCCCTGAACGCGCGCGGCCTGCACGACGAGGCGCGCGCCACCGCCGAGGAATCGCTGGCCGTCGAATGGGACGACCGCGTGATGCGGGCCTACCGCGACGCCGCCGCCGGCGCCGGTTCGGCCGCGCTGCTGGCCCAGATCGAGCATTGCGAGACCTGGCTGCACGAGCGCCCGACCGACGCCGAACTGGCGCTGACCCTGGGCTCGCTGTGCCTGAAGCAGAAATTATGGGGCAAGGCGCAGCGCTACCTGGAGCAGGCGCTGTCGGACGCGACCGAAGCGCGCATGGTGCGCGAAGCCCATTTGAAGCTGGCCCAGATGCACGAGGCGCTCGGCCAGCCGGACGAGGCGAACGCCCATTTCCGCCAGTGCGCGCTGGCCAGCATCCTGTAAATCGGTGCGCCGTTGCTGCGGCGCACCAATGCCTCTGCAAAATTCGTTATAATGACGGCATCACCATTTATCCGCATCTAAGGACCTCCCATGAGTTTGAATAAAGTCTCCTCCGGCCGCGACGTGCCGAACGATTTCAATGTCATTATTGAAATCCCGATGAATGCCGATCCGATCAAGTATGAAGTGGACAAGGAATCGGGCGCGATTTTCGTCGACCGCTTCATGGGCACCGCGATGCATTACCCGTGCAACTACGGCTACGTGCCGAACACGCTGTCGGCCGATGGCGACCCGTGCGATGTGCTGGTGATCACGCCGTTCCCGCTGATTCCTGGCGTGGTGGTGCGTTGCCGCGCGATCGGCGTGCTGAAGATGACCGACGAAGCCGGCGGCGACGCCAAGATCCTGGCGGTCCCGGTCGACAAGATCCTGCCGATCTACAAGCACTGGCAGAAGCCGGAAGACATGAACGACCTGCGCCTGCAGCAGATCCAGCACTTCTTCGAGCACTACAAGGATCTCGAGCCGGGCAAATGGGTCAAGATCGAAGGCTGGTTCGGCCCGGAAGAGGCGAAGGAAGAAATCCTGAGCGGCGTGGCGGCGTTCAAAAAGGCCGAAGGCCTGTAAATACCCCGCACGCTGAAAAAAGGCCGGCCGCTCGCGCGCGCCGGCCTTTTTTATTCTGCGCCCGCCCTACCAGCCGATATCCTGCAGCAGCGTATAGGTCAGGTCCGTATCCGGCCTGACTTCGTGCGACAAGTCCTGGTTGATGGCCGGCTCCATCAGCTGGTTGCCGCGCGCGTCGACGGTAAAGTGCGACACCGAGGACCCGGGCTCGTTCTCGATCGGGCTGTGCATGCGGATCCGCTTGCCCAGGTCGGTGCCGGCCAGGCGCTGCGAATTGATGCCCAGGCTGGCGGCGACCCCCGACTTGTTGCGCGACTGGTGCACCAGCGCCGCCTTGAGCGCGTTGCCATCGTCGAAACCGATCCGCACCGCCGGAATGGTGACGCTGTCGTCGGCCCCGCCCAGCGGCGTGAGCGGGCCGGGCGCGTTCTCCATCACCAGCATGCCCTTGGCGCCGGCATCCTGCACCATGTGGGCCTTGACCGTGAACGCGCACATGCCGCGGTCGACCAGCGCGATATTGCCGCGCATGGCGCGCGCATTTTTCGGGCTTAACGCGCTGCAGGCCGTTCCGGTGCCGTCGGCCTGGTCGACTACCTTCATCAGCTGGCCGTTGACCGCATGCGCGCCCAATGCGGGGCCGAAGGCAGCATCGCCGACCTCGTAATTGTCCTTGGCGGCGCCGGCCGCGCGGCCGCTGATGGCCAGGTTCGACACGGGCTTCAATACATGGCCCAGCGCGTCCTTGACCAGCGCGCCGTTCCAGGCCAGGTAGGAGCCGCTGATGGCCGACAGGCGCCGTTCGTCGTTGTTCATGCTGGCCCAGCTGCGTTCGGTGCGGCTGTCGACCAGGAAGAAATCCCATACCGACGGCAGGTTTTCATACTGTTCGCCGGTCTCGTCGTCGGTAAAGCTCTGAAAGCCCAGGCCGTGCGCGATTTCGTGCAGCAGCACCGTCACCAGGTCGATCCGGTCGCCGTGCTGGTTGTCCACGCCCAGGTAGAACGGGGCGCCCGGCAGGCAGTCCGGGTACAGGCCGAGGCGCGAGTTAAAACGTGCCCGGATGTGGGCCTGGCCGGCACTGGCCATGTCGGCGCCGGCCAGCTTGCTCGCCAGGGCGCTCGGATACCAGGCTTTCCTGGGCGCGTTGGCGAAGTCGGAAAAGATTTCGGCCGCGCCGGCGGCGCCCAGTACGGCGCCGTTGGCGTCGCAAGGGAGCGGCTCGAAACTGGCCGCGATCCGGATCGGCACCGCGCTGCTGATGGTGCGCCCCCACAGGTCGGCGGCGTACTGGAACGCGATCAGGCGCTGTTCGCCCAGCGTGCGTCCGGCATTGCCGCCGACCGGCGCCACTGGCGTCGGGTCGTTGAAGCCGATATTTGGCTCGTTGCTGTTGACGACGGTGATGGTGGCGGCCTGCGCGTCGCCGCTCCAGGCGCAGCCGAGCAGCAGCAGGGCGGCGGCCGCCTGGCGCAGGGTGGGCTTATTCATCGCCGCTCTCCTTCTGTGGTTCGAGCGCGCGCGCGGCGGCCTCGCTGCCGCGCACGCAACGCCCGCCCAGGGTGCCGTCCGGATTGCGCTTCATGACCGAGTACACCATGCCGCGCTCGCCCAGGTTGATGGCGCGGCTGCCGTCGGGACGCACGGTGGCCTTGACCGGCGGCGGCGGCGCCACCTGCGGCTGCAAAACGCCGGCGCGCATGGCGCGCAGTTCGGCCGACGTGGGCGCGCGCAGTGTGCCGGTCTTCGGGTCGCGCACCACGGTCATGCCGTCCTGGAGCGGCTCGGCGGCGATCGCGGCCCAGGGCGCGGCCAGCGCACAGCAGGTGATGAGGATTTTGATGATCATGATTTCACTCTCCAAGAAGGCGGCGCCGGCAGGCGGCCAGGCAACTGACGATTGAATCATAGGAGTCAATGCACTACGGACATTGATCTGGATTCAATAGGACGGTGAACTGTGAAGTCTGTGCAGGGAAACGCCGACAATTGCGAGTAGATTGTGTTCGTCCTACACTGAGTGCTGCGAAAATGACAAAAGGCGAGAAGCGTTTGCAAAGACTATTGTCCGTGCCAGTCGAGAAATTATTCGAGTACTCGAAGAGCTTGGAATGTTGAGGAATTGAGATGGATGATCGATTGTTTAGCTACAACGGCTATCAAGGTTCCGCGGAAGTCAGCCGTGAGGATGACTGCCTTTTTGGAAGGATCCTTTTCGTCTCGGATTTGATTACGTATGAGGCGCAGACGGTGCCGGCGCTGCGCCAGGCGTTCCAGGCCGCGGTAAACAATTACCTCGCACAGTGTGCCGTGCTGGGTCTGCCAGCCGATCCGCCGCTGCCAGGCGGCGAATCGCGCCGGCGGGCTTAGCGCCGGGCCTGCAGTTTGCGCATGCGCAGCTTGCCCACTATGCCGGCCGGGAAGAAGTAAATCGACAGCACGAACAGCACGCCCAGCCACAGCATCCAGCGGTCCGGATGCAGCGCCTGCGCCAGCAATGGCACGCCTTCGAGCGCGCCCGAGCCTTGGGCCATCAGCGTCTTCAGGTAGTTTTGCGCGATGATGAACAGGGTCGCGCCGATCACCGCGCCGTACATCGTGCCCATGCCGCCGATGACGACGATCAGCAGGATGTCGGTCATGACCTCGAAACCGAGCATGGTCTTGGGGCCGACGTAGCGCAGCCACAGCGCCATCAGCGCGCCGGCCAGCGCCGCCACCAGCGCGGCCAGGCAGTTGGCCCAGATCCGGTACAGCACGGTGCGGTAGCCGAGCGCCTCGGCGCGAAATTCGTTTTCGCGGATCGCCTGCAGCACCCGCCCGAACGGCGAATTGACCAGCCGCAGCAGGAACAGGAACAGCAGCAGGCAGCCGGTGAACACGATGTAATAGGTAATCAGCTTGCCGTCCAGCGCGCGCCCGAACAGCTCGGACTCCATCAAGCGGTAGCCGGGCGAGAGCAGCTCGGGCACGCTGAAGGTCTTGCCGTCTTCGCCGCCGCTGAAGTCCGACAGCTGCGAGGCGAGCACCGCGAACGACGAGGCCACCGCCAGCGTGATCATTGCGTAGAAAATGGCGCGCACCCGCAGCGCGAACAGGCCGACCACCAGGGCCAGCACCAGCGCTACTGCCAACGCGGCCAGCAGGCCGGTGACGATGGCCGTCCAGGTGGGCTGCTCGACGCTGGACAGCCCCAGTCCGACGCCATACGCGCCGATACCGAAGAACATGGTGTGCGCGAACGAGACGATGCCGGTGTAGCCGAGCAGCAGATCGTACGAGGCCACCAGCACGATGTAGATGCAGATGGTGGCGGCGGTATTGAGCGGGCGCGCGCCGCTGGTCAGGAACGGCGCCAGCGCCAGCCCCAGGAAGATCAGCACCAGCGCGACCGACAGGGTGCGGCTGCGCGGCAGGTCGCCGGAAAGGATTCGGGTCAGCATGGAAGGCTCCGTTAGCGGCGCAGGTTGGAAAACATGCCGGCGGGACGCCACAGCAGGATCGTTATCATCAGCGCGATGTTCGACACCAGTGCGAACTTGGGCGCGAGGAAGCCGGCATAGTTGGCCACCAGCGCCATCAGCAGTGCGCCGATGAAGCAGCCGCCCACCGAACCGAGTCCGCCGATGATGATCACGATGAACACCATCACCATGATCTCGCTGCCCATCGAGGCGGTCAGGGTTTCCTTGTACAGGCCCCACATGACGCCGCCCAGGCCGGCCAGCGCCGAACCGGCTGCGAACACCGCCACGAACAGGCGCCGGATGCGGTAGCCGAGCGCTTCGACCATTTCGCGGTTCTCGACGCCGGCCCGGATCAACAGGCCGATCTTGGTGCGGTTCAGGACCAGGAACATGGTGGCGAACACCACCAGCCCGACCACCACCGCCACCAGCCGGTATTTTTCGATGGCGGCGTCGCCCAGCACGATGGCGCCGCGCAGGCTGGTCGGCAGCGGCAGCGCGATCTGTTCGGCGCCCCAGATCACGTTGATCAGCTGTTCGGCGACGATCATGCCGCCCATGGTGATCAGGATCTGCTTGAGGTGCTGCCCGTAGACCGGCGCGATGATGATGCGCTCGAAGGCCCAGCCGAGCAGCGCGGTGGCCAGCATCGCGACCAGGATCGCCAGGCCCAGTACGCCCAGGTTCTGCAGCAGCGAATCGGCTTCGAGCCAGCCGTGCATTGGAATAAGCACCATCGTGGCGGCGTAGGCGCCGACCGACACGAATGCCCCGTGCCCGAAATTGAGCACGTCCATCAGGCCGAATACCAGCGTCAGTCCGCTGGCCATGATAAAGATCATCATGCCCATCGCCAGGCCGGCGACGGTCAGCGTGATCCAGGTCGGGAAGCTGCCCACCAGCGGCAGCATCGCCAGCATCAGCAGCGGCACCAGCAGCAGCGGGGCGATATCGCGCTTTGCGGCCGGCAGCGCGGTGTCGGGCGCCAGCACGCTGGCCGGCACGGGAGGAGTCTGTAGGTTCACGGCGTTCTTTCTATTGGTGCGAGTCGAGCGACAGCCCGAGCAGGCGCTGCTGCAGGTCCTGGTCCTCGACCAGGTCGCGCATCGAGCCGGCATGCACGATGCGGCCGTCATCCATCACTGCGACGGTGTCGCCCAGCGTTTTGACGAAGCTGAAATTCTGCTCGACCAGCAGGATCGTGGTATCGGATTCCTTCAGTTCGCGGAAGGCGGCGATCAGGCTCTGGATGATGGCCGGGGCCAGGCCCTTGGTCGGCTCGTCGATCAGCAGCAGCTTGCGCTGTTCGACGATGGCGCGCGCGATCGCCACCATTTGCTTCTGACCGCCCGACAGGTTGCCGGCCGGGTAATTCCAGAATTTTTTCAGGGCCGGGAAGAAGCCGAAGATCCATTCGACGCGGGCGTCGTCGAGCGGGCCGCTGCGCGCGGCCAGCAGCAGGTTTTCGCGCACGGTCAGGTCGGAGAACACCGCCATCGATTCGGGCACATAGGCGATGCCGGCTTGCGCGATGTCGGGCGTGGACAGCGCGCTGATGTCGCGCCCGTCGAACTTGACGCTGCCGGCGGAGGCCTTCCACAAGCCCATGATGGTGCGCAGGGTGGTGGTCTTGCCGGCACCGTTACGGCCCAGCAGCACCGCCAGGCCGCCGCGCGGCACCACCAGGTCCACGCCCTGCAGGATGTGGTATTCGCCGATGTGGGTGTGGACCGCGGACAGTTGGAGTATCGGTTCAGGCATGTTCGGGTGTTCCAAGGTAGGCTTCCTGGACGATGGCCGAGGCCATGACCTCGGCCGGATTGCCATCGGCGACCAGGGTGCCGTTGTGTAAAACGATGATGCGGTCGGCCAGCGAGCGCACCACGTCCATCTTGTGCTCGACCAGCAGGATGGTCTTGTTGCGCTCGGCCTTGACCTGGTGGATCAGGTCCAGCACCACCGGCACTTCATCGACGCTCATGCCGGCGGTCGGCTCGTCGAACATCATCACGGCCGGCTCCAGCGCCAGCAGGATCGCCACTTCGAGCTTGCGCTTGTCGCCGTGCGATAGCGCCGCCACGTACGCGGCGCGGCGGTCGGCCAGGGCCACCCGTTCAAGGTAATGCTGCGCGCGTTCGAGCAGTTCGGTGTGGTTCGACCAGATCGACCAGATGTTCATGCCGATCCCGGCCCGGCTTTGCACGGCCAGGCGCACGTTCTCCATCACCGTCAGGTGCGGGAACAGATTGGTCAGCTGGAATGCGCGGCCAATGCCCAGGCGGGTGCGTTTGGCGGCGCCATGTTTGGTGATGTCGACGCCATTCAGGTATACCGAACCGGACGTGGCGGGCAGCTGGCCCGACATCAGGTTGAAATAGGTGGTCTTGCCGGCGCCGTTGGGGCCGACGATCACCGTCAGCGTGCCCGGGTAGAAATCGGCGGTGACCTGGTTGACCGCGACGTGGCCGCCGAAACGGATGCTCAGGTCGCGCGTCGACAGGGAAGGTTGGCTCATTGTTTTAGCGTTTGTTCTTGATCGGGACCGGCAGTTCGCTGGCCGGGATTTCGCGCACCAGTTCGAGCAGGTCCCATTCGTCCTTCTGCTGCTTCTTGATGCGGAAGTGGTACATCGGCTGCATCGCCTGGTGGTCTTCCTTGCGGAAGGTCATCTTGCCCTTGGGGGTCTCGAAGTCCATGCCTTCCATGGTCGCGATCAGCTTTTCGGAATCGGTCGACGGCGACTTGGAGAGCGCCGTGTAGACCGCGCTGGCGGCGGCGAAACCGCCGGCGGTGAACATGTCGGGCGGCGCCTTGAAGCGCTTGGTGTGCTCGGCCACCAGCCAGTCGTTCATTTTGTTCTTCGGGAAGGCGTAGTAGTAATAGACCGTGCCCTCGGTGCCGGCGAAGTTCTTCCAGGTCTTCATCACTGGCAGGATATTGCCATTCGGTGCCAGCACAATGCCGTAGCGTTCCGGCTTCATGTCGGCCAGCTTGTTCATCGGGTTCGGTCCGGCCCAGACAATGCCGAGCACGCGCGGCTGCGGCTTGTCCTTGAGCGCGTCGAAGATGCGCTGGGCGGCGGCGGTGAAGTCGGTCGTGTTCTGCGGCGCGTATTCTTCGTGCACCACCTTGGCCTTGCTGCCGGTGGCGATCAGCGCGTCCTTGCCGGCCTTGACGGCATCCTTGCCGAACGCGTAGTCCTGGGCCAGGAAGGCCACGCTGCCGCCCTTGAGGGTGGACGCGGCGGCCAGCCCGTCCTGCATCGAGTTGCGTGCGGTGCGGAACACGTAGCGGTTCCACTTGTCGCCGGTGATGGCGTCGGCCACGGCCGGCTCGACCACCAGGATTTTCTTGTATTCGAGCGCCACCGGCAGCATGGCGATCGCCGAGCCGGAATAGGTGGTGCCGACCGCGATGTCGACCTTGTCGTCGCCGTAGGCTTCGGCCAGCATGGCGCGCGCCTGGTCAGGCTTGCTCTGGTCGTCCTTGACGATCACCTTGAGCTTGCGGCCGTTGATTTCCATCTTGCCGCCGGTGAGGTATTCGAGGCCCAGCATGAAACCGGTCTCGGTCTCCTTGGCGTAGGCTTCAAGCATGCCGGTCTTGCCGGCGATGAGGGCCACTTTCAGGTCCGGCGCGGCCAGGGCCGGGTCGGCGCCAAAGGCGGCCAGCACTGCCGCTGCGATGAGAGTCTTGTGGTTCATGCGTGTCTCCTGTTAATCGACTTGCGATAAAAACTGTTGAATCGCCTCGCGCGCCGGCGGCTCGCTCAGCATCGGTGCGTGGCCCACGCCGGGCACCAGCGCGTATTGCATGGCCGGCGCCGTGCGCCGCATGTAGCCGGCCTGCGCATCTTCGACCAGGTCGGACAGGGCGCCGCGTACCAGCAGCACCGGGCGATTGCGCGCCAGCCGGCGAAATGCCATCCGGCTTATCCACGAGGTAGGTTTCAGCTTGCCCGTCTGTAAAGGCACGGCGATGTTCGGATCGTACCTCAGGACCAGCTGGCCCTGTTCATTTTCGACAAACGCGCGGCGCGCCCATTTGTCCCATTCGGCCATGTCGTTCGATGGAAAGGCCTCCTGGTTGATGGTCATGATGTAGTCGGCGGCCTGTTCCCACGACGTCAATACGCAGCGTTTTCCTGCATAGCCGGCGATGCGCGCCAGGCCTTTTTCGGAGATCACCGGGCCGATGTCGTTGAGCACGGCGGCGGCGATCAGCTTCAGGCGCCGCAGCGCCAGCGTCATGGTGATGATGCCGCCCATCGAGGTACCGATGAAGACCGCCCGTTCGATGCCCAGGTCGTGCGCCAGCTTGATCACATCGCCGGCGTACACCATCGGGTTGTATTGGGATGGATCCGGGGCGCTGTCCGAGCGTCCGCGTCCGCGCACGTCGAGCGCGATCACGCGCCTGCCGAAGCCGGCGATCCACGGCGCCAGCTCGTCGAAATCGGATGCGTTGCGGGTCAGGCCGTGGATGCAGATGACCGGCAGCCTGGCGGGCCCGCCACATGCGGCGTAATCGCGCGCATGCAGTGTGAGGCCGTCAGTGCTGGTGTAACTGAGGTCGGTATAGGTAGACACGGAGACGTCATCCTGTTGAAATTTGGGCGCAGCTTCCCGCGGCCGGCCCGAAGGCCTGCCGTGGGGTGCTGCGGGAGCGATCAGCGAATGCTGGTCAGAAGCGGTATTCGAGCGTCGCCGAAACCGTCCGTGGATTGCCGTAGAACGCGGTCAAAGTGCCTTCGAAGCCGAGCGTCGGGAACAGGTAGCCGCCGGTCTTGTAATGCTCGTTGCCCAGGTTCTTGCCGTGCAGGCCGGCGCGGATTTTGCTGTCCGCGCTGGTCCAGAAGACGTCGGCGTCATACAGGGTGTAGCTGTCCTGGTCCAGCAGGGACGCTGCTTCAAACTGGTAGACCTTGTCCTTGTACGACGCGTTCGCACTGAGCGTGACTTTGCCTGCATGGCCCATGATCGGCATCGCGATGTCGTAGTTGGCGCGCAGGTTGGCCGAGTTCTTCGGCGTGTTCTGAAAGAAGCGCTGGCTGGCGACGTTGACCAGGGTCGGCACGCCGGCTACCACTTGCGAGACGAAGAACTCGGTGTACTTGGCGTTGATATGGCTGTACATGCCCGACATCGAGAAAGCGCTGGTGATGCGCGCGCTGGCCTCGAGTTCGATGCCGCGGATCTTGGCCTTGCCGGCGTTGGTGACGAGACCGGCGAAACTGTCGTCGATGCCGTCGCCATTGGTGTCGATCGCCACCGAACCGGGGATCTGCACATCCTTGTACTTGCTGTCGAACACGGCGATATTGGTCAGGATGCGGCCGCCGTTGTACGCCGATTTGAGACCCAGTTCGAGCGTGTCGATGGTCTCCGGACGATAGCCTGCCTTGGCCGTCGCCAGGCTGATCTTGGTGCCGGTGAAGTTCATGCGCGGATCGAAACCGCCGCCCTTGAAGCCGCGCGCCCAGCTGGCGTAGATGTTCTGCTCATCCGACGCCTTGTAGGCCAGGCCGACTTTCGGCGTGAACTTCTTGTCTTCGCGGTGCAGTTCGCCGTGGGTGAAATCGGTTTGGGCGGCGCCGAATGGCACTGCGGCCGGATTGCCCAGGGCTGGCGAGCCGCCCAGGCCCAGGTAGTTCTGGCGCAGGATGGCCGCGTCGCGCTTGTCGACCGTGTAGCGTCCGCCCAGCGACGCGCTGAGGGCATCGCTGATCTTGTAATTGCCGTCGGCGAAAATCGCCCAGGCGCGGGTATCGATGTCGCCCTTGGTGAAGGTCGACGTCGGGAACGCCGTGCCGTTGCCGAGCGGCGTGTTCAGGATCGTATCGAAGATGTTGAAGGCGTTGGCGTCGATGTAGTAGATGCCGGCCACGCCCTGCAGCTTGTCGCCGGTATAGGTGGCCTGGAACTCCTGGCTGAACTGCTTGTTCTTGTACAGCGCCGGCACGTGGAAGTCGGTCACTGCCAGCGAATCGAAGTCGATCGGCGCATACGACGTGTCCTTGCGCGAAGCGGTCACCGATTTCAGCGTGAGCGTGTCGCTGACGGTGTATTCGATCGTTGCGGCCAGGCCGTGGGCCTTGACTTGCTGGTCATGGCCAAGCGCCTGGGTCAGGTTGGCCTGGGTGTCGTAGACGTTGTCGAGGATAGGCGCGCCGCTGGTGCGGCCGACGATCAGGCGGTGGCCGTTGCGCGGGTGCGAGTCGTCCTGCGTGTAGTCGCCGGCGACGCGGATGAACAGCGACGGGGTCGGGGTCATTTCGGCCGACAGGCGGCCGGCGGTGACATCCTTGTCGTAGTTCGGTTTGCCGTTGAAAAGGTCGGTGCCGAAACCGTCGCGCTTGAAGCGGCCGATCGAGCCGCCGATGCGCAGCGTGTCGGCCAGCGGAGTGCTGGCGGTGACGACCGCTTCGCGCTGGCCGTAGTCGCCCACGGTGCCGCGCAGGCGCACATCGGTTTTCGGTCCCAGCTTGCGGGTCACGTACTTGACGGCGCCGCCGATGGTGTTGCGGCCGTACAGCGTGCCTTGCGGTCCGCGCAGCACTTCGATGCGTTCGACGTCGTAGATGTCGGCCACCGCGCCTTGCGGGCGGGCCAGGTAGATGTCGTCGAGGTAGATGCCGACGCCCGCTTCGAAGCCGGCCAGCGGATCCTGCTGGCCGACGCCGCGGATGAACGCGGTCAGGGTCGAGTTGGTGGCGCGCGACGATTTGAGCGTGGTGTTCGGCAGCGCCAGGGCCAGCGCGGTGATGTCGGCGACGCCCTGCTTGGAGAGCGTGTCGGCGTTGAAGGCGGTAACCGAGACCGGGACATCCTGCAGCGTTTCTTCGCGACGGCGGGCGGTCACGACGACCACGTTCTCTTTTTCGCTGGCGACAGCGGTCGCGTTTTCCGGCGCGGCCTGGGCGTGGGCCGAACCCATGGCGCTGCCCATCAGGGCGAGCGCGGCGGCAACGGAGCGGGTAATTAATTTCAACTTGATGGTGGTCGGACGCATGCTGGAGGTCTCCTTCATATTATTAGTGATATGCGGTCAGAATCGCATGGCATGCAGTGTGCCTTCATTCGCTTTTGTTCGAAAGCTAACAACACGCCCAACGGTTGTGCGTTTATGCACAGGGCGAGCTCGGCTATGCTACAGCAGGGCGTACGTACAAATCCGTACGTTAGTTTGAGCCACATCAAGGTGTTGTTTTGCCGGTTTGCCACCAAGTTGTGCAGTGGTGCACAATATGCAAAATCAATAAAACTTAGAGACGCGCAATATGCATAGCCTGCCCGAATGGACCGACCTGCGCTTTTTCCTCGAGCTGGCACGCGCCGGCACGCTGTCGGGGGCTTCGCGCCGGCTGGTGGTTGAACATACGACGGTGGCGCGCCGCATCGACCGCCTCGAAATCCAGCTCGGCACGACGCTGTTCGACCGCAGCCGCGAGGGCTACGAGCTGACCGAGATGGGCCAGGCCCTGCTGCCGCATGCCGAAGCGATGGAGAGCGCGGCGCTGGCGGCCACCGAACAATTGAGCGGCAATGAAGTGGCGGTGCACGGCGTGGTGCGGCTCGGCGTGCCCGAGCTGTTCGCGGTGCGGGTCGTGGCGCCGCTGCTGGTGGGCTTGCTGCAGTCGAACCCGGAGCTGAGCGTGGACTTGCTGGTGCTGCCGCGCTTCGCCAACCTGGCCAACCGCGAGGCCGACCTGGGCGTGATGCTCGATCCGCCCACCACGGGCCGCTACATGATCACCAAGCTGGCCACCTTCCGCATGTACCTGTACGCGTCGCCGGCCTACCTGGCCAGGCATGCGCCGATCCGCGCGCACGGCGACCTGGCCCAGCACGATTTCGTCGACTACGTGCAGGACCGGCTGGCCAGCCGCGAGCTCAGCTACCTCGATGAGCTGGGCTTCACGCCGCGCCGGCGCTTGTGCTGCACCGGCATGCCGGCCCAGATCGAAGCGGCATCGCTGGGCATGGGCCTGATCATGGCGCCGCCGTATGCGGTGCCCGATGACGGGCGCCTGGTGCCGGTGCTCGACCAGTTCTTCGCGGAGCGCTCGTTCTGGCTGGCCGCGCCGACCGATCTGTATCGCTTGCAGCGGGTCAGGGCGGTGTGGAATATGCTGCGCGAATATTCGGACGGCCAGCCGGAGCTGTTCCTGCACAAGGGCGACAACGCGCTGACGAAAAAGCGCGCGGCCGTTTAAGGCAACGGCTCAGTCGTGGCAGCAGACGCACAGCTTATTGCCGTCCCGGTCGCGCAGGTAGGCGCCGTAGTAATTCGGATGGTAGTGCGGACGCAGGCCGGGCGCGCCTTCGCAGGTGCCGCCGTGCGCCAGCGCGATTGCATGCGCTGCGTCGACCGCCGCGCGCGACGGCGCCAGCAAGGCCGTCATCTGTCCGTTGCCGGCCGCGTGCGGCGCGCCGTCGAAGGGCTGGCCGATCACGAACAGCGGGCGTGGCGCGGCCGGCGCGGTCCATCCCGCCCAGCCCTGGACGGCATCGGAAAATTTCAGTTTCAGTCCCAGTGCGCCCATCAGCGCCGAGTAGAACCGCAGCGCCGGTTCGAACTCGCCGATCCCGATAAATACATGTGAAATCACGGTAGCTCCTTGAATGGATTGCGCTCGTTCAGTTCATCGATATAGTCGTCAATACCGCCTTTTTCGCGCTCCAGGAAGCGCTCGATGGCATCGGCGAAAGCAGGGTGCGCCAGCCAGTGCGCCGACCAGGTCCTGGTTGGCAGGAAGCCGCGCGCCATTTTGTGTTCGCCCTGCGCACCGCCTTCAAACACGGCGATTTTCTGCTCGATGCAGAACTCCAGCGGCTGGTAGTAGGCCGCCTCGAAATGCAGACAGGGCACGTGTTCCAGCTCGCCCCAGTAGCGCCCGAACAGCGTGTCGGCGCTGTGGATCACCAGCGATGACGCCACCGGCTGGCCGGCGCGTTCGGCGATCACGAGCAGGATATTGTGCTGCATGCTGGCGCCGATGCGCAGGAAGAAATCCAGGTTCAGGTAGGGCGTCGAACGGTGCGCCGCGTAGGTGTGCTGGTAGCAGCGCTCGAACAGGCGCCAGTCGGCCTCGCTGGCGTCGCTGCCGCGCACGCGCCGCAGCGTCACGCCCGCATCGCTCACCTTGCGCCGCTCGGCGCGGATATTCTTGCGCTTCTTCTTTTCCAGTGTGGCCAGGAATTCGTCGAAACTGGCGTAGCCGGCGTTCAGCCAGTGGAACTGCACGCCGCTGCGCAGCATGAAGCCGGCGTCGGCCAGCTGCTGCACCTGTTCTTCAGGCGGGTACAGGATGTGGGTGGACGAGACCACCGATGCTTCCTGGGTGCCGCACAAGACCTTCAACAGGGCTGCGCGCGCGGCGCCGTCGCGCGCCATCAGGCGCGGGCCGGTGACCGGCGTGAACGGGATCGCCGACAGCAGCTTCGGGTAGTACTCGACACCGTTGCGCTCATAGGCTTCGGCCCAGGCCCAGTCGAATACGTATTCGCCGTACGAATGCGACTTGACGTACAGCGGCATCGCCGCCGCCAGCGCGTCGCCGTCGTACAGCGCCAGAAATTGCGGCTGCCAGCCGGTGTCGGCGCAGGCGCTGCCCGATTCGTGCAGCGCGTGCAGGAAAGCGAACGACAGGAAGGGATTGGGCTTGTCCTGCAAGGCCACCAGGCCATCCCAGGCCGCCTGGCCGATCTCGGCAAGAGAGGAAACGATATGCGTGCGATAATTCATGCAGCCATTCTACGCAACCAGAAAGATCCTGCATGAAGAACGATTTTTTCAATCTCTATTCGCACGGTTTTGCACGCGTCGCCGTAGCCACGCCGCGCTGCCGCGTCGCCGATCCCGCCTTCAATGCCGCCCAGACCATCGCGCTCGCGCGCCAGGCGCAGCAGCAGGGCGCGGTGCTGGCCGCCTTCCCCGAACTGGGCCTGTCGGCCTACACCTGCGACGACCTGTTCCACCAGGCCGCATTGCTGGACGCCTGCGAAGACGCGCTGGCCCAGGTAGTGGCCGCCTCGGTCGAGCTGCCGCTGGCGCTGATCGTCGGCCTGCCGCTGCGGGTCGATCATCAACTGTTCAACTGCGCGGCAGTGGTGGCGAACGGGCGCATCCTCGGCCTGGTCCCGAAGAGCTACCTGCCCAACTACGGCGAATTCTACGAGGCGCGCCAGTTCAGCGCCGCCGACAATGCCGTCTCGACCCAGGTGCGCCTGCTGGGCCAGGACGTGCCGTTCGGCGCCGGCCTGCTGTTCGAGGTGGCCAACCTGGCGTCGATGCGCTTTCATATCGAGATCTGCGAGGACGTCTGGGTGCCGATTCCGCCGTCGTCGTTCGCGGCGCTGGCCGGCGCCACGGTGCTGGTCAACCTGTCGGCCTCGAACGTGCTGGCCGGCAAGAGCGGCTACCGGCACCAGCTGGTGGCGCAACAGTCGGCGCGCTGCCTGGCGGCCTACCTGTACACCTCGGCCGGCCTGGGCGAGTCGTCCACCGACCTGGCCTGGGATGGCCAGGCGCTGGTCTACGAGAAGGGCGAGCTGCTGGCCGAAGGCGCGCGCTTCCTCGACGACTCGCACATCATCTTCGCCGACGTCGACCTGGAGCGGCTCGCGCGCGAGCGCATGCACACGACCACCTTCGCGCACTCGGTGCGCCGCCATGCGGCCGAGGTGGCGGCGTTTCGCGTGGTGCGTTTCGAGCTGGCCATCGAACGCGCCAATATCTTGCCGCTGGCGCGCGCCGTGGCCCGCTTCCCGTACGTGCCGGCCGACCTGGCGCTGCGTGACGAGCGCTGCACCGAGGTCTATAACATCCAGGTCCAGGCGCTGGTCCAGCGCCTGTCCTCGAGCGGCCTGCAAAAGGTCGTGATCGGCGTCTCGGGCGGGCTCGATTCGACCCACGCGCTGCTGGTGTGCGCCAAGGCCATGGACCGGCTGTCGCTGCCGCGCGCGAACATCCTCGCCTACACGATGCCAGGCTTTGCGACCAGCGGACGCACGCTGCAGCAGGCCCGCGAGCTGATGGCGGCGGTCGGCTGCACCGCGCACGAAATCGACATCCGTCCGAGCTGCGAGCAGATGCTCAAGGACCTCGGCCATCCTTACGCCAGCGGCAAGGAAGAATACGACATCACGTTCGAGAACGTGCAGGCGGGCGAACGCACCAGCCATCTGTTCCGGCTGGCGAACTTCAACCAGGCGATCGTGATCGGCACCGGCGACTTGTCCGAACTGGCGCTGGGCTGGTGCACCTACGGCGTGGGCGACCATATGTCGCACTACAACGTCAACGCCAGCGTACCGAAGACCCTGATCAGCCACCTGGTGCGCTGGGTGGCCGATACCGGCGCGATCGGCACCGAAGGAAGCGACACGCTGCTGGCGGTGCTCGATACCGAAATCAGCCCCGAGCTGGTGCCGGGCAAGGCGGGCGATGCCAAGCCGGCGCAAAGCACCGAAGACAGCATCGGGCCGTACGAGCTGCAGGACTTCAACTTGTACTACATCCTGCGCTACGGTTTCGCGCCGTCCAAGGTGGCCTTTTTGTCGTACTCGGCCTGGCACGCAAACTACCCGCTGGCGACCATCAAGAAGCACCTCGGCACCTTTGTATACCGCTTCTTCAAGACCAGCCAGTTCAAGCGCTCGTGCGTGCCGAACGGACCGAAGGTCGGCAACGGCGGCTCCTTGTCGCCGCGCGGCGACTGGCGCGCCCCGAGCGATGCGGAGGCGACCGTGTGGCTGGCGGAATTGGACAATATCCCGGATTGACCATTTAGCGGTTACCACAGCCAACGCTCCCGATTTTGATTCAGGTCAAGGTTGGTGCGCTAAATCCACCATATTCCAGTTTCCACACTGGAAAAGGTATTGCGATGAAACTCAGATTCCCTGGCGCAGCGGGTGCGCTAACCGGTGCGACAGGCCGCGGACCTGGCCGTGCGACATCGCAGGTCTGCCTTGACGACGTGGCCTCGTGATGGCCATTGATGCGAACCTGAAGACCCGGCGCCTCGGCATCGACACCTACCAGGAACTGGTGGTGTACCTGCGCAGCGAATGCCATGTGTGCAAATCGGAAGGCTTCGAGGCGCAGTCGCGGATCGAACTGCGGCGCGACGGCAAACGCATCGTCGCCATTCTCAACGTGGTCCATTTCGACCTGTTGGAGATCGATGAAATCGGCCTTTCCGAGGCCGCCTGGCGCGCCCTTGGCGGCATCGACGGCGACCTGGTGCAGCTGGCGCATGCGGCGCCGCTGCTGTCGTTTTCCGGCGTGCGCGCCAAGATCTACGGCCGTCCGCTGACGGCCGATACCTCGCGCGCGATCGTCGCCGACATCTGCGCGGGACGCTATTCGGACATCGAACTGGCGGCTTTCATCACCGCCTGTTCAGGCGGGCGCATGGACGTCGCCGAAACCACCGGCCTGACCCGAGCCATGGTCGCCGCCGGTCAGCGCCTGCACTGGGACGACGCGCTCGTGGTCGACAAGCATTGCGTGGGCGGCTTGCCGGGCAACCGTACCAGCTTGCTGGTGGTGCCGATCGTGGCGGCCTGCGGGCTGACGATTCCCAAGACCTCGTCGCGCGCGATCACCTCGCCGGCCGGTTCGGCCGATGCGATGGAAACGCTCGCGCCGGTCGCGCTCGACGTGGCCAGCATGCGGCGCGTAGTCGGGCGCGAAGGCGGCTGCATCGTATGGGGCGGCGCGGTCGCCCTCAGTCCCGCCGACGATTTGCTGATCCGGGTCGAGCGTCCTCTGGGGCTCGACAGTGACGGCATGCTGGTCGCCTCGGTGCTGTCGAAGAAGATCGCCGCCGGCTCGTCCCATGTGCTGATTGATATTCCGGTCGGGCGCACAGCGAAGGTGCGTTCGGCGGGCGCCGGCGCCGCATTGGCCGCGCGCCTGGCGGCGGTGGGGCAGGCGCTCGGCATCGCCGTCAAGGTGGTGTTGACCGACGGCGAGCAGCCGGTCGGGCGCGGCATCGGACCGGCGCTGGAGGCGCGCGACGTGCTGGCGGTGCTGCAGAATGCGCCCGGTGCGCCCGGTGCGCCCGGTGCGCCCGGCGACTTGCGCCAGCGCGCCCTGATGCTGGCCGGCGCGGTGCTCGAAATGGGCGGCAAGGCCTTGCCCGGCCAGGGCCTGGCGCTGGCGTCCGGGGTGCTGGCATCGGGCGCGGCGTGGCGCAAATTCCAGGCCATTTGCGAAGCCCAGGGCGGCTTGCGTGAACCGCCGTGCGCCGCGCATACCCATGTGGTGGCGGCGCTGCACCGCGGTACCGTGGTCGCGGTCGACAACCGCGGCCTGGCGCGCGTGGCCAAGCTGGCCGGCGCGCCCAAGGCGGCCGCCGCCGGCATCTGCTTCGAGGCGCCGCTGGGTACGCGGGTGGAGGTGGGCCAGCCGCTGTTTACGCTGCACGCCGAGTCGCCCGGCGAGCTGGCTTATGCGCTGGCCTACGCCGAGTCGCAGGAAAACCTGTTCACCATCCAGTCTGCATGAACGGCGGCTCAGCGCTGCTGCGCCTGTTCAGCCTTGGACTGGCACGCCAGGCACAGGGTGGAGGACAGCGCCGCCAGCAGGCGCGCCGCGGCAATCGGCTCGCCGCACGCGGCGCATAAGCCGTAGTTGCCGTCGGCCAGCCGGAGCAGCGCCGCGTCGACCTGGCGCAGCGATTGCGCAGCGTGCTGCAGCTGGGCGATGTCGTTATCGTTCATCGAGGCCGCTTCCGCGCGATCATCGGTGCTGTCGACATAATTGGCCATGGCCAGTTCGTCGGGGGCATCGGCCTGGTGAGTGCGCTCGTGCAGCGCCGCCGCAAGCGCACCGCGCTGCAGGCGCAAGGCGCGTTCGACGGCCGTCAGGTCGCTGGCAAGATAGGATGGCATGGTGATCTCCGGATAGGGTGAGGAAAAGCGTCATCCCCAATGTAGACCGTAAGTTGTGCTGCGTCATCAGGTCCCGTTGATGCAGGTCAAGAACAAGGGAAAGGAACGTCCTGTGTCGTTTAGAATAGCGGCATGGCCGGGCTGTGCGCCCGGCGACCCACCATCATTGAGGGAGTAGCCATGAAACAGATTACCTGTGTGATCAAGCCGTTCAAGCTGGACGAAGTGCGCGAAGCGCTGGCCGAAGTCAATGTCACGGGATTGACGGTGACCGAGGTCAAGGGCTTCGGGCGTCAGAAGGGCCACACGGAACTGTATCGTGGCGCCGAATATGTGGTCGACTTCCTGCCGAAGGTGAAGATCGAGGTCGTGGTCGACGACAGCATGGCCGAACAGGTGGTCGACGCGATCATCAAGGCCGCGCGCACCGGCAAGATCGGCGATGGCAAGATTTTTGTGCAGGATGTGGAGCAGGTGATCCGGATTCGTACCGGCGAGACGGGGCCGGAGGCGGTTTAAGCGTCGCCAACAACATCGCCCTAGCGCAGGCGAGGGCCAAGGCGCTACCCATGGCACCCATGCTCAGAAGTGCTATGGGTGCTCGCCTTCGCAAGCACGATGTTGGTTGGGAGTAGATGGATGCGAATAGCTCCGGCTCCGGTCAGCGCCCCATCCGCATATCGAATTTCCAGGTAATCAGGCGCAAGGCCGTGATCACCGTGGCGCTGGACCACAGTGCGAAATCGGGTTCGGCGCCGAATTTCTTCATCAGCAAATACATCCAGCTGCCGATGAACGCGCAGATCGCATACGGTTTGCCATCGCGGAACACCATCGGCACTTCGTTGCACACGATATCGCGCAGCACCCCGCCAAAAATCCCCGTGATCACGCCCATCATCGAGGCGATGAAGATCGGCATGTGCGCGTCCAGCGCCGAAGCCACGCCGGCGATCGAAAACAAGCCCAGTCCGATGGCGTCGGCGATGACGATCATCCGTTCCGACACCACCTGGCGCAGCGTGCGGATGGCCGGCGCGGCGACCAGCGCCAGGATGAAAATGAGGATCGCGTATTCCTGGTGCGTGACCCAGAACAGCGGGCGCTTGTCGAGCAGGATGTCGCGCAGCGTGCCGCCGCCGAACGCGGTGATGAAGGCGACCGTAAATACGCCGACCAGGTCCATCCGCTTGCGGCGCGCTTCGATGAAGCCTGAAAACGCGCCCACCAGGATCGCCAGGATTTCAATAAACTTAATGAGGGTCATGCAGTCCCGTGCGCAGAAGGGCGAATCTTGCTAGCCTAACACGGCATGCTATTTGGCGGAAAGGGCGGCCTTGAGCAGCACCAGCAGCGCGCCGTGGCTGCGGCCATCGACATTGGCGGCGCAGAAGGCGATCACGTCGTCCTTTTGCTCGAGCCAGCTGTGCACCATCGAGCGCAGCACCGGTTCGCCGCCGGCCGAGCCGAGGCCCTTGCCGTGGATGACGCACACGCAGCGCAGCTTGCGCTTGGCCGCGCGCCCGAGGAAGTCGCTGAGCTGCTCGCGCGCGGCGTCGCGCCGCAGGCCGTGCAGGTCGAGTTCGTCCTGCACCGGCCAGGCGCCCTTGCGCAGCTTGCGCACCACGTCGGCGCCGATGCCGGCGCGGGTAAAACTGAGGCTGGGATCATCGTCGAGCAGATGGTCGACTTCGAACGCGTCCGACAACGACTCGCGCAGCACGGCGGCGTCGTCCTCGGCCTGGGTGCGCGGCTTCGATGGCTTGATGTTGAGGTTGACGGTGGCCGGCGCGTTCGGCACGTAGCGGTCGGTCTGCGCGATCTTCTTGACGCCGCCCAGCGCGTTGCGAAACAGCCCGGCTTCCTGGACGGCCTGGCGTGCGGTCTCCTCGCGCGCGGCTTTTTCGGCCGCGCGCGCCTCATCGACGCCCTTGAGCTTCTCCTTCAGGGCCTTGAGGTCGGCAAAGTCTTTCATCGAGGCCATCTTGGTGCTCAGTCTTCCAGGCTTTCCAGATAGCGCTGGGCGTCCAGCGCGGCCATGCAGCCGGTGCCGGCGCTGGTGATGGCCTGGCGGTAGATGTGGTCCTGCACGTCGCCGGCGGCAAACACGCCCGGGATGTTGGTGGCCGTGGCCATGCCTTGCAGGCCGGTCTTGGTGATGATGTAGCCGTCTTTCATCTCCAGCTGGCCTTCGAAGATGCCGGTGTTCGGCTTGTGGCCGATCGCCACGAACAGGCCGTGCACGGTCAACGGCGTGATTTCGCCGGTGGTGGTGGACTTGATCCGGATGCCGGTCACGCCGCTGTCGTCGCCGACCACTTCGTCCAGCGTGTGGTTGTACTTGATGACGATCTTGCCTTCGGCGGCCTTGGCGTTCAAGCGGTCGATCAGGATTGCTTCGGCGCGGAACTTGTCGCGGCGGTGGATGATGGTGACCTTGGTGGCGATGTTCGACAGGTACAGCGCTTCCTCGACCGCGGTGTTGCCGCCGCCGACGACGGCCACTTCCTGGCCGCGGTAGAAGAAGCCGTCGCAGGTGGCGCAGGCCGACACGCCCTTGCCCATGAAGGCCTGCTCGGACGGCAGACCCAGATACTGGGCCGAGGCGCCGGTCGAGATGATCAGCGCATCGCAGGTGAATTCCTGGCTGTCGCCGATCAGGCGGAACGGCTTTTCGTCCAGCTTGGCGGTATGGATGTGGTCAAATACGATGTCGGTCTTGAAACGCTCTGCGTGCTGCAGCATGCGCTGCATCAGTTCCGGGCCCTGCACGCCCATCGGGTCGCCAGGCCAGTTTTCGACGTCGGTGGTGGTCATCAGCTGGCCGCCTTGCTCGACGCCGGTCACCAGCATCGGGTTCAGGTTGGCGCGGGCGGCGTACACGGCGGCGCTGTAGCCGGCGGGGCCGGAACCGAGAATCAGGACTTTGGCGTGTTTGGTAGTGGTCATGGCGGGGTCTGTGCGAGAGTATTGAAGGAAACTGGGGGCGTTGGCGGCCAGATCAAGGGAACTTATCAGCTACCCGAGATTATAGTCGATGATGCGCCCGAGCATGAATCGTGGGCCTGCCACGCAATATATGGCTTAGAATGGGCGCATCGTATTTCAGCAGCAACAAGAATGACAAAGAACAGCCAACCCCAAGCATCAACCTACACCCGTAAAGAAGTGATCCGGCAGCCGCTGCCGAACCGCCTGGTGCGCCTGTTGTCCGAAGCGCGCTGGATTGCGCTGGCGGTCGTGTGCCTGTACTTCGTCATGATATTGCTCAGTTACAACAAGGGCGATCCGGGCTGGTCGCATGAAGTCGAAGTGACGCAGGTGAGCAACATGGGCGGGCGCGCGGGCGCCTACCTGGCCGAACTGATGCTGTTCATTTTCGGCTTTTCGGCCTGGTGGTGGTGTTTCTGCTTCCTGCGCCTGGTGTGGAAGGGCTACCGCTCGCTGACCAATAAATTCGTCATGCAGGCCGAGCTGGATCCGGAACACCGGCACGAGGCGACCATCCGCTGGGTCGGTTTCACCATCATGTTCATCGGCAGCGTCGGCCTCGAATACCTGCGCATGTGGTCGCTCACGGTGCAGTTGCCGCGCGCCCCGGGCGGCGTGCTGGGCAAGATTATCGGCAGCAATGCGCATACGGCGTTCGGCTTTACCGGCGCCACCTTGCTGCTGTTGCTGCTGTTCGGCCTCGGTTTCAGCCTGTTTTTCCATGTGTCGTGGATGTCGGTGGCCGAGCGTATCGGCGCCACGCTGGAAAGCTGCATCGACTGGTTCCGCCTGCGCTACCAGGACCGCGAGGACCGCAAGCAGGGCGAGGTGGCGGCCGTCAAGCGCGACGAAGTGGTGGTCATCGAGCGCGCCAAGCACGTCGAAAAGCACATCGCGACGCCACCGGTCAAGATCGAGCCGCAAGTGGTCGAGGTGGTCAAGTCCGAACGCGTGCAGAAGGAAAAGCAGGCTGCGCTGTTCCAGGATTTGCCGGGCGACTCGACCTTGCCGCCGCTGTCGCTGCTCGACGAGCCGGCCGCCTACCAGGAAACCGTGTCGATCGAGACGCTCGAATTTACCAGCCGCCTGATCGAGAAGAAATTGTCGGACTTTGGGGTCGAAGCCAAGGTCGTCGCCGCCTATCCGGGCCCGGTGGTCACGCGCTACGAAATCGAACCGGCCACCGGCGTCAAGGGCAGCCAGATTGTCGGCCTGGCGCGCGACCTGGCCCGTTCGCTGTCGCTGACCTCGATCCGGGTGGTCGAGACGATTCCCGGCAAGAACTACATGGCGCTGGAATTGCCGAACCCGAAGCGCCAGATCGTGCGCCTGACGGAAATCCTCGGCTCCAAGATCTACAATGACAGCGCCTCGCAACTGACCATTGCGCTGGGCAAGGATATTGCCGGCAAGCCCGTCATCGCCGACCTGGCCAAGATGCCCCATTTGCTGGTGGCCGGCACGACCGGCTCAGGTAAATCGGTGGGGATCAACGCGACCATTTTGTCGCTGCTGTACAAGTCCGACCCGGCCGACGTGCGCCTGATCCTGATCGACCCGAAGATGCTGGAAATGTCGGTCTACGAAGGCATTCCGCACCTGATCGCGCCGGTGGTGACCGATATGCGCCAGGCCGGCCACGCGCTGAACTGGGCCGTCAACGAGATGGAACGGCGCTACAAGCTGATGAGCAAGCTGGGCGTGCGTAACCTGGCCGGCTACAACGCCAAGATTGCCGAAGCGGCCAAGCGCGAAGAACACATCCCCAATCCGTTCAGCCTGACGCCGGATTCGCCCGAGCCGCTCGACAAGCTGCCGACCATCGTCATCATCATCGACGAGCTGGCCGACCTGATGATGGTCGTCGGCAAGAAGGTCGAGGAACTGATTGCCCGTATCGCCCAGAAGGCGCGCGCGGCCGGCCTGCACCTGATTTTGGCGACCCAGCGCCCGTCGGTGGATGTCATTACCGGCCTGATCAAGGCCAACATCCCGACCCGGATCGCGTTCCAGGTGTCGTCCAAGATCGACTCGCGCACCATTCTCGACCAGATGGGCGCCGAAGCCCTGCTGGGCATGGGCGACATGCTCTACATGCCGCCCGGAACCGGCTTGCCGGTGCGCGTGCACGGCGCGTTTGTGTCGGATGAGGAAGTGCACCGCGTGGTCAGCCACCTCAAGCTGCACGGCGAGCCGAACTATGTCGAGGGCATCCTCGAGGGCGGCACGCTGGAAGGCGAGGGCGGGGCCGACGGCGCTCCGGCCGGCGACGCGGGCGGCGAGGCCGATCCGATGTACGACCAGGCGGTCCAGGTGGTACTCAAGAACCGCCGCGCGTCGATTTCCCTGGTGCAGCGCCACTTGCGCATCGGCTACAATCGGGCCGCACGCTTGCTCGAGCAGATGGAGAACAGCGGTGTAGTTTCCGCTATGCAATCAAACGGCAACCGGGACATCCTGGTGCCGATCGCCAGCGCAGAATAAAGAACGCCTGTGCACGGATTGCCCGCTGGACCGTTAAGCGGTCAGGGCCATCCCGCCACAGTACGTCAACCGAAAAGGCCCGCAATGCAAAAATTACTGAAATCAAGCCTGAGCGCACTGGCGCTGAGCCTGGCGTTTGCCGGCGCAGCCCAGGCCAGCGCACTGGAGCAATTCAAGACCTTCGTCAGTTCGACCAAGGCTGCGCGCGGCGAATTCGTCCAGACCCAGCTCAAGAAGTCAGAGACCAGCAAGGCGACGCCACCGGCGAGCGGGACGTTTGTATTTGCGCGCCCGGGCAAGTTCATCTGGACCTACGTGAAGCCCTACGAGCAGCTGCTGCAGGCCGATGGCGAGCAGCTGTATATCTACGACAAGGACCTGAGCCAGGTCACCGTCAAGAAGCTGGGCGACGCGCTCGGTTCGTCGCCGGCGGCCATCCTGTTCGGCAGCAATGACCTGGAAAAGAACTTTACGCTGAGCGAAGCGCCGGCCCGGGCCGACGGCCTGGAGTGGCTCAACGCCGTGCCCAAGGCCAAGGACAGCCAGTTCCAGCAGATCAGCATCGGCCTGAAAAACGGCACCCCGGCTGCCATGGAATTGCGCGACGCGTTTGGCCAGACCTCGGTACTGACCTTTAGCAAGTTCGAGAAAAATCCCAGCCTGGGCGCGCAACAGTTCAAATTTGTGACGCCCAAGGGCGCGGACGTGTTCAAGAACTAAACCGGAACGCCGGCATGAAAATCAGGACTATCGTCAGGATGGGGGCCGTGCTGGGGGCGGGCTGCTGGATCGCCAGCGCCACGCTGGCGCAGCAGGAGCGCAGCTTGGCGCAAGCGTTTCCGGCCAAGCTGCTGGTCTCGCCGGAATCGTGCACCACGCCGGAATGGCCCAAGGAAGCGCGCCGTTACGAGATCGATGGCGTGACCATGTTGCATTTCCACATTGCCCAGGACGGCAGCATCGAGGGCGCCAGGGTGGCGCGCACCAGCAGCTGGAAGCTGCTCGACGATGCGGCCTTGCTATCGCTGGTCAAATGCAAATTCAAACCGGGCTTGAGCGACGCCGAGCGGCGCAAGACGTTTTCCGTGCAGTTCGTCTGGACCATGACCGGCCCGCCCAGCGTGCGCCCGCAACTGGTGCCCGACAGCTGCGAGCCGTCCGCGCGCTTTTCGAAATTCCAGATATTTAACCGCAATGCCACCGGGCCCGACGGGGTGCTGGTGCGCTTCGTCGTCAACGCCAGGGGCGTGCCGTTCGGCGTCAAGGCCGAGGCCTACGGCAAGGACGCGGCGGCGGGGCTGGCCGCGGCCGACTACGTGAAGACCTGTACCTTTGCGTTCGATCCCGCCTTGCCGGGCGAGCAGACCGACACCGTGTTCGGACGCGTGCTGGTGACGGCCAAGCCGGTGCCTTAACGGTCGAGGAAGTCGGCCATCATGCCGGACGCGCGGCGCAATCGGCGCGACAGGATGCGCGCCAGGCTGGCCATGAAGTGGAAGGCCAGCATCGGATGCTCGAGCGCCAGGCTCTTCAAATTGGTGCTGGTCAGGATCAGCAATTCGCAATCGGTCTCGGCCACGCAGCTGGCGGAGCGCCGTTCGCGGTCGATCATGGCCATTTCGCCGATGATGCGGCCCTTCATCTCGCTCGACAACAGCTGGCGGCCGTGTTCGCCGCCCTTGTAGATGGCGATCCGGCCTTCGACGACGATCAGCATGAAGTCGCCGAGATCGCCTTCCTCGAAGATGACGCTGCCCTTGGGCACGGCGTTGAGCGACATGTAGCCGGCCATGGTTTGGAGTTCGGGATAGCTGAAGTCCTGGACCAGTTCGAGCCCGTCAAGCAAATCGGCAATGTTCATCCTGATCCTCTTTCTGCGGTGACATTGAGAATAGCACTCGGCATGCGCCTTGTGGAAGCGGCGCGCAGCGAAGCGCGCCATGCGCTAGACTACGCGCTCCTCATCGACGAAAAACAGCATGGACGACCTATTCAAGACCGAGCCGGCCCCGCCCTTGGCCGAAGCGCTGCGCCCGGCCACCATCGAAGACGTGATCGGCCAGAGCCATCTGCTGGGCGACGGCAAGCCGCTGCGCCTGGTATTTAAATCCGGCAAACCGCACTCGATGATCTTGTGGGGCCCGCCCGGCGTGGGCAAGACCACGCTGGCGCGCCTGACCGCGAACGCCTTCGGCTGCGAGTTCATCGCGCTGTCGGCGGTGCTGTCGGGCGTCAAGGATATCCGCGCCGCCATCGAGCAGGCCGAGCATCACCTGGCCGGCGGCAAGCACACGATTTTGT